>DASVYU010000001.1:0-22262 GCA_036391995.1 Patescibacteria group bacterium
AAAAGAATAATTAATTTCCATGACAAAACAAAAAAAATCAACTGAAAATGACGAGAAAGTCATCAAGCTGTCGACTCTCATATATTCCATTCTGACATTGGTCATTGTCGCTTTCGCAGTGGTTTGCGTGATGGCCTATGGTTTGCGCAGCAGTTTCGGTGAAAAAGCAGCATTGACGTTGTCGCGTGTCATGCCGCTGCCGGCCGCATTTGTTGGTTGGAATCATGCGGTTTTTTTGTCTGATGTCCAGAATAATCTGAATTCGATCGAAAAGCTTTACAAAAGCCAGAATCTGTCTGCTCAAGGGCTTAACTTGGATCTGAATACAGCTGACGGAAGCAAGAATTTGAAAATAAAGGAAAGAGAAATTCTCGACAAGCTCGTCGAGGATCAGGCAATCATGATTCTTGCCAAAAAACGGGGCATCGGTTTTTCACAAAATGAAATAGACAGTGCTGTTAATGAAAAATTGAATGAGCTGGGTACCGCCCAGGATGTAACTGCGCAACTCATGAGCAACTATGGTTGGACACTGGATGACTTCAAGCAGAAAGTTGTGACTCCTGCTATGTATCAGGCAGCGCTTGCTCAAAGCTTCCAAGCGGAAGACAAAAGCGGGGAACAAGCTAAGTCAAACATAGAAAAAGCCAAAGGCGAATTGGATGCCGGCAAAGATTTTGCTGCGGTCGTGCAGGAGTTTTCTCGAGGCGCTTCCAAAGAAAAGGGAGGAGAGCTTGGATGGGTAACCAAAGATCAGGTGATACCTGAGATGCAGCAAGCACTTTTTGGTGCCGACGCTTATCAGCCGCATACTATCATTGAAAGCTCGATCGGATGGCATATTGTAGATGTTGAGAATAAAAAGAAAGAAAATGGCCAGTACGTACTACAGCTCAGACAGGTTTTCATACCAAAAAAGACATTTGCAGACTGGTTGGGTGATCAGATGAGGCAGATGCAGATCAGTGTGCCACTGGGAGATTTTGTTTGGGATAAAGACAAAGCCATGGTTGATTTTAGGGACGCCGGAATGCGCCAATATGAAAAAGATACCAGAGCCAAGCTCAAGGGCGGTGCAGCAATCATGTTGTAATGGATTAAATAATAAATAAATTAATTAATAAAACCAAAATTATGGCAAAGCCAAAAGTAAACGAAGATTTGTGCATCGGATGCGGAACATGCGAGTCCTTGTGCCCTAATGTATTCAAACTTGAAAACGGTAAATCCCATGTGATCAGCGAAGATTGCGGAGATTGCGACTGCCAGGAAGCTGTTGACAGTTGCCCGGTGAATGCGATTTCTCTGGAATAAGCAATTCGAACTCTTTGTATAAAACATAAGAGTCTCCAGAAGGCTCAGCTGCTTGCAGGTGAGTCTTAGTGGTGATTAAATAAACTTATGGAAAAAGAACCAACAATGTCAGAGGATGTGCAGAATAAAGATAGAAGCCATTTTAATCCGCTTTCGCTGACAAAAAAAGATAGAAGAATTTTTCGCGGCATTTCAATTGGTGCCTTTGTTGCTTTGATCGTGTTGACTGTGCTTATTTCTTCTATCATGGGAGCAGCTTTCGGCTTGGTGGCGGGCAGCTTCGGCAGTGTCGTTTCTTCAAAAATAAGCCAAAGGATAAGCAAATATTTTCCTGGCCTGCAGTCGCAGCAAGTATATTCGCAAGTAAGCAAACAGCAGATTCTGGTTGAAGATTCAGCTGTGACTGATGTGGTGCAAAAATCCACTCCGGCAGTTGTCAGCATAATCATTTCGAAAAACATTCGGAATCAGCAGAATCTTTTTAATCCCTTTGATTTCCCGGACGTTCCAAGTCCGCAATCTCAGCAAGGCTTAGGCAACGACACTCAGCAACAAGTCGGTGGTGGTACTGGTTTTTTCATTAGTGATGATGGCATGATCCTGACAAATAGGCATGTAGTAGAGGATCAGCAAGCAAGCTACATGGTGGTTACCAACGATGGCAAGCAATATCCTGCCAAAGTTCTGGCTCGTGATCCTGTGCGTGATGTGGCTGTGATCAAGATCGACGGCAGCGGATTTCCAATTCTTCCTTTGGGTAATTCAGATTCGTTGCAGATCGGTCAGACCACGATCGCAGTCGGCAATTCACTGGGTGAATTCACCAACTCAGTCAGTCGCGGCATCGTGTCAGGACTTAAGCGTAATGTGAATGCTGGTTCTGGACTGGCTGGAGACACCGAGAGACTGACTGATATCATTCAGACTGATGCGGCCATTAATCCTGGAAATTCTGGCGGTCCACTGATTGACATAAATGGCAACGTGATCGGCATCAATGTGGCCAGAGCTCAAGGTGCGGAGGGGATCGGGTTTGCTTTGCCGATAAATCAAGCCAAAAGACTGGTGGATCAGGTCAAGAGCGGAGCTCAGATAAAAGTGCCATTTCTTGGTGTGCGCTATATCGCGATAGATCCCTTGGTGCAGCAACAAGCGCAATTGCCTTTCGATTATGGCGTGCTAGTTCTAAGAGGCAATGCCATTACCGACCTTGCTGTGATACCAGGTTCTCCAGCCGACAAGGCGGGTATTACGGAAAATGATATTATTTTGGAAGTTAACGGCGAGAAAATAACTTCAGATAATCAGTTGGGGGACATTGTGGCTAAATATAATGTCGGTGACACGTTAACGTTGAAAGTTTGGCATAAGGGCAACACAACGGAAGTCAAGGTAACTTTGGAAGAAAAGAAATAGAAAATCAAAATTTAAAAGCAGTGCAAGCGCAAAGCAGAATTAACTTTTTTCAAAGACATGGACATTAACAGACTTACAACCAAAAGCCAGGAAGTTTTGCGAAAATCACAGGAGCTGGCTCTTTCCTTGGGACAGCAACAAGTGGACGTTTTTCATCTTCTACACTCGCTCGTCAGTCAGGAAGGATCGATTGTGCCAACAATCATACGCAAAATCGGGGTGGAAATTGAAGCCATCAAAGAAGAAGCCAAAAAACAAGCTGAAAAATATCCCAAATCCAGCGGAGGCGGATTGGGACAGATATACATCACTCCGTCGCTGCTGCAGATTCTTGATCAGGCTGAAGGAGAAATGGAAGGCATCGATGATGAATTCGTTTCTACTGAACATCTGCTGCTGGCCTTGCTTAACGTGAACTCTCCGGCGCAGAAGACTTTGGAAAATTTCGGCGTGAATTACGACACAGTGCTGCGCATTCTTTCGCAGTTACGTGGAACGCAGCGTGTCGATTCTCCTGAACCAGAAGGAAAATTCCAAGTGATCGAGCGCTACACGATCAATCTCACTCAAATGGCAAAGCAGGACAAGTTGGATCCGGTCATTGGGCGCGATGAGGAAATCCGTCGCGTAATGCAGGTCTTGAGCAGACGCACGAAAAATAATCCCGTCCTGATCGGCGAGGCTGGAACTGGAAAGACTGCGATCGTGGAAGGTTTGGCACAGCGCATCGCTTCCGGAGATGTGCCTGAAACACTCAAAGACAAGGAACTCATTTCACTTGATTTGGGATCTTTGCTTGCTGGCGCAAAATTCCGCGGCGAATTCGAAGATAGGCTCAAGGCCATTTTGCGTGAGATTGAACATGCTGCGGGAAAATATGTCGTGTTTATTGATGAGTTGCACACTTTGGTGGGAGCGGGAGCTTCCGAAGGGTCTTTGGATGCGTCCAATATGCTCAAGCCCGCTCTGGCGCGAGGAAAAATGCGCACAATTGGTGCTACGACAACCAAAGAATACCAGCGTTATATTGAAAAGGATGCCGCTCTGGAGCGTCGCTTCCAGCCCGTGATGGTCAGTGAGCCATCAGTCCAGGATACGACTGCAATTCTTCGTGGAATTAAAGAAAAATACGAATTGCATCATGGAGTCAAAATTACGGATGATGCAATCCAGGCTGCCGTAAAACTTTCTTCTCGCTATATTACAGACAGGTTTTTGCCTGACAAGGCAGTGGATCTTATCGATGAAGCCGCTTCGGCTCTTCGCATGCAGATAGATTCCATGCCGATCGAGTTGGATCAATTGGAGCGCAAAATCCGTCAGTTGGAAATAGAAAAGAAAGCGATCCAAAGAGACAAAGCCAAAGATTCGCGCAAAAAAATCTTGCAGATCAACAAGCAGCTCTCAGAACTCAAAGAACGTGCCAACAGTTTGCGTCTGCAATGGCAAACGGAAAAAGATCTGATCACAGCCAGTCGCCAGCACAAGAAAGAAATTGACAAATTGAAATCGGAAGCGGAGCTTGCAGAAAGAAGTGGAGAATTGGACAAAGTGGCTGAAATCCGCTATGGCAAAATCCCGCAGCTGGAAAAAAAGATCAAAGATGAGGAAAAAAAACTGGGCAAGATCCAAAAGGAAAACTCCATTTTGAAAGAGGAAATCTCCGAAGAAGATGTGGCTAGAGTCGTTTCCCGCTGGACCGGCATTCCTGTTTCAAAAATGCTGCAAGGAGAATCTGAAAAATTGGTGTATATGGAAACAGAGCTGGAAAAACGTGTAATCGGACAAAGCGAAGCCATCAAGGCTGTGTCTAATGCGATCCGCAGATCACGTGCTGGACTTTCTGAAGAAAACAAGCCGATCGGGTCATTCATTTTTTTGGGACCTACGGGTGTTGGAAAAACGGAACTCGCCAAGACTTTGGCGGAGTTCCTGTTTGACGATCCGAAATCCTTGGTGCGTTTGGATATGAGCGAATATATGGAATCGCACTCGACAGCCAAACTGATCGGATCTCCTCCTGGTTATGTCGGCTATGAAGAAGGAGGACAGCTTACGGAAATAATCCGCCGCAGGCCGTACAGCGTGATTCTGTTTGATGAGATTGAAAAAGCGCATCCGCAAGTTTTCAATATCCTGCTGCAGATTCTGGATGATGGCAGATTGACTGATGCCAAGGGGCGCACTGTCAATTTCAAGAATGCAGTCATTGTGATGACATCCAATGTGGGATCGGAAATAATCCATAAGATGCAAGAGTTCGGCTTCCAAGTAGAGCGCAATGGAGATTACATTTCGGAAGATGAAATGAAAAGACGCGTGCAAGCAAGTCTGCGCGAACAATTCAAACCTGAATTTTTGAACAGGATAGATGATATCATCATTTTCCATCCGCTTAGCAAGAAAGTGCTTGAGCAGATCGTAGATCTGCAATTGGAGGGAGTGCAGCAGCGCCTGACGGAAAAGAATATCAAGCTGAGGATTTCCAATGAAGCCAAGGCATACCTCACGAACAAAGGCTTTGATCCTAACTATGGTGCTCGCCCACTCAAACGCATCATTCAGAATGAGATTCTTGATGAGCTAGCTTTGGAAATCATAGAGAAGAAGATTACGGAAGGCGACAGCGTCAAGGTGCAGCTGGAAAATGACAAAATCGTGTTCAAGAGGTAAAATAAAGAGAAATAAACCATCAAAATTCACTGCAAGTATGTTTTTCCACTCCAAAGTATTTCTGCTGAGCCTGATTTTCTTTGTCTTTTTGGAATCCACTTCATCTGATAGCGCCAGCATGGCTTTGGGCAGCGCCTTCTCGAACCATTTTTGGCTGGGACTTGTGACCATAGCCGTGCTCGGCGTCTATTTCTATCAAGTTGCCAAGGATATTTCGCAAAAAAGCAGTATGACACCCATGCCTGTTCTTTTTGCGCTTTCTACTTTCGGACTCCTTTATTTCGTCCAATCCCAAATAGAAAGCGCCATTTTGGCAGTCCTTTCGGCACTGGCATATTATTTCATCCACATAGCTCTCTATCGTTTGCGCAGTTACAGCAAAGATAAAACAGCACACGGCATTATCGGTGCCGGGGCAGTAGCCACTATCTTTCTTTTTTACGCCATGGCTTTGGGCATCTATCTTAATTTCGCCATCTCGCTCTGGATCCTGATGATCGTATTGATGTCTGTGACTGTCTTGGTGAGTTTCCAATACCTCTGGCTGCTTAATGAAGACACCAAGAAAGTCTTCAGCTACAGCTTGGTGCTGGGATTGGTGATGGGGGAAATAGTCTGGGTGGTCAACTTTTGGCCTTTTGGTTACTTGACAAGTGCCGCTGTTACTCTTATTTTTTACTATGTGTTTTGGGATCTGGTACAAGGCCACTTTTCGGATAATTTGTCAAAAAGAAGGGTTGTATCGAATCTGATCGTGTTCAGCATTTTGTCTGCAATCGTGCTGGCGAGCTCGCCATGGCTGCCAGTCGTTTAAGTAGAAATTAAATTAATCATATATATCATGAAATTGAATCCTGAAAGAATCAAAAGAATCGGCAGGGGTCTTGCGATCCTACTTTTCGTTTTTGTCGTGGGCGGTATTGGAGGAGTATATTTTGACCAAAGAGTTTTGCCCATGATCAGAACGAACAGGTTTTTGTCACACTTTGAATTTCTGCAGCGCGCTTCGGAGAATGTGACTGTCATCAACAAGACAGAACAAGTCACGATCAAGGAAGATGATTCCATCAATGAGGTGGCATCCCAAGCTTCCAATGCGGTCGTCAATATCATTTCTATTTCCAGCCAGAAAGATTCCTTTAGCAGGACAGCCAAGGAAATCGATCAGAACGGCACAGGGGTCATCGTGACAAGTGATGGCATGATTGCGACTTATCGCAGCGCCATCATCGAACAGAACGCTACCTATGAAGTTCTGCTTTATGACGGCAGCCACTATGATGCCAAACTGCTGGGAGTGGATGAGTTCACGAATTTGGCTTATCTGAAAATCGATGCTCCCAATCTGACAGCCATTTCTTTTGCGGATTCTTCCAGTGCGATCGTGGGCAAGAAAGTCGTGGCCATCGGCAATGGTTTGGGACAATATCGCAATCGCTATGCAGCGGGCCTTTTGAGCAACATCGACAAGACATTTAATTTGGGAGGCAAAACGGTTTCTTCCAGCGAGAAGTTGGAAGGAGTGTTTGAATCGGATTTCAATGGCAGCAGCGACTATGTGGGCGGCCCGATCATTGGATACAGTGGAGATATGCTGGGCATCATCGGCAAGATTACAATCAACAATGTTGACCAATATTTTGAGATTCCATCCAACGCGGTCCAACAATCAATGCAAGTTGCGCTTGGTGGCAAGTTCGATTCGCGCCCGGTGCTGGGAGCATATTACATTCCGGTCACTAAGGAATATGCTTTGGTACATGGTTTGAACATGCAGAATGGAGCCATGATTTATGCTCCTTCTGGGCAGCAAGGTCTGGCCATACTTTCAGGCAGCGCGGCACAAATTGCAGGACTCCAGATTAATGACATAGTTACTAAAGTGAATGATCAGGAGGTGAATTTGGACAATCCGCTTTCCGATCTTCTGAGTCAGCATGCCAAAGGCGAAACGGTGACTTTGACAATCAGTCGCGCGGGGAAAGAAATGGCTCTGCCCGTGAAATTGTAGCCAAAAACCGCCTATTTAAGGCATAAAACAGCTTTAGGTTTGTAGTAAGTATTTGCCAACCAAAAAGCTGTTTTTCTTATCTTGACAAAAATATGGTTTTATGCTAACCTTTAGAGTCTGCTAAATGCAGGTAATTAATTTATTTATAAATAATATGACAAAGAGAATTCTGGGACGCAGCGCTGCAGTATTGGCTGTTGTAGCTATGTCAGCTGCATTTGTGGCAGTTGCTTCAGCAAAAGTTAATGTTGACACTGATGTTAACGTAAACACCAATGCGACTGGCGGAAATGCTTCTCAGTCTCAAAGCCAAAGCCAGAATCAGGGACAATCTCAGGGTCAAAATGGAGGAGGGACACAAGCTCAAAGCCAGAGCCAGTCTCAAGCTCAAAACCAATCTCAATCAGTGTCTGGTGGCAGTGCAAGCTCTTCAGTGAACACGGATGTTGATGTAAAAGTTAAAAATGATGAAAATCATGGTGATGAAAACCATAACGGAAGATCGTTTTCATCTCACAGGAGACTTCCTGCAACTGGTAGCGACATGGGAGTTCTTGCAGGCGTAGCCGGTTTGGCGCTGCTTGCTGCTTATGCAGTCACAAGAAAAGTTTCCGCTTTGGTGAAATAACCATTGCGAAATTTTCTCAATCGCATGTTGAAGAAATTACTTGCAAATATAAAAATCCATTTGAAAAGGGTCGCTTTCTTATGCGCCCTTTTTTTGGCCATGTTCTTGGCAGGATTTTATCTGGTCAATCTGGATCTCAAGCCCTCTCCGAAGGCCATTCCATCGGCTCTTCCGAGCGGTGCAGACATTGGCGTGGAACTCCAGAAAAGATTGGGTTCCACGACTGTCGCCATGGAAACCTATAATGAATGGGCCAAGCGCTACGGCTTGGACCGTAGCAACAACAGCCTGGATGCTGATCCTGACAAAGATGGACTGCCGAACTATCAGGAATATGTCTATGGAACAAATCCCTTGAAGGCTGACACGGACGGAGATGGATTTTCCGACAAGCAGGAGATTGCCAATGGCTATGATCCGGACGCTCCAGGAGACACGAAGCCTCAGGTTTTCGTGCACATAGACAAGATTGGAGTGGATGCGCCCATGGTTTGGTCGCAGTCCATGGATGACCAGAAAATGCTGACTGATCTGGAAAAAGGTCTCAGTCATTTCTACAAGACCGCAGCTCCAGGACAAAACGGCAATGCAATCATCTCAGGACATTCCAGCAATTATGTCTGGGCTAAAGGAGACTACAATCATGTATTCAAGGATCTGGGAAATCTGCAAAACGGAGATTTGATCAACGTCAAAACGATCCAGACCAATGGCAGGGCGATCTATTACCAATATAAAGTCACTGACAAGTTCATCACGACGGCTGATGACCAAAGGGTTTTTGCCGACACGCAGAATCCGACCCTGACACTCTCGACTTGCTGGCCGATTGGCACGAATCTCAAAAGAATCATCATCAAAGCTGAGATAGTAAAATAAATATGCCGATTTTTGGCTAAGGAAAGCGCTATTTGTCGATACCCTTGACAAAGGCGCTTTTTTTTGCTACAATAGACTGTTAAAAGTTTTATACCGCAGTTTCTTCTCCTTTGTTAAGGAGAAGATGTCGCGATTGAAAATCGTGACAGATGAGGTAGAAATCAGCTGTATATTTTGTTCGATTCTTATTGAAAAATAAGTATCGATTGAATATATAACTTCTTTGACAACCGAATTAGGTTTACATACAACAAATCCAACCTCAACGAATACAGCGACGAAAGGAGAAGGACATGAAACAGATTACCTCGATGGCAATGGTGATGGTGGTGTTGGCAGTGTTCGCAGGCCTCGCGTTTGCGGACCAGAACACTACGGTCCACACGACTGTGGGTGTCAATGCGACTGCGACGGGCGGCAATGCCCAGCAGGGTCAAATCCAGGGCCAGCAGCAAGGGCAACAGCAAGGGCAGGATGCGCATTCGAGTGCGATTGTAACATCACCCCGTGAGCATATCACAGCTACACCGGGTGTTGTTGGCGGCATCGCTACGCTTGCGCCCATCGTTTCTGATGGACAATGGCACGCACTGCTCTGTGACAGCTACACCGTCGAAGAGTTGAAGAACATGAAAGACTCCTCCAGCTATACCGATAGGGGAGGATTCTACTTCTTCAACATATTTACCAGCCCGATCGAAAGAACGGTGCGTGTGAAGAAGTACAACGGCGAGGTTAAGGACAGTGCAGTAGTAAGACTCGTTCCTGACTTTCCTGGCAACAGGACTGTCGCAGAGTACAATGGTACGGGTGCTAAAGGTGCTCCTCTGAGTGCGATAGTCGCTTACGCGGCGCTCGAAGGTGTCTATGATACCGGCGAGTATGCGTTAGTGGTGGAGTATCGCAGTCGTGACATCGCCCAGCTTCGCGGCTTGGGCGTTGGCAGCGGTGCGGCAGCTGCAGTTTCTTCTGCAGACAGTGCCCGAGCTGGATCGATGTCGGTTGGAGCCATCATAGGTTCCAGCGAGGCTTATGCTGAATACGTCTATGACATAAAGGTCAAGGTTGTGAAGGTGTCTGGGGAAGCGATCAATGCTGCACAGCTTGCTTGCTATCCGCCTCAGCCTGCACAGCAGACAGCTCCAGCGCCGGCACCTCCTGTTTTTAAGGAGGAGCCCAAGCCTGCGCCTGCTCCGGAAGTCAAACCGGAGTGCAATCTGGAGAGGATTCTGAAAGAGATCAAGGCTGCTGAAGCCAAGATCGCCACTTGCTGGCGGTATTGCCACAGCAACATGTACGAGAGGCTTGTAGCTGCAAGAGCTAGTCTGGATGCCTATGTTTGTACGGGCAACAGGAGATATCTTGCAGACGCTATCGAGCATTATCAGATGGCGGAGCTCAACTACATTCACGGGTTTGACATCCGTGAGCATGGGGATTCTAATTCCATCATCGCAGAAGTCGAATACGGACTGGCTAGTGCATTCTATGCCAGGGACCACTCGATTGATGCGTACTGGAAAGCTCCCGTTTACGTAAAACATGAGGATAAGAAGAACGGTGCTGATAAATGGGTTAAGGCTACCAAGTACGAAAAAACGGAAATAATGAAAATCCGTCGTACTCTGGAGCGGTATTCCACAAATCTCACCTTAAGCTGACAGCCTCGGCGGGCTTCGAAAGGGCCCGCCTACAAAAATCCCTGGAGGGTTGCTATGAAAAAGCTCATGTTCGTCATAGTATTGCTCGTTTTCGCCACTTCTCTTGCTGCCAAAGCGCATGCTTTCGGTTCAGCGAATGATGTGACGATTCATCCACCACAGAATCCGCCGGTTTACTACCACAACATCGATCCGGTGACGGGTCGGGATGAGGTGGTAAAAGTCGTAGAACGCGGCGTCAAAGCCAGCCGTTCTGAACAACGTGCGACTCGGAAAGAGATCCGGGAAGCTGCCAATCAGAACCGGTACGACATGCTGGAGCATTTCAAGTATGTCGACAATCAGGCTGATGCACGCGCCTGGGCCATCCATGACCACATCTCGTATGTGGCGACGGGTGGAATCATCCTGGCGGTCATCGCCGTCGCGCTGCTTGCGCTGTGGATTCTTGCGATGCACATGCGTACGCGTCGGCAGCTCGTGCCGATCCATCGTGCGACCCACGACACCCTCCATGTGGCAACGGACACGTACCGCGCCATGAACAGGGTAGTTGAGCGCGTGGAGCAAATCCCTGCCAACGTTACTGCGGCAATGCAGCCGGTGGCAGAAGGAGTCGCTGCAAACCTGGAGGCTACACAAGCCACAAACGCAACTCTCCGTGAACTTATCGAAGAAGTGCGTACTGGGTTTGCAGAAGCCCCGGGCAAAAACGGTGAGGTCATAACTCTTCTCCGCGCCTTCACTCTCAAGAACGTCGATGGCAAAGGGAAGGATATCACACGTCATCCTGTGGTCATCGATGGCAGCGTGCGTACTCTGCGCATTTCGGATTCCGATCCGAATGTGAGGGTTCGCGCCAAGTCTACTGGCCACATGAAATCGACCGACGCCCAGATCCTCAACCTCTACTACAACGGGGGCTTGAATGGAAACGATGCTGATTCGATCGCACAGAAGAACGCGGTCGAAAAAGCCATCGCAAGCGGCGAGATCGAGGGATGACGACGCAGGGAGTCCGGGCTGGCAATATTGGCCCGGACTCCCAAGTAGTAAAACGGAATGCTCTCCCTGAGGTTCCGAAGGCTGTTGCACTCCCTAGTGGACAGCAAAGAAGTACGGATGCTCACCTTGAGATCTAAGGATATGATTCGTGCCAACCATGTGGGCGAATGTACCGGCAAGTTATACATATATGTAAACCAGTAAGAAAAAATCCTTCGAACCGAAGGTACACGACACGGCCGTTTCAACGTAAAAGGCTGTTTTTTGTTTCCCAAAAGTACTATTCCTTAGTACCCCCTCTCCTTTGGGAGAGGGCTGGGGTGAGGGAAGAGTGTTGCCCTCTTCCGCCATGCGGGCACCTTCTCCCATGGGGAGAAGGGATGTTGAAAAATCTCTTGTCAGCTTGACGAAAGCGATTTTTTCTGATAAACATATAAGTCCTAAAGAAATATGCAAAAACGCAAGAAAATCACAGAAAACATCTCACTCTGGGGCTTACGAGACAAGAAATATGTCCTTTTTTCCGGCGGACTGAGCAAGAATGAAGGTGTGCATTATCTGATCGAAGCGTTCAAGCAGCTGGAAGATACAGCTAAGACGCCGAACAATTTCAAGTTGGTGATCGCGGCTGACGGGAACGACGACGAGGACTATGTGAAATATTTGTATTTTCTCAGTGAAGGCAGGGAGAATATTTTGTTTTTCTGCGTGCGCAAGGAAATTTTTCTCAATGATCTCATGACGCACGCGTTTCTTTTGGCGCAACCTTTCGAGAATGTTTTTTCTCAGCAAAGATTCGAGCGCGCCATGAAAAAGAAATTGGCCATACTTTCAAGCGATAGTGAGGAAGCCAAGGAGTTTTTGGAAAATGGAGGATTCTTTTTCAAATCAAAATCCGTTTTGGATCTTCGTGATCGATTGGCCTATCTGCTGAGCCGCAATGAGGAAGTCCGCAGAATAGGAGAACTTGGCAAGAAGGTTTTGGACAGGCGGCAGGCGGAAGAAAAAAAGAACGGGGCAGATTGTATGAATCGTCAGAAATTAATTTTAGATAATCATAAATACCTATGGAACTGGAAAAATCTGCTGCGAAAATCTCATTAATGAAAGGACGCATCTCTTTGCGCTTCGCGATTGTGGCGCTGCTACTAGCTGCCATATTTTTTGCAATGCTGCTTTCGGTTGGCAAAACATATGTGACTTCATTTGAAGTCATGGTTGTGCCCAAATCCCAGATTGCTGCTGCTCAAAAAGAGCAGATCGTTTCAAATCTGGAAAATCTGCCTCGCACAGTCGCTTTCTATGAAAGGATTTTGAAATATAATCCGGATGTCAGAGACGCAGTGGCTACTCGCAGTGAGGATCAGCGCAAGCAATATTGGGACGGCATAGTGAGCGCTAGAAAAATAAAGGCTGACAGTAGCATTATCAAACTAAGCGTTAAAACTGCCAACCAGAATGATTCTCAGCAGCTTGCGCTCAAAGTGGAGAAAGAATTGCAATACACTGTAGCGATGTACTATGATGTCAAAAATGATGTCGATCTTAAGGTGATCGAAGAGCCGATTACGACAAGCAGGCATTCGGATTGGGGATGGCTCCTGCTGGCAAGCATCGTGCTGGGAGCTGCCATTGCTGGAATGGTGGAAAGCCTGGCTGCTATGCGTGCAAAACTGGTTCTTCCAGTGGATGGCATTTTCAGCAAGCCTTGGTGGGAATTCAAGAAGGCCGAGCAAGAAGACGCGTCTCAAAAGGAGGGCTCATTGGAAGATTTATACAACACTGAACAATCCGAGGCTCCGCTGGACGAGATGGCTGCATATTCAAATCTTGAAATCGAACAACATACTGAAAACCAGCAGGAAGCGCCTCAGCAAATGCAGCAAGATCCGGAAGTTCTCAAAGTGCAGGAAAGAGCTTTTCAAGACATGTATCCCAACTTTCCAGAAATGCCTGCCCGCAATGCTACACAAAGCGTTGCAGGAGGGCCTGTTCGTGACGCACAAAAGGCCAGTGCTCCCGACAATCTTCCAATTGCAGACGATGCTTTTTTCAACGCACCTGCCGAGTCGCCCCAAGCTCAGGATGAAGCTGAAAAACAAGCAGCATCCCAAACTCATAGCGAACCTTCTGCGGATGAACTCAAAAAAAGATTAAATCAACTTTTGAAAGGCCAACTCTAAAAACAAATGCCAAAATATTCTTTGAAATTCTGGATTATTTTTTGGATAACCTCAGTCACTTTTTTGGCTGGGTGGTTTTTCTATTTGAATTTTTGGAACAAAGAGAAGACGTTCATGCTTCTTTTTCAGAACAATTTGGAGCTGCGTCCTGGCGGCGGTTTCATCGGTGCGTTCGGAATTTTGAAAGTGCGAAGCGGTCGCATCGTATCTTTGGAAACGCATGACCTTTCCAATTTTGACGACAGCGGCGCTGCGAATGTGCCACCGCCATATCCGATCGGCGAAATCATGCATGTGAATTCATGGAAACTGCGCGACTCCAATTGGTCGCCGGATTTTGCAACTGACGCCCAAAAGGCTGAAGAAATATATCACGCTTCAGGCGGACAAGAAAAATTCGATGGGATCATCGGGATCACTTCCAATACTTTAGCCTCGATGCTGAAAGTGACAGGCCCGATAGAGGTCAATGGCTATCCTGGGTCATACGATAGCGGCAATGCGATCATATCTTTGGAATACCAAGTGGAAAAAGCATTTGAACAGCAGGGAATAGAGCGCGAGCACCGTAAGAGTGTGATGAATGATCTGGCCAGGGAGATTGAGGAAAAGGTGCTTAATTTTTCCGTTGTGCAGAAACTAAAGCTGATCAAAGTTCTACTGGCTGATTTGAGCAAAAAAGATATTCAGATATATTTCCAAAATGCGAGCATGCAAAAAATCGCTCGCTCTTTTGGTTGGACTGGAAGCGTGGATCAGGATTGGAACAAAGACTTTCTTATGGCAGTCGATGCCAATCTGGGGGCATTCAAGAGTGATTATTACATGAAAAGATCATTGGATTACACGATTGATCTTTCAAAGGATGTGCCACAAGCTGACTTGAAAATAACCTACAATCACACTGCTTTGCAAAAGGATTGGATGACGCGCAATTACCTCACTTACCTTAGGGTATATGTGCCGCAAGGATCTGTTCTGCAAAGCTCGGAAAATTTCGATGACCCGCAAACTGGAGAGGATTTGGGTAAGACATATTTCGGTGCCATTGTGATTGTGCCGATCAATTCTAGCAAGACTGTGGAATTGAATTATGCTTTGCCAAAGGAATTGGGAAATAATTATGCTCTGAAAATCCAAAAACAAGCCGGACTGGATGATGTCCCGCTGACAGTGCATGTGATCGGCGCAGATGGACAAAGGAAGGATTATTCATATAAAATAGACAAAGGTGAATATTTGCTAAATGGAACAAAATAATACAGTTCTTATCAAGACCAACAGGGAGGGTGTGCTATGAGAAAAGCTGTTGTTTGCGTCCAGGGCTGCCTCTGGGGAGATCCACTTAAGGGTTTTAAAGGCGACTTGAAATTCGTCGCAACTCTTCTGAAAAAAGGGTATATTAAGGAAATCCATATTGTTGGTACAGGTCTCAGGCGCTCCAAGGCAATTGAGGAGGCTCACAAGCTTCTTTGTTATGAATGTCTTTGTGATGCCAGTGAAGTCATAATCGATGCGCCGGAACGCATGATCGGCAAGTGGATTTTGGAAGAAAAAGTCCGAAAAGTGAGAGGCGAGGAATGTGGTATTTCTGTAATCATAGCAGCTCATCTTCGGGAACATGCGGACAAATTCCTTAAGATTCTCGATCAGCAAGGGCATTTCTGCTGCGCCTTCCTGGATGAGACAAGCGAGTTGGCAGCATTGAGACATGAGGCCATTCTCTCTGCTTTGTGAAAAAGGAATGCGAATTGGGTTGCCAACGGCGGCCCTTTTTCTTTTTGCCAAAATGCGTTACCATAAAAAGGCCTATCAAAAGACAAATTCACCCTGTTGAATAATTTTGCTTTGCGAAATTAAGATTTGGATTCAGGTTGAATGCTGCAAAAACATAATAATAAATTTTGATCGAAGTGAGATTGTGAATCTTTATTAAAATTTAAAGATCCAAATCTTATTTAACAGGGTAAATGGAAAAACAAGAAACAAGTTTAAAAGACGCTTATCTGATCAAGCCCCAAGTGTTCCAGGATGAGCGGGGATTTTTCATTGAAAGCTACTCCAAGCAGAAATTCGACGAGCTAGGGATCAAAGCTGATTTCGTGCAGGACAACCATGCAAAATCAGTAACTAAAGGCGTGCTGCGTGGTTTGCATTTTCAGACAAATAAGACACAAGCTAAGCTAGTGCGCGTGACCAAGGGCGCGGTCTATGATGTGATTGTGGATCTGCGCAAAGACTCTCCAACCTATGGCAAATGGGAAGGATTCGAGCTCACAGCCAACAACTTCCTGATGCTCTTTGTGCCCAAAGGATTTGCGCATGGTTATTGCACATTGGAACATGACACGGAGTTCCAATACAAATGCGACGATTTTTATGACGCAGCTTCCGAAGGTGGCCTCATGTGGAACGATCCCGATCTCGGCATCTATTGGCCGGTGGAAAATCCGATCCTTTCGGAAAAAGACAAAAAGCACCCGCCATTCAAAGGTTTTAATTCGCCATTTTAAAGATATATTTTTATGAAAATTCTAGTTACTGGCGGAGCGGGATTCATCGGATCCAATTTCGTTCATCACATCCTAAACAAATATCCTGACTATGAAGTTATCAATCTGGATGCTCTCACATATGCGGGCAATTTGGAAAACCTCAAAGCACTGGAAGGCAATCCCAGGCACCGCTTCGTAAAAGGGGACATATGCGACGCCGAATTGGTGGACAAATTAGTTGAGGAGGCGGATATTGTTGTCCACTTTGCCGCAGAATCGCACGTAGACCGCTCTATTTTGGACTCAGCAGCGTTTGTACGCACAAATGTCATTGGAACCCACACCCTGCTGGAAGCGGCTCGTAGGCACCAAAACAAGCGTTTCCACCACGTTTCTACGGATGAGGTTTTTGGCTCCCTAGAGGCTCAGGACGCGCCTTTCTCCGAGACCACGCCCTATGACCCCAGGTCCCCATATTCGGCCTCCAAGGCGGCTTCTGACCACCTTGTGCGGGCATATTTCCATACCCACAATTTGCCTGTGACGATTTCGAACTGTTCCAATAACTACGGACCTTTTCATTTCCCGGAAAAACTCATTCCATTGCTCATCACCAATCTCATGGAAGGCAAGAAAATTCCGATCTATGGCGATGGGATGAATGTGCGCGACTGGCTGTATGTGGAAGACCATTGCAAAGCGATCGATGCCATCATCCACAAAGGCAGAATTGGTGAGACATATTGCGTGGGAGGCAACGGCGAAAAGCCGAACATCGAGATTGCCAAGACCATTCTGAATCTGCTGGGTAAAGGTGAGGAGATGATTGAATATGTGGAAGATCGCAAAGGACATGACAGAAGATATGCCATCGATTTTTCCAAAATAAAGAATGAACTCGGCTGGGAGCCGGAGGTGACTTTCGAAGAAGGCATCAAAAAAACAGTGGAATGGTTCCAGCAGAATGAAGCTTGGTGGAAAGACATCAAAAATGGAAGCTATCAGGAATATTACAAAAAGCAATACAAGAAATATATAATAAGAAAATGACAGATACTTTCATACTCGAAAGTATCGAAGTGTTTGCTAAATTGAAAATATTACAATATTTCAGCATATTGTAATGAAGTAAGAAATTAAACTGAAACAATATGCAAAAAGTTTTGATAATAGGTGCCAAGGGCATGCTTGGTCAGGAACTCGTGAGTGTTTTCAAAAGCGACAGCGACTACAAAGTCACCGCTTGGGATTTTGACAAAATCGACATCACAGACGAAGCGCAAGTGAAGGAAAAGATCGCCAAGCTTTCTCCAAACATCATCTTGAATGCAGCCGCATATAATGCGGTTGATCTTTGCGAAAAGGACAAAAAAGAATTCGCCAAAGCAAAGGCCTTGAATGGCAAAGCTCCCGGATACCTGGCCAAGATCGCCAAGAAATTAGATGCGACGCTGGTGCATTATTCCACAGACTACGTCTTTTCCGGCATGCCGGAAATTCCAGAGCCAGCCGGTTGTGCGGGCTCATGCTCAACATGCTCTTTGCATGAAGGCTTCGTGCCAGAACTAGGTTTCAAGGAAGACGACATTGCGGAACCCATTCAGAATTATGGCAAAAGTAAGCTGATGGGTGAGGACAATGTGCAGAAATATGGAGAGAAATACTACATCATCCGCCTCTCAAAGCTTTTTGGAAAACCTGCCAAGGCCAAAGGTGCCAAGAGAAGCTTTTTTGATGTGATGCTTGAGATAGGAAGACAAAAAGAAAAAGAAGTTCACCCTGTCAAATCCGGCAAAGCCGGTGCTCGCTTGGGCGAGCAATTTGACGGGGTAAAAGTAGTGGATGAGGAAACAAGCAAATTCACCTATGCTCCTGATCTTGCCAAAAAAACCAAAGAGATTATTGAGGCCAACAAGCCTTTTGGCATTTATCATGTCTCCAATGAAGGCGCTTGCACCTGGTATGAAGCTGTCGTAGAATTATATAAAATGGCCAAGCTGAAGACTAAAGTCATTCCGGTGGGCTCGGAGGAGTTCCCACGTCCGGCATCCAGACCATATGTTTCCACGCTGATTAATACGAAGCTTAACCCACTTAGGAGTTACAAATTAGCGCTTAGAGAATACTTGAAAAATTCCAAATAAATTTTCAAAAAACTATCTATTCTATGGCTTACGAAAATCTGAAAAAACAGGACAAGCAAGTTTATGGCGCCGTTCAGAATGAAATGAAAAGACAGCAGGAAGGCATGGAACTCATCGCTAGTGAGAACTATGTTTCCAAGGCTGTGCTTGATACGCTGGGAACAGTGTTTACGAACAAATATAGTGAAGGCTATCCTGGCCATCGTTATTATGGCGGGCAGCAATATACAGATGTTGTCGAACAATTGGCCATCGATCGCGCCAAGAAACTTTTCGGAGCAGAGCATGTGAATGTGCAACCACACTCCGGTGCGCCAGCCAATATGATTGCATATAATGCAGTGCTGGAGCCGGGTGACACTGTGCTGGGCATGGATCTTTCGCATGGTGGACACCTGACGCATGGGCATCCTGTGACACTGGGAGCGCATATATATAATTTC
Source organism: Patescibacteria group bacterium (assembly GCA_036391995.1). Lineage (GTDB taxonomy): Bacteria > Patescibacteriota > Minisyncoccia > Moranbacterales > GWC2-37-73 > DASVYU01. Next base: position 18,853 of record DASVYU010000001.1, read on the forward strand.
GTGCGCTACAAGACAGGCAAGAATGGCCTCATCGACTATAAGGAATTGGAGGCGATGGCAAAAAAGCACAAGCCCAAACTTATGCTGGCTGGCTTTTCTGCCTACACGCGCATGGTGGATTACAAGAAGTTCACTGCCATTGCCAAGAAAGTCGGAGCCATCACAATGTTTGATATTGCTCACATTGCAGGACTTATTGCTGGCAAAGCCATTGAAAACCCGGTGCCATATTTCGACATCGTGACAACTACTACTCACAAAACTTTGCGTGGACCGCGCGGCGGCATGATCATGTGCAAAGAAAAATATGCCAAGGCCGTCGACAAATCTGCATTCCCTGGTTTCCAAGGCGGACCGCACATGAACAATGTGGCTGCTAAAGCTGTGGCATTCGGCGAGGCTTTGAAGCCTTCATTCAAATCTTACGCCAAGCAAGTCATCAAGAATGCCAAGATTTTGGAAACGGAGCTTACAAAGAAAGGATACAGGATCATGTTCGGCGGAACAGACTATCATATGGTTCTGGTTGATATATTCGGCAGCAAAGGCGTGACCGGAAAAGAAGCGGAAGTGGCTCTGGATGAAGCTGGCATTACCATAAACAAGAACATGATTCCGGACGATCCACGTTCTCCGTTTGATCCGAGCGGAGTGAGAATCGGTGTGCAGGCTGTCACAAGCCGTGGCATGAAGGAAAAAGAAATCAAGAAGATCGTGGCTTGGATAGATGAAATCATTATGAATTACAAGGACAAGAAAAAATTGGCAGTCATCAAGAAAGAGGTCGTGAAATTCTGTAAGCAATATCCGATATATCCGGCCGTGTAAACACGTAATTTTCAATTTTAAATTTAAAATTTTCAAACAATTGGTATGGGGGAAACAATTTGTAAACCAAGAAAAAGGAAGATGAAAGGCATCATTCTGGCAGGGGGAACAGCCACGAGGCTTTTCCCAATGACTGCAACCACATCCAAGCAGCTTTTGCCTGTGTATGATCGCCAGATGATTTTCTATCCGCTAAACACTCTGATCAAAGCTGGCATCAAGGACATCTTGATCATCGTGGCTCCTGAACACAGCGGACAATTTCTGAATCTATTGGGATCTCTTTTCAAGAAACATGGCATCAACATCACATTCGAAGTGCAGCCATTGCCAAAAGGCTTGGCGGAAGCATTCGTGCTGGGAGAAAACCACATCGGCGATGATAACGTAGCGCTGATTCTTGGTGACAACATTTTTGAGGATGATTTTTCTGCACAGATCAAGGCATTCCGCTCCGGCGGACATGTGTTTGCCAAGAAAGTTCCTGATCCTGAGCGTTTCGGAGTGGTCCGCTTCAACAAGGAAAATAGAGCCATGGAAATCGTGGAGAAGCCTGAAAAATGGATCAGCGATTATGCTGTGACGGGACTGTATCTATATGACAACAAAGTTGTGGAAATTGCCAAGAAACTCAAGCCATCGCTGCGTGGGGAATATGAGATCACTGATGTGAACAGGCAATATCTCAAAATGAAAGAATTGGAAGTGACTTTGTTTGAAGGCGAATGGCTGGATGCTGGCACCCCGGACTCTCTTTTGGAAGCTGGTATGATCGTGAAAGAAAAAGGCATCTCGCGCAATTTCCATCCTCTAATGGATGAAGCCATTAAAGAGTTTAATGCCGAATTGAAGCATCGCTCCAAGATGTTAAAGAATGATCAGACCAAATAAATTTTTATCAAATAAAAAAGCAAAACCATGGCGAAAATAAAAAAAGCTGTCATTGCCGTAGCTGGTAGTGGAACAAGACTTCTGCCGGCAACCAAATCCATGCCCAAAGAAATGCTCCCGATTGTCGACAAACCTATCATTCAATTGGTTGTTGAAGAATTGGTTGAAGCTGGCATCGAAGACATCATATTTGTAACTCGTTGGGACAAGAAACCTCTGGAAGATCATTTCGATCATAGCACCGCACTTGAGGACGATCTTAGAAAAAATGGCAAGGAAAAATACGCTGATGAGATCGGGCGTGTTGCTGAAATGGCTAACTTCATCTATGTTCGCCAAAAAGGACCATATGGAAATGGAACGCCAGCATTGTCAGCTGCAAGTCTGGTAGATGACGAGCCATTCGTTTTTGTTTGGGGCGATGACCTGGTTAAATCAGAGGTGTCTTTTACCAAGCAAATGGTGCAAGATTATGAAAAAAACGGGCATCTTATGATCGGCGTACAAGAAGTTCCAAAAGAAGTTGTTAATCGCTATGGAATCGTAAAGCTCCGAGAGGGAACAAATGAAATCGAAGATATTATTGAAAAACCTTCCGTTGAAGAAGCACCTTCCCAGTTGGCAGATTTCGGGCGTATGATTCTCGATCAAAAATTCCTCGATATTCTGAAAAGAACTGCTTTAGGCAAAGGAAATGAGCTTTGGATAACTGATGCTATAAAGACATATGTCAAAGAAGGCGGAACATTTTTGGCCAAGGAACTCAAGGATGGTGAGTGGCTGACAACGGGAGATCCACTGAATTATCTCAAAGCCACACTGGCATATGCCTTCGATCGCGATGACCTCAAAGCTGACCTGGATGAGTACATCAACAAGCTATATTGCAAGAATTAAGAAAGACCCCGCTCATTGCGGGGTTTCTTTTTTGGTTCCCATTGACATTTTTATCGATATGGTGGGATAATAAGTAACCAATTACCTAACGAAAGGAATCTATGTATTGGATTTATCTGATCATCTTTTCCATCATCGTATATATTCCTTCTCTGGTTCGCCAAGGCGCTTACGGGTTCAGTGTGGTTCAAACTCAGGAATTTACTATTTTATTACTGGGAACCGCGGCGTTTGCCTTGTATGTGATCCAAGAAAAAAGATACAACAAGCAATTAAAAGAAAAATCTAACATCATCCGCCAGGTTAATCGCATGTCCAAGGACCTGACCCATTCTTATTCGTACATAGGGGAGATCAACCGCAAATTGGATATTTTGGAAAACATCGCGCTGGGTTTTCCGGAAAGTTCCAAACTTAATGCAAGAAAAGAATCGGAAATGTTCGATTCCATCATGGGCGCAATCCACACGTTCAGCAGATCGGATGATTTCATGATTAGATTCGTGAATCAAAACACCCGTGCTGTGCTTAAGGATTTGAAAAGCGATCCGAAATCCAATATTGATGCCTCTGTTGAAAATTGCAATACCAATGCAATTTTTTTTGAAAATGAGGAATATATCGTGGCACATTCTCCGCGTGCAGTCGATGGCATAGGCTGCTGCATAATCATTCGCAAAAAAACAACTGCGCATACGGTTGAAGATCCTGAGATCATGAAGACGCTTGCCGCCCAAGCGCTGTTTATGTTCGTTTTCACTCGCAACAAAAATCACATAAAATGCGTCATGTGA
>DASVYU010000002.1:0-17403 GCA_036391995.1 Patescibacteria group bacterium
TTTGTCCAATTGCATATTCCCAAAATCATTAAAAATATGCCTTAAGTATACATGAAACAGTCAAAAGCGGAAATATGGACCCAGCACTGACTTTTGCACAGCGCAAAGCGCTATTCGGCAAAGCCGGTGCAAAACATAGTGCTGGGTGGACAAAACAAATCTTTTCCTTCATAATTGTATTTGATATGGAAGATTCAGAAATACCAAAGAAAATATTCTGGTGGACACTTTTTGTCCTTTTTTGGCTTACTAGCGCCACAGTTATTGGCTATGCTTTCGGCTACCGCTTCAATATGGAGCGGGGCATTTTCGTGTATGGCGGCTCTGTAACGCTAAAAACCACCCCTCAAGCCTCAGATGTGTACATAAATGGCATTCTTTATTCTTCCAAAAAACTCAACCGTATCAACAATTCCTATCACATAGACGGCATAGAGCCAGGCTCCTACCTTCTGGAAGTCAAATCCCCGGGCTACGCCACTTGGTCCAAAAGAGTTACTGTGCACAGCGGCATCTCCACGGAATTCTGGAATGTCATCCTAACCAAGGATTCCTATCTGCAAACTCCTTATGATTCCAATGGAACTTTGCGCTTTTTCATTTCACCAAAAAAGAATGTGACTGCAGTCGCGCGTCAGAATGGCGATACTTTTTCCGTAAGCGCTGCAACAGCAGCCGATGGCAAATCGCAGGAAATTTTCTCAACCAGGGAATATTCCTTCACTGACAATGACCAGGAAAACATCGAGTGGACTCCGCAGGCAGAAAAAATGATTATCCCTGCCATCAAGAACGACACCCGCGAAAAGAACTATCTGATCATTGATGTTTCCACCAAAGAAGTTTCCAACCTCAAAGATATAGCTGGCACTTCGGATCTTTCGCATGTGCGTTGGGATCCCAAGAATCAAAACGTTCTTTTTTATATTTCAGGCGGCAATCTTTTCCGCGCCGATCTTGGTTCTTCCTCGGCTGACATCCGCCAAGTCGCGCAAAACATTTCCGGCTACGAACTGGCCGCCGGCAACCTCTATTTTTTCCAGTTACCCGAGGGCATGGTGTTTCAAACAAACCTCGACGGCACAGACACGCCTGAGCAAATCACCCGCACAGCCCCTGATATGAGCGATCCGAACTATCAGATCATTGCCTATGACAACGACCGTCTGACGCTTCTGAATCCGACTGGGGATCTCTATGTGTTCAATCATGGTGTAAAAGATGACTATTTCCAGCAGCTTTCCAACAATGCGCTCGGTTCGCAATTCTCCGATGACGGCAAGAAACTGCTTTATTGGAGCGATCATGAAGTATTCGCCTATTTTGTGCGCGATTGGGACGTGCAGCCGACCCGCTCTGAAAATGAGATCATGCCTGTCACACGCTTTGTGGATCCGATCAAGAATGTGCAATGGACGCGCGACTATGAACATGTCATTTTGACTGTTGACAACAAATTGAAACTGATCGAATTGGATCAAAGGGACCATCGCAACATCATGGACCTGATCAGTCTTAATAGCGACAAAGCCAGCGTGGTCAACAACAATTCTGACGCGCTCATCTATTTCACAGACACAGACCAAAATGGCGCCATAACACTGCACACCATCGAATTCCCAGAAAGAACAACTCTCCTTCAAACCCTAGGCTTCGGCGCCTCCACACCAGCCCCGCAGCCAGCACAGCAACAATAAAAAAATCGAGGTCATGCCTTAAGCTAGCTCAAAACGCCTTGTTTGAGGCGTTTTTAAGTATCGCGAGTCTGATTTCTTTTTGGCCAACATGAACGACAGTGAGTTTGAGCATCTGGACATAGTTCTTCGTCCAAATGCGTGCTCAAAAAGGAATCAGGCTCGCAAGACACAAATCTAGCAAAAATTTTCTTTTTCTTGCATAGCCACATCAACACTTATCCACAGACTAAACTTGACAAAATTTCTTTTAATATTATAATTTCATCGAAAATCAATTGAAACATATGCAGCATCAAAAATGCACAAAACTGAATCAGCCAAAAATGCGCTTGGAGAAGTCCACAGGTATTTTCGTCGTGGATTATGCTTCCCAGCTCAAAAGTCTGGCCAAGGTGGTTTTTGCATCAAAGAAAGGATGTCTGAATATTTATCATAAAATCTTCTAAACACTTCTATTTCATAACAAGCAAAAGCAAAGAACATCTCGGCCAGGCAGCCGAGTTTTTTTGTGCGCCTGAAAGAAGTTCTTTAAAAATCAAAAGAAAGGAGGAATCCAAAGAGTCTAGCGAATAGAATCCCAACCTCAACCCCTAACATGAAAGGAGTACTCTTATGGCAAGAAAGATCTTAAAACAGTATCTGGCACTGATTTTGGCAACCAGTTTTTTCCAGGGATTGCACTTCGTGACGTACACCCTCTTCCTGACTGGACGAAAGATGGATCTTCTTGAGATCAATCTGATCAACATGTTGTACATGTCTATTGTTTTCCTGCTTGAAGTCCCCACAGGTTCCATCGCTGATGTCTTCGGAAGAAAAACTTCCATGGTGCTGGGGCATATTTTCGGAGCCATAGGTTTTCTGGTCTACTACTTCGCAAACAATTTCTGGTTGTTTGTTTTGGCTGAATTCATATTGGCTATAGGAGCAACACTGCTGTCAGGAGCTACTGATGCATGGATCATAAGTTCCATGAAACACCACCGCTTCAGGGGAGATTTCGGAAAAATCTTCCGCTCTGAATCAGTTTTGAAGAGAACGGGAATTATTGTTGGCTCCTTGGCTGGCGCCTATATGGGAAATTTCGATTTGGCCATGCCTTGGCTCATATCTTCATTCGGAGCGATTGGTTGCGCGCTATTCTGTGCCGCGATTTTCAAGGAAGAATATTTCGAAAAATCCAAAGAGGCCTTTGGTTTTTCAGGAGCATTGTCATCAATAGCCAATGTTTCCAGAACAAGCATTGATTATGGTATAAGAAACAAATCCATACTCTACGTCACGCTTTTCTCGGTTACACTCGCAATGTCGCTGCAGGCCTTCAATATGCAATGGTCGCTTGTTCTCAAGAACAATTTCGCTCTCATGGTGTCGGATACCGGGTGGTTCTTCGTGCTCATGTCACTGAGCATACTGGCGGGCAACCAGCTCTCAGTCAGATTCGCGAAATTATTCAATAATCCCAAAAGTGCTGTGGTCTGTTCGCAGATTCCCACAGCCGCAGGCATGATCATTGCATCCAGTATGTTAAATTTGCCCATGGTCATGATCGGATTCATAATTCACGAGCTTGGCAGAGGAGCCATGGAGCCCATCAAGAAAACATACCTCAACGAAAGGATTCCTGATGACACCAGAGCGACCGTGAATTCATTCGATTCCATGATTTCCACAGGAGGATCAGCTTTGGGCCTTCTGCTCAGTGGCTACGCAGCAAAAATGCTGTCCATTCCGCTTACATGGCTTTTCTCCGGAATCTTCCTTTTTGCATCAATCATTTTATTCTTAAAGTTAAGAAATGGAAAATGACACAACTTAAAACGCGCATCGTCACGATGCGCGTTTTCATATTTGCGAAAAAACGCCTTGTTTGAGGCGTTTTTAAGTATAGCGAGCCTGATTTATTTTTGGCCAACATGAACGACAGTGAGTTTGAGCATCTGGACATAGTTCTTCGTCCAAATGCGTGCTCAAAAATAAGTCAGGCTTGCGAGATAAAGTTCTGCACAAAAAAAGCACCCTTTGCGGGGCGCTTTGTTGTTTTCTAACGTTTAGCCCATTGCGGAGCTCTGCGAGCCTTCTTCAAGCCTGGTTTCTTACGTTCAACTTCGCGAGCGTCGCGAGTGAGAAGTTTGAGATCCTTGAGAGCTTTCTTAAACTGCTCGTCATATTTCACGATTGCGCGAGCAATTCCCAATCTTACTGCTTCAACTTGTCCAGTCACGCCACCGCCTTTCACCAACACAGTCATGCGCATCTTGCCATAAAGTCCAGCTGTCTTGAGAGGTGTGAGAAAATTGTTCTGTTGGGAAACTGTTGGGAAATAGTCCTTAAGCTTCTTGCCATTGATGATCAGATCGCTTTCAGTCGCCTTGTCGTCGAAGAAAAGACGCACCTGAGCTACTGAAGTCTTGCGGCGTCCCAAACCATAGAAATATGTTTCCTTGGTCTTTTTTTCAGCCTTTATGGAAACAGTCTTCTTGGCTGCAGGTTTCTTCACCGCTTTTTCGGTTGTATCCTTTTTAACTGCCATAGATATTTTGAATTAGTGAGTGATTTCGATGTTGTGCTTGTGCTCTGCTCCGGTGTACACCTTGAGGCGCAGCATCATTTTGTCGCGAAGCTTGTTCTTTGGAAGCATTCCATAGACAGCATTCTTGATGACTTTAGTGGAGTCCTTCTTGAGCAGATCCTTGAGTGCGATCGAAGTGATTCCGCCCGGGTATCCACTGAAACGGTGATAGATCTTACCTTCCATCTTGTTTCCAGTTACGCGGATCTTGTCAGCATTTATAATCACTGCAAAATCTCCGCCATCGATGTGCGGAGTGTAGTCCACCTTGTTGCGGCCGCTGAGAGTCTTGGCAATTTCAGTCGCCAAACGTCCGAGCACTTTGCCTTCTGCATCGAATAGATGATATTGTCGTTTCATAACTTAAATAATATTGCACATCAGATTGAGCACATGGCACGGAACAGAAATATACTTTCTCACGATTTCATTTTCCGATCAATGCTTCTGCGCTCTATGCTGGATGTTTCTGCGGTTTATACAAATTCAATCACAGCCATTTCAGCGCCATCACTCTTCCTTTGGCCGATCTTCACCACGCGAGTGAATCCGCTCTGGCGATCAGCGAATTTCTTGGAAAATTCGCCGGAGAGCTTTTTCACAGCTACCAACGGGAGCTCCTTGCGCAGATCCCTAAGGATCGCAACCTTCTTGGTCTCATCTTTCGACATCTTCTTCACTTTCGTGATGATCTTGTCGATAGCAGGCTTGAGTTCCTTGGCTTTCGCCTCAGTAGTCGTGATTTTTTCTTTCACAATCAAGCTGCCCAAAAGAGTCTTGAGAAGCGCAGTGCGCTGCTTCTTTACTCTGCTAAATTTTCTTCCTTTGACTAAATGTTTCATATCTTTATCAGTGACCGGCGAGCCCACGACCCTCGATCAACAAACTTCTAGTTCTGCTTAAGTGTTAGGCCATATTCACCGATCGACTTCTTGATTTCCTTGATGCCTTTGTCTCCCATGCCTTCCAGCTCGAGCAATTCCCCTTCAGTATGTTTAATGACATCCTTCACCTTGGCGATCTTGTTGGCTTCCAAAACATTGAGAGTTCTGGTGGAAAGATTCTTAAGCTCAGTCACTTTGACCTTGAGAGGATCGACAGCTTCTTCGACTTCAGCTGCTTCTTCAACAACTTCAGCTTCCATGACAGGCTCTTCTTCCTTAACTACTTCGATACCTCCAAGCACAGAGAATTGTTCAACCAAAATAGCAACTGCCTTACTGAAAGCCTCTTCAGGAGTGATACTGCCATCAGTCACGATTTCCAAAGTGATCTTGTTGTAATCAGTTCTCTTTCCAACGCGCATATTCTCAACTTCATAATTCACACGGCGCATAGGAGTGTAGACGGCATCGATAGCGATCACGCCAATTTCCTTTTCTGGACGCTCTTGCTGTTCAATTGAAACATAACCGAGACCAGTGGACACTTCCATTTCCATTTCCAACTCCACTTTCTTGTCAGTTACGGTAGCAATGATCTGTTCAGGATTAACCACTTCCACAGAAGATGGACATTTGATTTCCTTGGCAGTCACCTTGCCTTCGCCTTTGAATTTGAGGCTTACCTTCACAGGCTCATCGCTGTGCATACGGAATCTGACTTTCTTGAGATTCAGGATAATCTGAACAACGTCCTCCATAATTCCATCCATCGTGGAGAATTCATGTGAAACACCGCTGATCTTAACTGAAGTAATAGCAGCGCCTTTGAGAGATGAAAGCAGTACGCGACGCAGCGCATTGCCAAGAGTCATACCATATCCTGGGTAGCATCCCAAGATCTCGAATTTCCCACTCTGGGCGTCAATTGGAGTATATTTCGGCTTCTGAGGAAGTGACACTGTCTGCATATCCTCTGTGGACGTTATGATCATCCCGAATCATCGGGACAAAACACACGTGCTGGATTAAAAAAGTTATGAAAAACGATGCAAAATATTAGCGAGAGTATGATTCAACAACCATCTGAGGGTCGACATGCACGCCGACATCCTCGCGGGTAGGCAGAGCGATCACTTTGCCTTCCAACTTGGCTTGGTCGAATTGGATCCAACGAGGAAAATCTTTCTTGGCTTTAATGGCCTGCTCTTGATTCTTGAAATAAGCATTTCCCTTCTTGGATTCCTTGATGCTTACGACATCACCGATTTTGACTTCAAAAGAAGGAATGGTCACAGACTTGCCGTTAACCAGGAATGCTCCGTGGTTTACCAACTGACGAGCTTGGATCGGCGAAAGTGCAAATCCCATCTTGCGCACGACATTATCCAGGCGCAATTCCAAACGTGCCATCAGAAGATCACCGGTAACGCCAGGCTTGTTGACGATTTCCTCATAGTGTTTGCGGAATTGCTTTTCCAGCACACCATACATCCTCTTAATGCGCTGTTTCATTGCCAATTGCCTTCCATACTCACTGAGTCCGCGTGACATGGATTTTCCATGGACGCCAGGAGCATATGGTCTGCGCGCAATCGCGCATTTTGGTGAATTGCAGCGGTCGCCTTTAAGGAAGAGTTTTTCTCCCGCGCGGCGGCAGCGCTTGCATTTTGATCCTAATAAATCTCTCGCCATATCGTCTTATGAAATTTCAAATTTCAAATTTAAAATTTTAAATTATAGTAATTACACTCTGCGCGGCTTCTTAGCACGGCATCCATTGTGAGGAATAGGAGTAACGTCCTTGATAGCAACAAGTTCAAATCCTTTATTAGCCAGGGAACGGATCGATGATTCGCGTCCACTGCCAACGCCTCTTACGAAAACTTCCAGTTCATGCACGCCATATTTCTTGACCTTTTCCGCAACATCGTTGACAACCTGGGTTGCAGCATAAGGAGTAGCTTTCTTGGCGCCCTTGAAACCAAGCAGTCCGCTGCTGGACCAAGCCAACATTCCACCGGTGCGATCAGAGATCATGACCATAGTGTTGTTGTATGTGCACTTGATGTGCGCCTGTCCTTTCAGAATCTGCTTTTTAAGCTTCTTCTTTTTCTTCTTTGCTTCAGCTTCCGTGGCTTCAGCTGCTGAGGCTTCAGCACCTTCAGCTTCCAGAACCGGCTGCTGATCAATCACTTCTTCAGTTGTTTTAATATCGTCTGCCATATATATCTAAGAATTTTAAATTTAAAATTTGAAATTTTAAATTGGATTATGGTTTATGTCTTGGATTCAGTGCGGCGGCCGCTTCCCATCGTGCGACGCACGTTTCCACGCACTGTGCGGCTATTGGTCTTTGTCCTTTGACCCCTGACCGGCAAGCCTTTGGCGTGACGAGATCCGCGATAGCTGCTGATTTCGCGCAAGCGCTTAACATTCATCTTGACCTCATGTCTGAGTTCTCCTTCAACCTTGTATTTCTTTTCGATTTCGTCGCGCAGCTTGTTGGCATCCGCAGCTGAAACCTGCTTGGTGCGCACTTTCGGATCGATTCCGAGCTTATGCAAAATCTTCGAGCTGGTTGATGGCCCGATTCCATAGACATATGTCAGTGCGACTTCTATTGTTTTTTCGTCTGGAAGATTGATTCCGGCAATACGTATCATATTCGAGAAAATTCAAATTAATTAATTACCCTTGGCGTTGTTTGTGCTTAGGAGTCGTGCAGATCACATAGATCTTGCCTCTCCTTTTGACGATTTTGCACTTCGCGCAAATCTTCTTGACCGATGCTCGTACTTTCATAATTTTACATCCAACTTGTAACTATTTCTCCAGCGGCCATTGTGGCAGCTGACCTAGTTGTGAGTCTTTAGTTATTAGTTATATTTTCAAAGCAAGCAGCTACATTCTCTGAATCACTCTGCCTTTAGTGAGATCATAGGGGCTCATTTCCATGAGCACTCTGTCACCCGGCAAAAGCCTTATGTAGTTGACTCGCATTCTTCCTGAAATATGCGCCAAAACCTCATGTCCATTGTCCAAACGCACGCGAAAAGTCGTGCTCGGAAGCGTTTCTACGATTGTTCCTTCTAGCTTGATGATCTCTTTTTCCTGTTTTGGGGCCATAATTTACTTTAATTTACAGCATAAAAATAGAGGTGTTGTCTTCCAGAAAACTATCCTAATTCGTGAATTTGAAATAGTAAAAATCCTCTATTCTGGACTAGCTATTAAGCTGTTTTAAAAACGTACAGCTATCTTAACAAAGTATCGAAAAATTGTCAACACTAAGCCATAAATCGTGTGACATCCCTGGGATTTTATTGATTTTTGCCTAATTCAAGCCTTATTTTGGATCTTCCGCCTTGATTTCTATCTCCACCCGACTCGAATATTGCGAAACCCTGTTAATAAAAGAAGGGTTGAATTCCACATTGGCATTCTGGATGGAAGGATATTTCTTCAAAATTTCTTCCAGCCGCTGTTCATCTTTGCCCAAAATCTGAGACTTGATAGCAGCCGCATCGATATGCGGGGTCAATGCCACTTCGCCATGCACTTTCAAATCCAGGGTGCCATTATTGAAATCCGGATCCGCACTACCGTAGTCCACTTTGTCTATTTTTTCATCAGCATCCTTGGTGCTTGAGCTCGGAATGTTCTGCTCAATGATCTTTTTCACATCATTTTCGGAAAAAATCAGCGTCTGGACAGCAGCCGTCGCAGTATAGGTGAAATTAGCCACATTGGCACCAACCTTAGATGACGGACTAGAGAAAGTTATGGTGATGCTTTGCGCCTGAGGCAGTGAGACATCGCCTTGCTTGAGCTCGGAATTGATGTCGTCCGCGATCTTTTGCTTAAGCGCAGCTTCGGTTTTGGTTTTGGCATTGTCTACATCCTCCTGCTTAATAGCACTTCCATCGTTTCCGTTCGAAATTCCTCCTGTCATTGGAATTGTCGATTGGACCGTGAACTTGTCATATTTGGGTCCACCCTTAAATCCGGGGATCTTGAAACTGGTCGGGTCTATGTTATAGTCGCTGCCAGGTTCATCTGCCACAACATCGGCTGTTATCACACCCGACTTGGACTGCCCCCCTACCATGGCCATGCCTGGCACGGTTACAGTTTTAACTAAATGAAAAATCTTGCCATCAGCTGTTGCGATCCTCGTGGTGGCCAAAAGAGCCTGAGGATCACCACTGAAATTGTTGTAGATGGTAACGCTGCCATGAGCTTTTTGCCCAGAAGACTCGCTTCTGCCTGTAGCATCATATTGTAGCGTAAGAGTTTCGGTTGTGGAATATGCACGCAGCGGAATCATGGCTTGGTCACCGGTTTGCACTGCTTGAGTGGCCACAGAAGCTTTGATGCCCACATCCACTTTCTGCTTTTGGACATTGGGCGTGATCGTTATTTTAGCGCTGGGCACGATCAAGAAAGCAGCGACTCCGGCAAGCAGCACTGCGCATACCAAAATAAATCCGAAAACTATTCCTTTGGTGCTTTTGCCTCCAAGTTCCACATTGTCAGCAGCCTTGGCATGCGTCTTCGGCGCAGCTGCGAACATTTTTTCAATCGTTTTTTCTTTTTGAGGATCAATGCGCATGCTATGGGAACCGCTTTGCCTGAGTGTTCCGTGCATCGCCGCCGGATGCTGCTGATGATCTGTTGTCTTTTTGTTTGGCAGAATAATGTCACCTCTTCTTTGCATGGCGTGCTGCTGCGGAGCGCGCATTCCATTCACCGGAACTCTCCTTGCAGCGCCACGCGCCTGAGGAGAACTGATCTTGGCATTATGTTGAGACTTCGTGTTCCTGCTAGAACTTACGCGAGTCGGACGCCCCGCTTGATTTTGCGCAGAAGGAATCTCTCCATAATAATCATCCGTTCCGACTTTGTTCAGCCTGCCGTGTTTGCCAGCCGCGGCCTCGCCAGACAATTGCTTGAAAGAATTTTCAACAATGAAAGCTTCATCCTCGGTTTCCACCTCGTCATCCATCAAAGGATCCAAACCATCAAGCGAGCTTTGCACTTCAATGCCGGAGCGCTGAGCGATCGAAGCTGACATCTCATCTTGCGTGACAATGATCACACGTTTTTTTATTTTGTCAGCTTCACGTTTCAGAAGTTTCAAGTTGACTCCGCTTTGCAAAAAAAGCGCCCTTTTAGGCACGACAAAATAGTTGTCAGCCGCCATGGATTTGCGCAAGCGGTCGACTACTGAAGAGATCTCTTCATCAACATCAATGTAGAATGTCTGATGCATATGGATATTAATCCTGAATTGTTTGCATGACACGTCTCAATATTCCCGACATGACTTTTTCTTCTCCCGTAACATCCAGAATCAGATTGGCAAGTCCCATTGGCGTGACATCTTGAGGATTGCGCAATTCTCCAGTTTCGTCCAGAATGCGCACTACATCACGCGGCTGCAAATAGCTGACCACTGGCGCTTTGGCAAACGGCAGACTGCGCGCCCATTCCGGTGACATCAAAGCTTTTTTGATTCCAGGCAGCGCGCTGCCTCCTCCGCAAAGCAGGATTTTGGCCGGCAAAACATCCGAATCCGCAAATTCAGAAAGCGAAAGTTCCACGCCGCTCAGCCACACATTGCAGTCGCTTTGCAGAATCTGTTCCATTTTAGCATTCACATCCGCGCCCAACTTTCCTTCGGCATATTTTATCTTAAGCTCTTCCGCTTCTTCAAAATCGATGCGCAACTCTTGCGCCAATTTCTTAGTAAAAGCGCGTCCGCCAAAAGCGAACATCTTGGTTCCTTCCAGCCCGCCATTACGCACCACAGCAATGTCAGTCGTACCGCCTCCGATGTCTATGAAAATTGCAGAAAAATCCAAAGCATCGTCATAGTCCACGCTTCTAGCCACCGCATAGGGTTCAGCTGCAATACTCAAAAGATCGATGCGAAGCTCATCCGCAATCGCCTGCAAAGCCCCCAAGTGAATCATTGGTGCATAGGCATTGAAAATGCTGACAGAAACATCCTTACCTTGGAAACCGATCGGGTTCGTCACTTGATAACCGTCGATCCGCACATCCACAATCGCTGCATTAATGAGTTTCACATCAATGTCCTGTCCAGTTTCCCATTCGATCTGCTGTTGGATCCTTTCATAGGCTTTTTCCTGCACTTTCTGAATGATGTTCTTGAGTTCAGGAAAATCTATGCGCGAGTCTGGATTGCCGCGCTCATAGTGCACAGTCGTCGTGGTTCCCTTTACCAACTCCCCTGCAATACCCACGATCGCCTTTTTAACCTTCTTGATGCCCGCGTTTTCCAAAGCCTTGTTGATGGCAATCTGACAAGTCTCAATCACACCGGAAATGTCAGACACAGCACCGCTCTGCATGTTGCCCTTGAGCTGCCTTTCCCTTCCCACGCCGACAACATGTCCTGTGTGATCATCAGGATCAATAAAAAAGACCAGCGCTTTGGCATACTCCGTACCCACATCCAGCGCTAGAAAATATTCAGATTTCTTGCTCGAAAGCATTGAAAAAAGCCCCATAAATAATTTTAGTTTTTCTGATTTGATAGTCAAATTATACCATGATTTTGAGAAATAAAAAAACAGTTCTTTGCAGTCTCCTTAATTCCTAATGAAGATTCAACCTCTAAAAAAACAAAACCCTACGATATTTCGAAATATCGTAGGGTTCTTACATTACTGAGAATATTGAAATGCAGCACCTGTTACGTAACGTGTTACGTAGCTAGTTACATAATAAATTAATATTTGCTTCCTACCGGTTCAGTGTCTATTTTGTTGGATACTGACCAAGCAGAGTTTCCAACCTTTATCCTAAAAGAATACATTGTGCTTGCTGCTAAGCCCTTAACTGTTACGAAAGTGTCGCCGTGTTGAGTGTCCAATGTTTTAGTGAATCTTACGGTCTTACCCTTTTTTGTGTAAAATTCCTGATATTTTATGCTAATAGTTACCTTTTTTCCTTTCTTGCTTTCGTACTGCACAGGCAACGTAACAGAAGTTTTTGTTTTTCTGAAACCGCCATGAAATGAATTGAATATTGGAGCTGCCGCTAATGTTGTCGATGCCGTTCCTAAAAAAATGACTGCGGCTAGAGCGATTGCTGATACTTTTTTTGCATTCATGATTTTATTAATTATTGATAAATTATATTCTGCATTTTAAGTTATTCAATCCGTAAATTCGCCAAAAAAATAAAAACATTGAAGGGCTTTCGCCTATTTCATCACGTAACGCGAGTTGAAATGTGATTTCATAGCAAAACTTCAATTGCAACCCTGCTAGCAAATTCGACTATTTCATCTTCCCCAAGCAAGCCTTTTTGTCCGCCGTATTGCATAACAGAACTGCTGGAATTGGCAATTCCCCACTTGAGACATTCTGAAAGTTCCTTACCTTTGATATGAGCTGCGAAGAACCCACTAGTGAAAGCATCTCCTGCGCCTGTTGTGTCCACAGCCTCGCGCAACAGCGCATCGGCGTGCAAAAATTCTTTACCATCAAATCCCCAAGCGCCTCTTGTGCCATCAGTAAGTACCACGATTTTAGCGCCCATTTTTTCCAATTGCTCCACTAGATATTTCTCATCATTGAGCTCGCTTTTTTCAATTCCATTCACAACTGAAACGATTTCAATCGCCTCATCCTTGTTTACAAACAAAAGTTCCACATTGCTGATCGTTTCGATTATTTTCTTGGCGTCATCATGGATTGTCTTCTGGCGCGGATTGAAAGCCAGAGAAATATTTTTCTTCTTAGCAGCTTCAATTATGATATCCAGATTATTCCTCCAATCACCACTAAGATCTCCAATGAAGATCCATTGCGGATTTCCAATACGATCATTCTGGATTTGGAATTTTTCACTGGCATTGTGAGAGGAAAAAATCGTCCTCTCCCCACTGTTGACATCGACTATGATCGAAGACTCGTCGCTCAATAGTCCTTCTTCTGTCACCAAATGCTTCGTGTCAATACTGCATTTTTCCAGCTCCTCCTTGATCCATCTTCCCGTCAGATCATCCCCGATAGGCGAATAGCATTCCACAGTCTCACCCAACTTTGCCAAGCCCACTCCCACATTTATGCTGCAGCCACCAGAAGTCTCATGTCTGTCTTTGATGTGATATTTCGCTCCAAGCTCAAAAGAAATCTTTCTTTGTGAAAGCAGATCTTCCGGAGTCTCAACAATGATGCCTTCATTTGTCGGAAGAAAGATATCCTTGGTTACGGATCCAATAGCCAGCACGCTTGTTTTCTTTCTGCTCTTGAAAAACATATCTTGAAAAATGATTTATTTTAATTCCTGTTCAATCTTCATAAGCCTGTTGTATTTGCACAGACGTTCGCCTCGCGACAACGATCCGGACTTTATGAATTCCGCTGCCGTTCCCACAGCCAGGTCTGCAATGAAATCATCTGTTGTTTCACCGGAGCGGTGCGAGATCATGATTCTCATCTTGTGTTTCTTGGCCAAGCGGATGCAATCAAGAGTCTCACTGAGTGATCCGATCTGGTTGACTTTGATGAGCACCGCATTGCAAGCCTTCATCTTGATGGCTTTTTCCAAACGCTTCACATTGGTCACCAAAAGATCATCTCCAATGAGAATGTTCTCACTCAAAACATTCTTGGGGATACCAGGCAAAATAGGCTTTTTGGCAATCTTCTCCGTCATCAAGCTCCAGCCTTCCCAATCCTCTTCAGCCAAGCCATCTTCAATCGACACCACATGATATTTATCAATCCATTCGCGATAAAGATTTATGAGGCGTTCTCTTTCCAAACGTGCTCCTTCAGGCTTGAGAACATAATGCTTTTCTTCTTCATCAAAAAAGTTCGTTGCCGCAGCATCCACACCCAGATTGACTTGGGTGCCCAATTCATAACCACTAGTTTCAATGGCTTGATTGATGAATTCCAAAGCCTGGGTATTGCTTTCTAATTTAGGAGAAAAACCTCCTTCGTCGCCCACGCCTGTGCTGTGCTTGCCCAATTCCAAAATCTTTTTTAGCGCATGGAAAATTTCACTGCCCGCCCTTAGTTGCTCGGAAAATTTCTTGACGCCGGTCGGAATGATCTTGAATTCCTGGATGCTGAGTCCTGAGTCGCTATGCTTGCCGCCATTAAGCACATTGAAAGCTGGCATCGGCAATTTGGGCTTCACTTTCAAGCCGGAAATCTCGTTGATATATTCATAGAGCGGCATGTTCTTTTCCAAAGCAGCCGCGCGACAAACAGCCAGCGAAACACCCAGAATAGCATTGGCGCCCAAATGAGATTTGTTTTCCGTCCCATCAAGTTCCAGCATTTTTTCATCAACAGCCAACTGATGGCTAGCTTCCATACCGATCAAGGCCTTGGCAATCACCGTATTCACATTCTTGACAGCTTGCAGCACGCCAAGTCCGCCATATCTTTTCTCATCACCATCGCGCAATTCCAGCGCTTCAAATTTTCCCGTCGACGCTCCGGATGGCACAGCCGCGTTGGCTACTGCCCCGCTGCTCAACTCCACCTCAACCTCAACCGTGGGATTCCCTCTGGAATCCAGAATTTCTCTTGCTTGAATATTGGTAATTTTTGACATATGTGAAACTTTTTAGCTGTTTATATTGTTTTCCATTTCCAGTCCCTATATTCCCCAGAAAGTCGTCCTTATCCAGACGAAAAGATGCTGCAGCGGATTGAAGAACATGATCACGCCCAGCAGGATCACATAATACAGCGTGAGATATTTAAGGCTGGTGAAATATTGCTGATGACGCATAAGAGCCTCATCACTGCTCCTAAGCAAAAACTCATGCGAAGACAGTATGAATTTAAAATGCACCACTGCTATGATAATGACCGAGACGATCATCAAAACCAAAGAATATGAGATTTCGCTACCATAGAGATAGAAAGTGCCGAAAAAAAACATCGGCAGGATCCAAAATGTCTGCTTATCCCAAAAATCATTCTCTTTGACGAAATTCTTGAAACTGGAGAAATAAAGGAATGGAATGGACACGAAATTAATGATGATTCCCAGAGAAAAAACCGTAGCAGTCACCCAACTGAACTTGCCGAAATACGTTCCAGGTGCGAGCACATTGAGATTGTTCAATAAAATAAGAATGGCTCCCGAAATCAGGAAAAGCTCAGAAACATAGAGACCGACCAAGGATCTTTGGTCGATACGTCGCATTTCTTCCACGCTGCGATTATTCATAATACCCGGCAATTCCATGCCTCCACTCTTGAATTCAGGTGTCTCCATATTTGAGGATTATCTTTTTATTGATTATACCACACTACCATCGAAGAGACTCAATGCCGGGCATATGGGCACCACTTAGGTATTCCAGCATTGCTCCGCCGCCTGTAGAAACGAAGGAAATCTTATCCATAAGACCGTTCTCTTCCAACACTTGGACCGATTCCCCGCCTCCGATCAAAGTGAAGGCATCGCTTTCAATGAGCGCATCAAGAATTTCTCTGGTTCCTTGGTCATAAGGCTGCTGCTCAAACTTGCCCATTGGACCATTCCAAACGATCACTTTGGATCTGGCGATTATGTCCTTGAAGCGCGCAATCGTTTTGGGACCAATGTCCAATCTGTCCGTCGCGAAATCCATCGGCACAATCACCTTTGAAGAAAATTCCAAATGCTGGTCCATGGCCTCATTGGCTATTTTTCCGCCCACCAGAATATGGGAGTAGGTTTTTTCAAAAACATTGATCAACGGCAGTTTGGTTTCAATTTTGGCTCCGCCTATGATGGCTGTAGCTGGCTGCTGCGGTTCGTGCAGTACGCGATTGAGATTCATGATCTCATCCTGCAGCCAAAGTCCAGCATAGCCAGGAATGATCTTTGCCACGCCTGTCACAGAAGCTTGATCGCGATGGCACACGCTGAATGCATCGTTCACAAAAACATCGAAATTCTGCGCCAGCATTTTGGCAAATTCAGGATCTTTCTTTTCATCCTCTTCATGAAAGCGGACGTTTTCTAAAAGCAGAATCTCGCATGGCTGCAGTTTTTCCAAAGCCGCAGCGACTTCCTCTCCTACGCAATCCGAAACGAACAAGATTTTCTTGCCCAAAATGCTTTCCAGCTCGCTCTGAAACTGCGACAAGGAAAGGTTTGGGTCTGCCTTACCTTCAGGTCTGCCCAAGTGTGACATCAGTGCGACTTTGGCGCCTTCTTGCCTACAAAGATGATCCACAGATTTCTTGCAGGCCTCCAACTTGAAACGCTCCTGCACCTTGCCATCCTTGATGGCCACATTGAAGTCCGCCCTTACCAAGACTTTTTTGTTCAAGAAGACCCCTTCTTGTATTTTTCTTATGGTCATACGTTTGTTTTTACTGATCAATTCTCTTTGCTATCATTATACATCAAAAAACGGTTTTCTTACAGATAAAAGACGCATTTCCAGCGGATTGCGTCTTTTGTGCCTCACAGCAACAGCTACTCAATGGAAAACGATGTTGGCCACAGCCACTCCAACAATGGATTCTTGGATGTCTTTTGATATTTTGACAACACAGGCATTATCTATATAATGGGCGGTATATCAGTACCTCATTTTATTGTTCAAGGAGGAATGACAATGGATGTGAAGCTGAGAGAGTTGAAAGGCCATGCCGAAGTCGACAGTATCATGGAAGCGTTGGTGCAGTTCGCAAATGACCGCGACACCCTGATTCAAATGCGCCGCACCACCGAGCTAAGAAGGGATGCCCTTCAAGAAAGGCTCAAGGCTATTGTGCACTCAAGACACAAGCACAAAAAGCCGCTGCGCAACATGAACAATCGCTTCAAGATGTTGAGAATCCTCAGCACCATCATCAAGCTTCTCTCACAGGCGATTGAAGCCCACAAATCCATCCTCAGAGCTGCCAGAGGCAAGAGGCGCCGCAAGTCACTGGAAGGCATTTTTGATTTCTTCAAGATCAATATCCAGAAGATTCAAGAGCGCTGGCCTGTTCTCGAGGATTGGTTCATTGATGCGCGCAGAATCCTCGGCAACATACTACTCAACGCCAAACAGCTCCAGAATCTCTCACTGGCACCTTCACACTGAAAAGCTTCAAGCAACAAAGAACAATAAACAACCACTAGCTAAACGCTAGTGGTTTTTATCTTGCCGTCTAACGACGGCTAGAACATCTTGAGGTTTTCCATGTCCACTTTCCTGTGGTCTTGGTTCTTGATGTAGTTGCGGATTGCGTGCTCATTGATTCCG
>DASVYU010000003.1:0-8881 GCA_036391995.1 Patescibacteria group bacterium
TGAACTTGCGCATTGTACCTCTTGGTGCCCGAGGCGAGACTCGAACTCGCATGATATTGCTATCGGAGGATTTTGAGTCCTCTGCGTCTACCAATTCCACCACCCGGGCTTTTTGCTTTAAACAAGCATTTTTCAGTGAACCGTACCTATCCATCATAACCATTTGAAAAGCATCTGTCAATGTAGTATAATGTCCTCATGGCTAAAATCATTTCACTTATCAATCAGAAGGGCGGTGTAGGCAAGACCACGACCGCCATCAATGTGGCAACCTATTTGGCCGCGGCTGGCAAATCCGTTTTGCTCGTGGATTTGGATCCACAGGGTAATGCTTCTTCTGGACTTGGCATCGACATCAACAATTTGCAAAAAGGGCTCTATCACACTTTGATCGGCGCAGAACATCCGCGCAATGTCATTTTGCGCAGCCGTGAAATCAATCATGACATCATGCCTTCTTCGCAGGATCTGGCTGGAGCAGGCGTTGAAATGGTGCACATGGATAATCGCGAATTCAAACTCTATGAAGTTCTGAGGCAGATTCGCACAGACTATGATTACATCATCATCGATTCCCCGCCAAGCTTGGGGCTTTTGACTATCAACGGCTTGGTGGCAAGCGACGCGGTGCTTATTCCCGTACAGACCGAATATTATGCTTTGGAAGGATTGAGTCAGCTTCTGCAGACGATCGAACTTGTGCAAAAACATCTGCAGCCCAATCTCAAGATCATGGGGGCTGTGCTGACCATGTATGATCGTCGCAATCGTCTTTCGCGCCAAGTTGTCAATGAAATGCGCAAACACTTCCCGGGCCATGTTTTCGACAGCGTCATTCCGAGAAGCGTGCGCTTGGCTGAAGCTCCGAGTTATGGCAAATCCATTCTGAGCTTTGATTCACTTTCCAAAGGTGCTCGCTCCTACAAGAATCTCGTACGCGAAATGCTGGAAAGGGACGAGGAGGAAAAGAAGAAATTCACAGTTTAAACAAAAATTCACCCTGTTAAATAATTTTGCTTTGCAAAATTAAGATTTGAATGAAAAAACAAGGTGCAATTATAGACATATAAAAATTATAAAAAGTAAGTTGTTTCTGTAAAAATACAGAATCAAATCTTATTTAACAGGGTAAATGTCACAACAATTCGGCCTGGGTCGCGGCTTGTCATCGCTTATTCCGGAAAAGCAGAATTCCGCTGACCCTGCGCAAGCCACGCCTGCTGTTTCGGCTAATGATTTTGCCAAAAAAACCATCAGTGCTAGTGATGAACCGATTCGCGGTGACAAGTATGTGATCGAAGTGGATGTCAGTCAGATCGTGCCAAATCCCCATCAGCCTCGCTATCAATTCGATGAAGAGAAATTGGATAATTTGGCGGAGTCTATAAAAACACACGGCGTTATTCAACCGCTTATTGTCACGAAAAATGGCAATCAATATGAGCTTATTGCAGGGGAGCGCCGCTACCAGGCATCCAAACGCGCCGGACTAAAGAAGGTTCCGGTTATCATCCGCCAGGCCCAGGAGTTGGAAAAGCTGGAATTGGCTATTATTGAGAATGTGCAGCGCCATGACCTTAATCCGATCGAGGAAGGAAAAGCTTATCAGAAACTGATTGATGATTATCAGATGAGTCAGGAGGAAGTGGCTGCTAAAATGGGCAAAAGCCGTTCTTTGGTAGCCAACAAAGTGCGTCTTTTGGGACTTCCGATTGAAATCCAGAAAGGCCTGATTGAAGGAAAAATTACAGAAGGGCACGCCAAAGCAATTCTGGCGATTGCCAATCCTGAAAAGCAGCGTGCGCTTTATGAACTAATCTTGAAAGGCAATCTGACTGTTCGCCAAACAGAAGACAAGACAAAAGAAGTTTCAGTGAGCTCGCACAAAAGGCATATGAATGTTGATCCGGAAGTGCGCCAATTGGAAAACACATTGGTGGAAAAACTTGGAACCAAAGTCAAGATTTCTAAAGCTGGGGATGGCGGCAAAATCGTGATTGAATATTATTCCAAAGAAGATCTGGATTCATTGCTGGGAAAACTTTCTTGATCTCATTGTCAAATTTGAAACTCTTTTAAAAAAAGATGCAATCATTGCATCTTTTTGTCTTATCTGTGTTTAAAATTAGAAAAATCTTATTTGATCAAACCTGTTTTTCTTAGTTCTCTGCGGATATGCGATTTGGCATTGGAGGTTTTCACTGACTTGAGCCAATCAGGATTGGGCTTCTTGCGTTCTTTGGATGTTAGAATCTCCAGCACATCTCCGTTCTTAATGTGGTAATCCAAAGGTACCATCTTACTGTTGACTTTGGCACCCGTAGTATGGTTACCTATTTCCCCGTGGATAGCGTAAGCGAAATCAACTGGTGTGGCTTCCTCTGGCAGATCTATAATATCTCCCTTGGGGGTGAAGGCGAAAATGTGGTTTTTGAAAAAATCTATCTTGAGGCTCTGGATGAATTCTTCATCGTCACGGCCGATTTCATTTTGCCATTGTCTGAGCTGCTTGACCCATTCCAGATCCTTTTCTACCGGAGTCTTCTTTTTTCTGAAAAGCAAATCTCGCCAGCTTCTTTTTTTGTTTTCACTATATATCCAGTGTGCGGCAATACCGAATTCAGCCTCATTGTGCATTTTGGGTGTGCGGATCTGTATCTCCATTATTTTTCCATCCGGTCCGAAAACAGTGGTGTGGATGGATTGATAGCCATTGGGCTTGGGCAGGGAAATATAGTCCTTGATGCGACCGATCATGGGACGGAATTTTTTGTGCACGATACCGAGTGTTTCATAACAATCCGCAACCTCTGGCACAATGACTCTCACGGCCGCCAGATCATATATCTGGTTTATGTCCATGTCGTGCTTGGCGAGCTTCAGATAAAGGCTGTAAAGACTCTTGGCTCTTCCGTGAATCTCTACTATGGAGATGCCTTCCTTGGATACTTCTTCGCGGATCTCTTTGATGGCCTGGTTTACGAATTTTTCACGGATCTTGTAACTCTGAGTCTCGAGTTCTTTGGTTGAATTGTAATTTTCCGCATCGAGATATTTAAAAGAAAGATCCTGGAGCTGTGATTTTATCTCACCCATTCCGAGTCGATTGGCGATGGGCGCATATATTTCCATAGTTTCGCGAGCGATGCGGATCTGTTTTTCAGGAGGGTTGTATTGCAAAGTTCGCATGTTGTGCAGACGATCTGCTAATTTGATGATGATAACGCGGATATCTTTAGCCATGGCTAAAAGCATCTTGCGCAGATTTTCCAGAAAATATTCCTCATGCGAACCTCGCAGCTTTATTTTTCCAAGTTTGGTAACTCCATCAACAAGCAGGGTAATTTCCTTGCCGAAAGTTTTCTCAACATCTTCAAGTGTTATTTCAGTATCCTCCGGCACATCATGCAGGAGTCCTGCGGCTATGGTTTTTCCTCCCATGCCTATTTCGGCCAAAATCTTGGCTACTGCGATAGGGTGCTGGATGTAGTTTTCTCCGGAGCGCCTTTTTTGACCCTCGTGAGCTTTCAGTGCAAAGTTATAAGCCTTGGTGATGACCTCAACTCGAGCAGCTGAAGGCTTGTTTCTGAGCGAGCTCAATATATCTTCAAGAGAAAGTGGTTTCATACCCGGTAGTAGAAATTCAAATAGCCTTTGGCTAATTTATTTATATGAGTGCTGAAAAATTGCTTTTATAAAAATGTGAGGTCCCGAGATGTGAATCTTTTCATTATTTTGAATTTTCACTACCGGGCATAGGATATATTACTTCGTCAACAATGTGGATATTCTCAGTATACGGCAACCTTAAGAGAAGTAGCAAGGCCGTGCTAAAATGGGAAGAATAATTCAAAAAAAACGGAGCTGAGCTCCGTTTTCATGATATGTGCTGATAGATCCTCCTACTGCTCTTTGGTGTACTTGCCCCAGCACCACCTCAAATTCTATCTTTAATACCAGTGAAGTAACTGAATTAAATCGCCTCCGGCTTTTGTTGCTGCGGTATTAAATTTTGCGACTCGGTGGTGCGGGACTGCGACTTTTTACTTTTGATCTTCAATGTGCTTGCATTCCTTGTTGGAACAGGCGATCTTACCTTTAGCTGCAAAAGCTAGCGGTTGTCCGCATTCGGGACACATCTCTCCGGTGGGCTTGTTCCACATCACGAAGTCGCAATCTGGGTAACGGTTGCAGCCGTAGAACATCTTGCCACGTTTGCTTTTTCTGGCAACCACATCGCCTTGTCCGCATTTGGGGCATTTGAGACCGGTTTTCTGTTCGATCTTCATAATATTCTTGCATTCCGGATAGTTGCTGCAACCCAGGAAGGCTCCGAAGCGTCCGCGTTTAACTATCATCGGATGTCCGCATTTGTCACAGATGATGCCTGAGTTCTCTTCATCTTCCTTTTTCTCCGCCTCAGTCTTTTCGGTATATTTGCAAGTCGGATAATTCGAACAAGCGATGAATTTTCCGAAGCGTCCGAATTTGACAACCAGATCTCCGCCATCCAGAGGGCATTTACGATCCAATTTCTCTTCCTCTTTTTTGACTGTTTTGGTTTTATCCTCAATATTTTTGTGGAATGGCTCGTAGAAATCGCGTATGACAGGCACCCATTTTTTCTGACCTTCGGCAATTTCGTCGAAATTTTGTTCCATTTGGGCGGTAAAGCCGATTTCGACAATTTCAGGGAAGTGTTCGACCAGAATGTCGTTTACCAATAAACCTATTTCCAAAGGATATAATCTTTTTTCCTCATTCTTGTCCATGTACTTTCTCTCAATGACGGTTGAAATGGTTGGCGCATATGTGGAAGGGCGGCCGATGCCATGTTCTTCCAGCACTTTGACCAAAGACGCTTCGTTGTAGCGCGGGGGAGGGGTGGTGGATTTTTCATTGGCAATGACATCGATGGCTTCGAGAGTGTCGCCTTTGGCAAGCGCAGGCAGGAAGGATTCGGAAGCGGCGGTTTTGCCAGAATAAGCCTTGAGGTATCCGTCAAACATGACAGTCGAACCGTTAGCGCGCAGCAAATATTCATTCTTTTTTCCATGTGCCGCAATATCTGCCGCTACGGTTTTGAGTCGTGCAGCTTGCATCTGGCAGGCCAGAGTGCGATTCCAGATCAAGCGATAAATCTTAAGCTGTTGTGGTTCCAATGATCCAGCCAAGCTTTCAGGTGTTCTGTCGGGGTATGTTGGGCGGATCGCTTCATGAGCTTCTTGTGCTGATTTGGATTTCGTCTTGTAGTAGCGCGGACTTTCCAAAGCGTACTCTTTGCCAAAGATTTGCTCGATGGCTTTTTTGGCATTCACCAGAAATTCCAGCGACAAGTTGACGCTGTCAGTGCGCATGTAGGTTATGAAGCCTTGTTCATAAAGTTTTTGAGCCAAGCTCATGGTTTGTTTGGCGCTGTAACCGTAGGTGTTGATGGCGGCTTGTTGCAGTGTGGATGTGGTGAACGGTGCTGGCGGAGTACGCAAAGTCTCTTTTTCGCTGATTGATGCGATTTCGAATCTTGCTTCTTTCAGTTCAGCTGTTATTTCTTCAGCCTGTTTTTTGGAGGTGATGACGCTTTTTTTGGTTTTATATTCACCAGCAAAAAGTTCGAGTTTTATGGGTTGTTCTAACTTGCTGCCGTTCTGTTCCAGTAGATTGGCATTGAACTGTTCAGGTAATCCTTGCTTTTTCAGTTCGGCTGAAATTGTCCAGTACTCCTCGGATTTGAATTTCTCGATTTCTCTTTCTCTTTCCACGATCAGGCGCAGCGCAACACTCTGCACACGTCCGGCACTGAGGCCTCTTCTGATTTTCTTCCAAAGAAAAGGAGAAAGCTCATAACCCACAAGACGATCAAGTACGCGCCTTGCTTGCTGGGCGTCAACAAGATTGATGTCTATGGTGCGTGGATGTTCAAGCGCTTTTTCAATCGCACCTTTGGTAATCTCATGGAAAACTATGCGCGAATATGGTTTCTTGTTTTTTTTCTCCAGCCCCAAAGCTTCCACGAG
This sequence comes from Patescibacteria group bacterium, assembly GCA_036391995.1. Lineage (GTDB taxonomy): Bacteria > Patescibacteriota > Minisyncoccia > Moranbacterales > GWC2-37-73 > DASVYU01. The sequence continues at coordinate 6,015 of DASVYU010000003.1, forward strand.
GTGCCAGGAAATGGCCTCTCCTTCACGGTCTTCGTCGGAAGCCAGAATTACTTCAGTTGCTTTTTCGGCAGCTTTTTTGAGCTCGCTCACTTTGGTGCGCGCTTTGGTGGGAGTGATGTAATGAGGAGCGAAATCCTTCTCAATGTCGATCCCCATATCGCTCTTGGGAAGATCGCGCACATGCCCAAAAGAAGACTTCACACTGAAGCCTTTGCCTAAGAATTTGGAAATTGTTTTGGCCTTGGTTGGCGACTCGACGATAACTAATTTCATTTATATATTGCGCTAAAAATTTATTTATAACCGTACATAGTTCTGTCCTCCGATATTTTTGATCACTCCTTTTATTTCCAACACAGAGAGCGTGGAAATGACAGATGATGTTTCCAGTTTAGTCAGTTTGATTATTCTGTCAATGTGGGTTGGATCAGGGGATAGTACGTCTGCGATCTTTTTTTCTTCCAAACCAAGGGAAATTTCTTTGTTTAGTTTCGGATCTTGTTTTGGTTTATCCAAGCGCAATTCCTCAAGAATGTCGCTTACGCTAGTCGTCAGTTTGGCGCCTCTTTTGATCAATTTGTTTGTGCCTTCAGACTGGGGAGAGAATATTGTTCCCGGCACGGAAAAAACTTCGCGATTGAATTCAATTGCATCATTGGCTGTTATGAGGCTGCCGCTTTTTTCTGCGGCTTCAACAACCACTGTACCCAGGGATAGGCCGGCAATGATGCGATTGCGCTGGGGAAATGTGCCTTTGCAGGCGATGGTGGGTATGGGGAACTCGCTTACCAGCAAGCCTCCGCTGCGAATAATTTCCTGAGCCAATGCGAAATTGATGCGTGGATATATGTTGACATCATCCAGGCTGTTGCCCAGAACAGCGATCGTTTTGCCGCGCGCGTCCAAGGCTCCGCGATGCGCAATCGAATCGATGCCCAGTGCTAATCCGCTTACCACACAAATTCCTGCATGTGCTAAATCATAGGAAAGGCGCTGCGCTGCCTGTAGTCCATAGGGCGTAAATTTGCGCGAACCGATAACTGCAATGCAAGGCATATCCAGGCAGGATGCATTGCCTTTGAGATAAAGAAGTGGCGGGGCAGTTGAAATCTCCTTAAGTAGATCTGGATAAGAATCATCTGTAAAAAACACTGCCCAGATGTTTTCTTTCTCAAGTTTAGCCCATTCATTTTCGGGATTGATCACTAGGCGAGCATCAATGATCGTTTTAGCCAAAGTCGGGCCGATGCCAGCGGCCTCGAGCTCGCTCGATGGGGCATGCCAAGCAGCCTCTCCGCTTTGAAAATGACCATAAAGCTGGCGTAAAGTTGCGGCGCCTAAGCCTGGGATGGTGTAGAGGGCATTGAGATAGTAAATGTCTGGCATGTGAAATAAATAAATAGCAACAAAGTATGATATATGTTCTAAGCATATAGCATGATGCTATTGTTGACAATTATTTGTTTTTTGGCATAATTCCAGCCTTATTTTGGGCTTTATTTTAGCCAAAATGCGGCACATCATTGACTTTTTGTCAAAAAAGGAGTATAATTAAAATATAAATAAGTTCTTCTGTGTGAAAGGGGGTGAGGGCTATGTTGCTGGAAGCCTGTGTGTTACTTACGGCAACGCTGGGTTTTGGAGCAATGCTGGATGTTAGCTCCTGGGCCTATGGGAAATTTCGTGCCGCATGGTTTGATCGCCGCGGCATAAATACAAATCCTTCCATCGGAAGGAGAAAGGAAGACCTTCTTTATGCACCGCAATAGAAAAAGCGCCAGCTTCTGGAATTATCCGAACGGATAAACAGAAGACTGGCGCTTTTATTTTTTGTGATTTTTTAAACCAAATCTTATTAACGGCGCAAGGATATTTTATTTTTTGAGCCGTAAGCCGCGTGGTTGTTTGAAGTTTTAAGTAAAAACAATTTACAGGATATTTTGTTCTGTTTTTTTGGCACAGGGATTGGCTAAAGAACGTCTCCAAAAATAAAACATCCTTACGCCTCAAAAGAAAAAAATTATAGTTCTTTAGAAATTTCTTCAGCTAGCCTTTTGATTGCTTCCAGTTCTTCTTCTGAAAAATCCTGCAGCACGAAATCGCTGCCAGCCATCAAACGCTCTTTTTTCTTTTCTGCGCCTTCGATGCCGACGCGCACACGCTTTATTTTTTGAGTTCCCATGCTGTCAAAAGTGGACTGCACTCCATTGTGTCCGGCTGCGGAAGAATCGTCACTCAGTTTATATTTTCCCAGTTCAATGTCCAAATCATCATGTATGACAACAATATCCTCAAGATTGAGTTTATAGAACTGGATTATTTTCCAAACAGCCTCGCCGGAACGGTTCATGAATGTTTGGGGTTTGGTTAGAATGATCTTTTCTCCGTTGTGATTCATTTCTGAAATTTCGGAATCGAATTTTTTTTCCGAAGCAAATTCTGGAAAATCCCAAATGCGTCGCAATTCATCCAACACAATGAAACCCGCATTGTGTCGGGTCTTTTCGTATTGCTTGCCAGGGTTGCCCAAGCCTACTATTAGTTTCATATGTTTCTATTACTTGTTTATTATTGTCGGGTCCATGTTATCTTGATTATCCTGCGCTTTGGTATATTCATCAAGCGAAGCTTCCTCTCGGGTGTATGTTTCAACGATGTCTCTGCCTAGTGTTATGACCATGTCATAATTGCTGTCCGTGTATTGATTGGCGCTGCTTGCAAGGGAAGCGGGGAGTTTCTTGATGATTTCATCTAAAGTAAAAAGCTTGCCGCCATTTGTGTTGTCACTGACTTGCGTTTCAGCTGCAAGTTCCTTGTTTGATTTTGAAATCACTTTGGTGTTTTTTATGCCAAGCTCATTTGTCAGC
>DASVYU010000004.1:0-20187 GCA_036391995.1 Patescibacteria group bacterium
AGCCGCATAGCGGGAGTAATGCGATGTGTCGCTACGCTTATCATACATAAGTTCCCTTTTTTGTTTCACAGCCCAAATCGCAGAGCTGCCCATAATGCAAGATGGAGCGAGCGTAGCGGAGCGACATTTTGCATTACGTTCGCATGTATCCGAAGTTTTTATCCCGCTCTTACAGGACTATTTTTGCTATCAGACAACGCTTAATTTATTAAACTCCACCTAAATCTTCATCAAAGTTAAGGGATGAAAATTTGGGTCGAGGGAAATTGACACACCTTAAGATATATTTTGCGTCAATTTCCCGAGCCGGATACACGCTGTTAGGCGATGAAACTAAAAATTTCCTTTCCTAATAATAAAGAATTTTTGGCAATTTTTAAAGAGTAAAGCCAGCATATCCCGCTTCTTTCAATCTAGTATCTTCGAGCTGTTTGAATTTTTCAGCAAACGGAGTACCTTTAAACATCATATAGACCTTGTATGCGTTTTTATTGTTCGAGATATTTCTGCCTATCGTATCGTTGAAAAATTCAGTAGCCATTCTTTCTTGGTCTGCAGAACTTAGATTTTTTAACGCTTCTTGAGCGGAATTCATCAGACTATCTTCTGGATATTTATTCCATGCTGGATCAAATTGTTCACCTTGCATATACATCCTTAACATGGCAAGTTTTGCGTCATCAACATTTTTTGATTTTTCAGCGACAAGGGCACCCTCATACGAATCAAGCACGCCCTGTTGTTTTAACTTTGCAAAATCAGCTTCATGAAGTTGATAAACCGGACCAACTTCTCCATCGGACGTATACCTTATTTCATTTCCTTCTAAGCTACCATCTTCCTTTTGTCTTATAGCATATCCAATGACACGACCGTCTGCGCCTTCAGTTTTGATTATAGTTGAACCTTCGAAATTTGAATCTTTTGATGTGCCTATAATTCTAATTTGTTCAGCCTTGCTTTCTGGCGCTTGTTCTTCCTGGGCTTTCTCAGAGTCTTGCTCTGGAGTTTTTGGGGCGCCCATGCCCGCTTCTGGTTTGAACATAGTTTTTTTGTTAAAATTTATTATTATTTATGCCAAGCTATTCGACCAGCAAAATTGCCAAAAATTCTTTTCAAAATAGAGAGGAAATTTTTAGTTTTTTCGCCTAACGTTACTCATATCTGAAGTTTTTGCGGAACATAGTGAAGCAAAAATTTGGGTCGAAAGAAATTGACTTTCCTCTGAAATATTAAAGTGTCAATTTCTTGAGCCAGATATGAGTTGTTCAACGATGTAAATTTTTTATCTCGTTGTTAACTTAATTATACTCTAATCTTGCATCTAAGAAAATTTGATGTTTGTCTTTTTTCAAAGAAAGAGGGTCGGGGTGAATTTCTTTGAAAAAAGACTCCTTATTATTTTTTTATTAACTCTTTATAGTCAATAATTTGTTTATCAGCTAATTTATTAAATATTTTTTCCCATTCTTCTTGTTGTGCTTCTAGCTCTTGGTATTCTAATGAATTAGCATTTTTATAACTTATTTGAAATTCTGAAAGCCTCAAACTATCTTTGCCATAGGCAAAGTCACCATTATTTTTTTTAACTACTTGATTAAAACTGTTTAGCATCTTCTTAAAGTTAAAGAAGAAGCTAGAAGCACCATATAAAAAGTTAGCGCAAAAATTTACACCCGAAGTTAAGCGTTTAAAGGACAGCCTGCTTTGTGGATTTGAGAAATCCTCTATTTTTGACAATTGTTCTAAAAATTTTCTTGTTTCACTTAAGTTATAAATATAAAGCTGAGGCCCAGAACTATCATTTAACAATCTATCATGAAGCGACTGTTTAATTTTCTTGTCCAAATCAGAGGTATGTTTTTCTGAATCAAATTCTTTTAAAATTATTGACACATCTTGTTTAATTTCTGTTAAAGTGTTGTTTAAAGAGCCTATGGATGAAAATAAATTGTCAATTTTTGTTAGCAACTCAATATTAGGTGAATTATCTTCATTAATATAGCCTGGCGACTTAATTATTTCTTTTATTTCTATAATTTCCGAAGCCAAGCTTGATATTCGGTCCAATGAAATATCATTCTGATATTTATGTTCCAATTCATTTAATTGAGTTTTCATTAATTCGGCAAACTGAGTAAGATCATCTTTATGCTCGGGCGAAGTAGATTTATTCTCCGCATCGGAATAATCGAAAGCGGTTGGTTCGCCAGTTTCCCCTCTATTTTGTTTAGCTTCCAGTGCTTTCTTTCTAATTTCCTCAGACTCGCTATACGCTTTTTCGTATGAATACTTTTCCATATGCTTTAAAAAATTAATTAATTTTTTCTGCCTCAAAGCAGAAAAACTCCATATCTCCCTCCCTTAATTAAATAAAAAATCAAATTTTCTGTCCCAGTTTAAATCACTAAACCTCCAATTTACACAAAGATAAAAAATTTATTTCGTTGAACTCGTTCTTATGCGAATTTATTTCGCAGTTTATTGGAAAATTTGTATGTTATGCGAATAAATGATATATTCTCAATAACGCAATCTTGATTAAAATATAGCATAAAATCGATGAATTTGCCAGAACTCTTGGGAAAAGTCAAAGAAAATCTAAGGCTGCGAAACTACAGCCCCAGAACCATTGAGAGTTATCTTTTTTGCATCGGGGATTATTGCAAATATGCCAAGCAACTAGGCAAAGATCCTGATTTGGCACTGATAAGAAAATATCTGATACAAAAATTAGACAGCAAGCAATCATCGCAGACGGTCAATGTGAACCTGCAGGCCATCAAATATCTGTATCGGGAGATCATGAAAAGTCCGATGGAAATCGACATCAAATTTGCCAAAACTGCCAGCAAGCTCCCTGTAGTTCTTTCCAGGGATGAAATTGCCAGAATCATAGATTGCATAAGCAACCAGAAGCATAAGCTCCTCATTTCCCTATCGTATGCTTCAGGATTCAGAGTCAGCGAAGCAATAAATTTGAAAGTCAAAGATGTTAATCTAAATGAACTGACGATTCACATCAAAGGAGCCAAGGGAAACAAGGACCGAATAACGATCTTCCCGGAAAAATTGAAACCAGCAATCGAAAACCAAATGGGAGGCAAAAATTCCAGCGACTTTGTCTTTTCAAGCGAACGCGGAGGCAAGTTGACCGAACGCACAGCTCAGAAAGTTTTCGAAAATGCCTTGAAAAAAGCTGGAATTCAAAAAGATGCCACTTTCCATTCCTTGCGCCATTCGTTTGCCACACACCTTTTGGAAAACGGCGTAGATGTCAGATATGTGCAGGAACTGCTCGGACACGCTAACATACGGACTACTCAGATATACACCAAAGTGACCAATCCCGTTCTCAAAAACATAAAAAGCCCATTCTGATTCAAAACCATGCCAAAAATCTCCGACATCCAAAAAGAATACCGCGGCAAAATAGATCAGTTCGACCTGGAATTGCTGCTTTGCCATGCCTTAGGAAAATCAAGAGTGTTCATTTTGGCTCATCCGGAGTATGAAATACCTTCATTGAAAATCAGAAATTTGAAATTGAAAATTGCCCGCAGGGCCAAAGGTGAGCCTGTTGCATACCTGATCGGACACAGGGAATTCTATGGTCTGGATTTCAAGGTCAACAAACACACCCTTATTCCCCGCCCCGAAACAGAGCTGATGGTTGAGCAAGTTTTAGATCTGTTACGTAGCGAGTTACGTAGCAATGTCGTCGTCGACATCGGCACAGGCTCGGGTTGTATTATTATTTCCATAGCTCATGGATCAAAAAATGATGCCGGATACTTTGCGACTGACATAAGCGCAAATGCCCTGAAGGTTGCCAGAAAAAATGCCGAGGCGCATAACTTGGATAAAAAAATAAAATTCCTCCACGGCAGCCTCCTTGAGCCCCTTCTTAAATCTAAAAGCTACAAGCTAACAGCTAAAAGCTTGGTTGTAACCGCCAATCTCCCCTATCTTTCCAAAGAGATATATGAAAGCGCGCCACGTGATGTTCTAGACTTTGAACCCAAGTCTGCCCTTTACAGCAACAAGGCCGGACTTGCCCATTATGAAAAGTTATTAAAACAGATCCACCAATTACTAGTTACCGATTACGAGTTACGAGTTACTGCATTTTTAGAGATAAGCCCCGAACAGAAACAGCCCATATCTCGACTCATAAAATCCATCCTTCCTGAAGCCGAAACATCCTTCACGAAAGATCTGGCTGGAAAGTGGAGAATATGCAAAATTAAGATTTAACAACCCTTAAACACATTAAAACCCGCTTTTCAGCGGGTTTTAATGTGTTGATATATTCGAACTTACGATGAAGTCAAATTATAACAAATAAGAGGAGACTATTTTCTCTTTGCTGTCTTCTTCTTAGCTACTTTCTTAGCGGCTTTTTTAGGAGCCTTCTTAACTGCCTTTTTTACAGTCTTGGTAGCTTTCTTTACAGCTTTCTTCACAGTCTTCTTAGCTGCTTTTTTAGGAGTAGCTTTCTTAACTGCTTTTTTAGCTTTTTTTACTGCCATGTTAAGTCACCTCCTTCCAATAATTTGTTTTTTAAACAAATTTTTATTTTTTATTTTTTCAGAAAAAAATATTTTAGAAATATTTTTTTCTTATCTATAATTATAGTGGATATTTTCCAAAAAGCAATGCAAGAAAGTTATCCACAGTGTACCAGAACAAAGTTCAGTACACTGCAGGCAGCATAAATAATTTCAATTTTATTTTTTACTTCGATGAATACTAGGCAATATTCGTAAGACATAATTTATTACACGAAGAAGTAAAAATAATTTCATGAAAATTTTTTCTGAGTTTTATTTTTTGTTTGAAAAAATTTTTAACAAGAAACAAAATAATTAAAATAAGATTTTAAAGATACAAGAGACAAAACACAAACACCAAACAAAATTCAATAATCAAATTTCAAATAATCAAACCGTTTGGAATTTTGTTTTTGAGATTTGGAATTTATTTGGTTATTGTTTCTTGCATCTTGGTTATTTTTCATGGCTTTATTACGCCAAAAAACGCTATTTTTGTCCAGTTGACGCTATAAGGAGCCTCTTATACAATTAAAAGACCAAAAGGAGAATTTTTCCGCCTTTGGCGGAAAAGCTTCAACGCAAGCGCCCTTTGAAAATTAACCCCCACACCTATATTTGCCTAAAGCTTTTGCCTTAAGAAAATGTTCGTGTGAGGTAACTTAATCTGTCCCCACTTGCTATAGCCATATAGGTGTGGGGGTAAACCTAGAAAGGAAGGTGTAACTATGGAAGAACACACACAAGAAACACAGATCGAAGCTAATCAGTTTAAAAGATGGTTTCAAGATAATCTGCGCATCATCATCAGTGTCGCAATTGTGGTCCTGATCGCTGGAGGAATATATTCCTACTCCAAAAGAACTGACGCTCCTGTTGTCAGTGGAACCTCTACGGAAAACACTGCTGACAGCAACACTAGCAGCTCAGATCAGACCGACGCTTCTAGTGACAACTCCAAGCAAGCAGTAACAGCTCCGGCTAGTCAGGAAACTGAAAGCTCATTCGTTGAAACTGCAGGCAAAGGAGAAAGCTTGACCGTGCTTGCACGTAGAGCAACTGCTAATTATCTTGAAAAGAATCCTGACTCTAGCTTGACCAAAGAACACAAGATCTACATCGAAGATTACCTCAGGAAGAATGCTAAGAAGACTCCTGTTCGTGTCGGCTCATCGGTTGAATTCTCTAAGGATCTCATCCAGAAAGCTATCGGCGCATCCAAGAATCTTAACGAAAGGCAATTGAACAATCTGAAGAAATTCTCTGCTAGAGTTTCCTCTCTGCAGTAAGACAGCAGAAAACAGCCGTTCTTTTTCGAAAAAGAAATTAGTTTTCTTTATATAACATAAAACCCCGCAACTGCGGGGTTTTATGTTGCTTGCAAATTCCATAAAATCAAAATACTGCATTATCCCCTTCTTTCAATCCCAACCTATCAGCACTCCCAGCATTGATTTCCAAGACCTGGTCAGCATCCATTGGCGGCATCATGACTTGATCAGAAGATGCCGGGACATTCTTCCTGATGTATGCAATTTTTCCATTTGAAATCCAAAGGATGTCCAAAGGGAATCGCATATCTTTCATCCAAAAGGCATGTCTGCCAGGCTTATTGAAACGAAAAAGCATACCGCAAGATTCGCAAATAGATTCCCTGCCCCCCAAGCCTTGACCCATCTTTTCCTTGCTCGTGACCAATTCAGCATAAATCCTGTTACCATCTACCACAACAGTAACAATCCTGTTGCCCTGAAAAGAATAGGCTTTGGTGCTCACATACCAAACAGCCACCATTAAAACGGCCATGGACACAAAAAGCATTATTGTTTTCCAAAAACTCCCTTTCATAACTTTGATTTATCGATTCTGCGCTTAACAAAATAGAGAAAACTTGTCATAAGCAGCAGAACCAGTGTAAAAGCGACGATTTTACCTTGAGCCTTGGTGCTGAGCGCCACAACTGCGATCAAGGCAGTCAAACCCCAATACAGCAACGCTATGGCAAACTCAGACCAGCCCAATTCCAGTAAACTGAAATGCAGGTGCCTTCTGTCGGCAGAAAAAATGGAAACCTTGTCGCGCCATCTCCTCCAAATGACCCACAAGGCATCAATAATGGGCACAGACATCACCAGCAGCGTTGTTGCTATTTTTGCTCCTGCAAAAAAAGCCAGAATAGCTAGAATGAATCCCATAAACATCGCTCCACTGGAACCAGCCAGAATTTTGGACGGATGCAGATTGAACAGCAAAAATGCAGCCAGTGTTCCGATCAAGGCCATGCATATTATGCCTATCGGAGGCTGATTGACTTCCGGTCTTTGACTCAGGATAAATATGGCCACCGAAGCAATCAATGATATGCCGCCACTCACCCCGTCCACTCCATCAACCCAATTCATCGCATTCATGAGCAGCATGATCCACAAAAAAGCAAGCACAAAACCCAAGACATTCAAGAAACTGCCGCTAAGCAAAAATACTCCCCCAAATGGATTGCTAACATATTGCAAATGTATGCCGAAGAGAAAAACAGGCAGCACGGCAATCACCTGAAGCATGAGTTGCGTTTGCCATGAAAGCTGCCGGATGTCATCAAAGACACCGAAAAGCAGAATCAAAATCGATGCGAAGAAAATTCCAATTAGCGGAGAATCAAGGACTAACCTGCCATCAAAAATAAGAGCGATCAGAAAAGAGAGTATGATCGCAACGCCTCCGAAGCGAGATGTTCCGGGTATATGTATGTGCCTGCTTGAACTTCTTGTTTCCGAAAAAGTTTTTTTGCGATTAAAGAGCACGGCCGCGATAAGCAATATGCTCGCGGCAATGAAGGATATGGCGAGAGGTTTCAAGAAAAATGCATATGGCATATTGATCCATTACTTGCGTATTTTTTCAGTCACCCAGAATTCTCCAAAATATTTCTTCAACAGGATGCGTGTCTGCGATTCAATAGCAGGCACAGCTCCCAATGTCGGAGCAATTAAGGGAGTCAGAAACCACTGCAAGAACATATAAATATAGCGCTTCTTGGAATATTTGGCCGGACGCGGAGGCAACAGCACAAAACTCAAGAACATCGAAACAATCAGGCCTGCCATGGCCAAGGTCATCAAGTAACGCGTCACAAAAGGCAGATTGTGAGCCAGCACGCTCTCATTGAAAGATGGTCCTCCGAAAATAAGCGGCAGCCAACCCAGCAATGCCAGAATGAATGCTGATGTCGCCCAGGAATGATGGCCTTCCAACATTTCAAAGGCCACACCGAATTTCTTTCCGAATTTGATCTGCTTGTCTCTCCAAAGCGCCCGCATGATCACAGGGAAATTTTCAATGCCATAAGCCCAGCGCCTTTTCTGTTTGTATTGATTCTTGATTGTCTTCCAGTAAGTTTCAGCCAGCACAGCATCAAGCGAAACCGGCAGATAAATCGGCCTAACCTTATAATCCCCATGATAATAAGTGTAGCATTTCCAATATATTATGGAGTCCTCACTGATCATGTTGACAGGCCAGAATCCTACTTTTACAAGCGTGTCAAAAGGCTCACTGTGGGAAGAGAACGTCACCATCTCGCGGCGAGTGCTTTGGAACATATGCCAGAACGAGGAGCTGGTAACAATCACACGCACAAAAGCGTTGGTATCCCAAAGATTGTTGTGATACATAGGCAGTGGCTGATAGGAACGCTGCAAACGCTTCGGATCCGTGATGTAAGCATGAGTAAGCGCCGCAAAATATTGCGGATGGCACACACTATCACAGTCAAAATTCGAAAAGATGACATTCTTGTAATCGATATTCCGCTCATCCAAATACACCATCAGCTTTTTGGCTGCATAAGTGGCGTTGGAAGCTTTGCATTTCATTTCTCCATCAGCGACTTCGTGGGTGGTAACCAAAAAATCCTTGAAAACTCCCTTGAACTTCTCTTGTAGATAATTGACTTTTTCCAAGCGATGCTCTTCATTTTCGCGCTCCTCAGTTGCCAGAAGTATGACCATCTGATGATTGGGAAAATTGCTATCCGCAATAGCTTGGATTGCCGGTTCGATGATTTCGGCGGGCTCATTGGCTGTCGGAAGAAGAACGACATGTACGATCCTCCTCCAATCAAGGACATCCACCTTTTCATCAACGATATGCTGGACTTCTCTTTTATATCTATGAAGTCTTTTAATTTCCTTTTTTAATGTTTTCCTTTCCTTAAATGTCAGCTTTTCAACTCTTAAACTATGCTTAATCTGTGCCATGCGATCATAGATGGCCTGTGCGTACTGCTTGGGATGCACTATATTCTGGCAGCGCTCCCACCAATCTATTTTTTTTCCTTCTTGGAATTTGCGATAGGCTACCACAGAATAATAGGTAATGAAGATAGTGCGGAAAATCCAATAGATATCAAACATGATAATAAACACAGCGATCCAAATCGGCAACACGAATGAAAGCACCACCATACCGATCAATGTCAGCCACGTCAAAATGCCTGGAATCACCTCCAGGGTCCTCTGGATTCTATGCTCCCTTGGATCACTCGTCTTAGGATTCGGAAACGTGAATTGGTTGTTTTTTTGATCAGTCATATAAGTCCTATGAGTCTTAATTTTCTTTGTCCTATAAGTCTTAATTTTCTGCTTCTTATTAATAATTGATCATGAGCAAGCCTGCCACCGCGATGGAGATGCCGACCTGAACCAAAAATGTTGCCAACATCAGCATGTGAGCCACAATCCTCTCCTTCTGTCCGTAGAACAGATAGCCTAAAAAGGCATTAATAAGGAGAATTACGAGCCCAATCAGAGGCAAAAAATACAGCTGCCACCAAGCCCCGATCATGTCCACCCCGAAGTATACATTATAATGCAAAACCAAAGGAAAATCAACCGGCCTAATGAAATATGCCATAGCTCCCCAATTCGCGATGTTAAGGATGAGCGATCCGATCAGCACCCAATGCACCAAGCCGCTGCGGAAAAATTCAGTCCCAAAAAAAGACTTGAACCCTTTTTTCAAGCCTTCCCTTTGTTCAATTTTAGCCATTTTTCCAGCAATCATATCGAGAATTAAATTATGCTAATTCATGCGGCTTTTCCAATGCCATAGGCTCGATCGAGCGTTCACCTTCAGTGATCTTTGCGACATCTTTGTCAATTTTGCCCAGCTCCTTGTAGGCATTGTTGAAGTGGTTGACCGTAGTTCCAAAGCTGACACCGAGCTTTCGCATGTATTCATCATGAGCCACGATGTGTTTGCCCAGTTTTTCCACGTTTGCACGTATTTCTTTGGCATTCTCCTCGATCTGAAAAGCACGCAGTCCCTGAAGCACAGTCTGGAGATATGCCAGAAAATTGGTAGGAGAAACGATGATGACATGCTTTTGATTGAAAGCATATTCAATAAGATCTGCCGAATTCACTTGGGAAGACCGCATGAGCAGATCGTAATATATGGTTTCACTCGGAATGAACATGAAAGCAAATTCCATCGTATCTTCTTCCGGCCGAATGTATTTAGATGTCTCATCTATCCTGTTTTTCAGATCTTGCTTGAAAAGCTTCTCGTATTTATCGCGTTCCACGTCACTGGTCGCATTCATTATCTTTTCATAGTTTTCCAAAGAAAATTTCGAATCGACAGGAACGATATTCTTGCCCACAAAAACCGCCGCGTCCACAATCTCACCATCCTTGAATTTGTATTGCATCTTGAAATTGTCAGGCGGGAGCACATTTTTCAAGGTAGTTTCCAAGAAGTATTCACCCAGGATTCCACGCTGCTTCGTGTTTTTCAAAATATCCTGCAAGCTCTGCAATTGAGCAGAGAAATTCACAACCTGTTTGTTTGTTTCCTCAAGCCTCGTGACACTGGCCACGACATCAGCAATTTGCTTGGCTGACTGCCCGGTTATTCCATGCATTGCCTGCATTGTGCTGTTTATCTGCTGCTGAGTTGCCTGATGAGTCTGGGAAAGCTTGCGATCGATTTCACGACGCAGTTCACGATTTTCCTCCACAATGTGCCGCAAAGATTCCTGCATGACTGCCATTCTTTCTTTTTCTTCCCTGTTGTCCTGCCCATTTTCCATTTTTTTCTTCAAATCGAAAACCAGCCACACTAGGACAGCTAAAAAAACGAATACCAATGCGAGCAGCAAGGATGTTGGCATATATATGAAGCGCTAAAGAAGCGAAGTTTATTTTTTATATTTATTGTAAGCCGACAAGCGAGCAACTAGTATTTCTTTTTGACACCCTGAATGTATCTCTTAAGACCAGGAATCTTATCTACAAGCTCAGTATGTGGACCTTCCATGAAGTCCAATAGGAAACGATCGAGCATGTCCAATCTATATTTGAATTCCTCGCTGTTCATGAGCACGAAACTCACTTCCTTGCCAACTTCGGCTTCAAGGCTGTTCATGAAATGCTTGAGCCTCGGACGGCTCGCATTGTTGATGACCAAAACCATATCGGCTTTGCTCTTGGGATAATTCAGAAAGATGCCGCTGAGAAGTGCCAGTTTCACATCACCGACGCCTTTGAGTTTGGCAAAACTCTTGCTATGCGGAGACGCTGCCGTTTTGGTCACCAAGCTTTTCAGTTCCGGAAAATAATGGAAATTCTGATCAAGCAGATATGTCTTTTTGCCTTTTTTTATTTTTTCAACAACAAAATGGATTTTTTTCAGATCATTAAGCTCTTTGCGCACACTGGCAGCGCTTAACATATTTTTTTTGGCGATATCCTGATAATCATACTCTCCTTCCGGATTAAGCATAAAGAAACGCAAGATTCTAGTGCGAGCCTTGGAACCGAAAAGTGCTTCTAGTGTTTCAGACATACGTTTTTGAACGGCGTTATGTTTTATTAAAAATATCTCAATTCCCTAACATTATACTATTCGGCCAGCAAAAAGTAAAATCAGTGCAGCCCAGGAAAATATCGATTGCATCAACCGTGAAACTGGGATATTATGACAATAAGACAGCATGTGAGTCCTGTTTCCTATTTGTGGTATAATATCGATACACATGCCGATACGAAACGCAGATAAACATAAAGACGTGCTTAAAGAACTGGAAAAAACCATTTCTCCTATTTTAGTTGTCAACAATTCCTCATTAAAGCCATATGTGGAGCTGTTTGAATACTTGCCAGAGAACATCTACCAGCAGCCCTTGGGGAATCTGGTAGGCTTTTTTGAAATCAAAGATTATAGCGACGACAGTGCCTATGTCGTCAATTTTCTTACTTCCGTCCTCAAGAAGGAATATTACATCAATCCTCGGCGCTCAGTCACGGAAAGCTTTGATGCAGCTCTGCACAAAGTGAATCTGGCCCTCTCGGAGCTCGCCAAACATGGCAATGTGGAATGGCTCGGCAAATTGAATGCTGCTATCTGCGTTTTTGAAAAAAACAGCGTGCATTTCAGTGTCAGCGGCAATGCCATGATCTTCATTCATAGAAACCAGAATCTCAGCAACATCAGTGATGGCCTGGCTTGTGACAGCATCGAACCGCATCCCCTCAAGACTTTCGTGAATGTCTCCAGTGGCCGACTTGAAAAAAAGGACCGCATTCTGATCACGCAAGAAGACATTTTCCATGTGCTCACCCTGGCAGAACTCAAGAAGAACTACGAGCGCATGGACAAGGACAAATTCGTCCAATTCCTCAAAACAGCCCTTTCCAACCAATTGGAAATGGTTGCTGCGATCTGTGTGGACGCTGCCGAATCCAAACCCGCAAAGTCCGTCAAAAAAATATCCCCCCAAGAAGAAACGCTTGCACCGATTAATGCCTTTGCGGCAACGACTTTTGCAAAAAAAGAAGCAGCTTCCCAAGAACAAGAAGCTTCCATTCCAGATGAGCAAAGCTCTTCCGATTACACTGACAAAAAAACAGGCCATATATATGTACAAGGTGAAACACATGAAGCACGAGAAAACAGTCAAGCCCATATCTACTGGGAAGTGGCCAAAGAGAAAATGGCCAGCGGCTGGCTGCACACCAAAAATGCTGCGCGTCTACGCTTCGTGATTCTCAAAAAACAGATCGCCAAATCGATTGAACAAAGAAAGGCCGCCAATGAACAAAAGAAAATCGAAAGAGAGCAGCAAGCGGAGCTGCAAAGGCAATATGAAATGGAGCAGCAAGCTGAGCAAGAGCGTCTCCTGGCTGAGCAGCAATTGCTTGAACAGCAGCAAGCTGAATTGGGACTGCAAAGACAAAAAGAAGCTGAAGAATTGGCATTGGCGCAAGAAAAAATTGAAGCCAAAAAACAAGCCAAGAAGCAACGAGCTTCTGTCATAAATCTCAAAGAGCAACAATTGCCTAAGGAAGAAATTTTGGAAATTCCTGAATTAGAAAAAGAATTGCCGATTGAAATCCACCACCCTGCAGAATTTGGTGATGAATCCGGAATTCAAACAGGACGCCTGCAGGAAGCGATGCTGATCTTGAAAGATTACTCCGTGCTGTTGCTTCAAAAATCATCTTCGCTTTGGGAGAGATTGCAAGAAAAAATCATTCAAGCCAAGAAGGAAAAAACAGAATCTTTGCCACAAAGCACCAACAAAGAAAAATCTGAACTGATCCCCCATCCATCCAAACTCCTCAAGCTATTCTCCAAATTCACTTCCAAACAGAAAGCATACGTTGCCGCCGCACTGGTGCTCATTTTCATTGTGCCGCTTTTCATTGCCCACTGGCTCAACAGACCGAAAGCTCCAACCATCAACTCATTGGCAGTCGCCCAGCCATCCGCCACCGATGTCTTGGCCATGGACAAAAACATCAAACTCGACACTCAAAAGCAAGTTTTGCTTTCACGCAGCAACCTACTGGCAACACTCATCACAAACAATGGACCAATCGCCATTTCCCCCAACGGCGTGACAATGATTTCCAATGGCCAGCAAAAAGATTACAACCTGCCTTCAGGCAATGGAAACATAGTGCGCGCAACATACATGAGCGATCTAGAACTGGTGCTCTTACTGACAGACCAAAACAAAGTAGTTTCATTCAGCCCGATTTCTTTCCAATTCGTGAGCAACAACATAAAGCTGGATGATGTTTCCGCTTCAAGTTTTGCCGGCACATACATGACCTATCTTTACGTACTGGATCCCAAAGCCAACCAAATATATCGCTATCCGCGCGCTACAGGAGGATTCGCAGACCGCACAAATTGGTACAAAGACAATCTTTCTCTGGCGCAAGTCACGGATCTTGCGATGGACGAAAACATATATACCCTGGAAAGCAATCAGGTGCTGAAATTCTTCAAAGGACAGAAGCAGGATTTCAAATTGGAAACTTCCAATACACCCGTTCAGTTAAGCAAGATATTCACAACCACAGACGATCAATTCTTCTACGTGCTCGACACGAAAAACAGCCGCATTGTGAAATATGGCAAAGATGGACAGATCAGCGCGCAGTTCTACAATGAAGCACTTTCAGGCGGCACATCTCTTTCCGTGGACGAGAAAAACAACACGGCTTATGTCACAACTTCTTCAAATCTGATTTCCATCTCACTTCAATAATCAACCTATTATTCCACTTTCAGACTATCGTCTAAAAGTGGAATAAGCAAATTAAACCCATAAAAAAACCGCATGCGGAAAGCACGCGGTACACCATTTTTATATTATACACCAAAATTAATAAATTGTAAATATCAATACAAAAAACGGCCTAGTAGAGCCGTTTTTTAGTATAAGAATTTTTCCTCGTAGAGACGCATTGCAATGCGTCTCTACGCACATCAAAACGTCGTCTGATTCATCGCTTGCCGAGCGAATTTCGCCCTTTCCATGATTTCCCTGTTCACAATATTAGCATCTCTGCCATACTTGAGGCGCGAAAGTTCTTTCATGTAGTTAGCCACTTCCTGATTGCCCTTGGTTGGCGGATAGAAGTTGATGTTGAAAGGCTTGGAGAGTTCGCCGTTGAGGAGCACTCTGGCAAAACCTTTATAGTTGTCAACATTTACCAAATCATTAGCCACAAACACTGGTGCAAAATTTCTCTCCAGAAATTCCGCATCTTCCGGACCAACGCGCAGAGCCACCATGGAACCAACATTGCCGAAAACTGCTTTGGAAATCTCTTCGCTCAACTGTCCGATGAACTGATGGGCGATAATGAGACATAATCTGTATTTTCTAGCTTCTGACAGGATCTGCGAAATGGAATCCGTTGTCACATTCTGGAATTCATCCAAATACAGATAGAAATCTTTTCTTTGATCTTCAGGCATATCCCCACGCGCCAAGGCATTCATCAGAATCTTGCCCACAATCACCATGCCCAGCAGATGCGCATTGATTTCGCCAATTTTGCCTTTGGATAGTTTCACCAACAATATTTTACCTTCATCCATGATCTGGCGGAAATTGAGCGTGCTTTTCTGCTGCGCAATGATCGGACGCATCATGTCATTGGAAACGAAAGTCGTCAGCTTGGAAGTGATGTAGGGCACCATATTGGCCAGTGCTGCTTCTCCACCAGCTTTCTCAGCCTCTTTGATCCAAAAGTCCATCACAACGGGATTCTTGCATTTGGAGAGCTTCATTTTGCGGAAATCCTCATCAGCCAGAACCTTGGAAATTTCCATCAGTGTCGAACCGCTTTCCGGGTCTTCCATAATGAGCAGCATAGCGTTGCGCACATATTGCTCAAACATCGGACCGCCAGTCTGTTTGAGATCATAGAGCTGATCAAAGATGCCGATCATCTCATTGATCACGAAAGTCTTCTGCTCCGGATGCGCCTGATCATATTCCAACATGTTAAGACCAAACGGCCGCTCCACATCGGATGGATCGAAGATGATCACGTCTTCAGCGCGCTCCTTAGGTACAGCAGTCAAAATATCCTCAATAGCATCTCCATGCGGATCAATGAAACAGAAACCTTTGCCATTTTTGGCATCCTGCTTGGCCATCTCTTGCAAGAAATTAGACTTACCAACGCCGGTTTGACCGATGGTGTACAAGTGCCTTCTTCTATCTGAATCTGCAATGCGTATTTCTGTTTTCGTATTTCTATAATCATTATATCCCAAAATTATTCCTTCTTTTGGAATGTTGAGCGGCGGAGGCGCAGCTCCAGCTTTGAGCCATTTGATTTTCGGTGTTTCAGTTGTGGAAATGGGGAAATGGAAAATGCTGGCAATCTCTTCCGTGGAAAGAATCACAGCATTGTCTTCATCGAAATTGCGGAAGATGTAATCATAGGCAGTCTTTTTGTTTTTAACTCTTTTTTTGACCACAAAATGATTGATTTCATGATTCTCAAATTGGGCGAAGCTGTTTTCCAAATGCGCCAGAATCTCATCTGCACGCTGTTGTGTCGGCGCAGATGCCAAAAGACGAATGTTGGCTTTGAAACCGGCTTTGTTAGATTTTATTTCTATTTTCTTGACCAATTCCTGTTCTTCCGGAGTAAGCTGTACGGGATTTTTGGAAAGAATCTCATCGCCTTTTTTGTCTTGCATAACCCTCAGCATGCCGACTCCGATCTCTTTGGCCACAGAAGCTTGGTGAGCATCTTTGAGCTGTTTGCCCTGCTGCATCTTGTGCGCAATTGAGCGTCCGGTCTTGCGCCAAGCCTTGCCAGCAGGACGCAAAATGAGCTGGATTGCTCCGCCTTCTTGAATGGAATGCAACTTGCTCAAAGCATTGGAAATCTCATTGAGCGGATCAACATCCATATGCTCATAGGTCGTGATCGGCAAAGCATGGCTTCCTTTCAAGCCGAAAGTTGCAGCTGCCGTAAAGCTGCCAGGTGAAAAAATCGTATAATCGGAAATCTTTTCCACAGAAGCCTGTGGGAAATAGCTGTGCACCTGTTTTTCAATGCTTTCGCGGAACTTCTTGGGCACAGCCATGTAGAAAAAGATCTCCTCACTATCGGCAGGATTGGCGATTTCCAAAGCAAGATACGGTTCGCTGTAGAGAAAATGTCCGATCAGAGATTTTTTTTCTTTCATGCTGGAGAGAGTAGTTAGCAGCTGCTCCATGGCACCGATTTCCTCTTTCCATTTTTCCGTGTCCCCAACTGTTTCGCTTTTTTCCTTGAAAACCTTGGTAACGCGCACGATTTCCAGATCCATGTTCATGGAGCGATTGATCTGGGCGCGGAAATTCAAGAAACTGCGGATAACCAAAAACAACCCGCTGGAAAAAGCGATCATGGAAAAAGCCCAAGCCAAGGGAACTAGGAATGCATTTAAATCAAAAGTGTCCATCAAATAATTTGTTTATGTTTTTGTGTTTTTAATTTTCAATTCCTAATTTCTAAACAAATCCTATTTTTTAATTTCAAAATTGTGAAATTGAATATTGTTTAGAAATTGAAAATTGTGAATTGAAAATTTTTAACTATATTTCCTCGATCATGCCTTTTTTTATCAAAGCATCATGGAGTTCATCGGCCAACATGCGGTCATGAAAAGTGTCCAAAATGTAATTATCTTCCATATGCCTGGCTACCTTCACGGCATGTACCACGCCTTTTTGTCCAGCAATGTCGATAAGATGCTGGATCTGCGTCTCAGCGTCAGTTTGTTGTGCACCAGTATGAGCATCGCGAGCCACTTCATCATGATCAATCTCATCAGTTGCTTGCGACTGCACTTTGGAAAGAATATTGCCATAAACGCTGTCTTTTTCCGCCGCACTCACCTCGCGAGGAGTTTCGCGTTCCGGTGAAAAAACAGGCTGCTCTCCCTTGTGCATGAAATCCACACTTCCGCCATGCTCCAACTTGCCTTTCAGATCCAAATCGCTTTCCTCAATCGGTTCCAAATTTGATTTTATCGGTTCTGCCATATTATTACATTTACTTTATTATCCTATTTTAATGCTAAGGCAACTGAATTTTTTTCAAGAGCTGCATGTTTGAGAACCCAGTTTTTCTCTGAAATTTTTTGTTTCTTGTGTCGGGCGCACGAAAAATTTCAGTCAGAAAACGTAGGTTTCGAGTTCAGCTCGCAGAAAAAAATCCAATTGTCTTAGTACAACACTTCCACTATAACAAATTTACGCGTTCGCCTGCATCATCTCCTCCTTGAATTCCCTGATCACATCTTCAACCATGCTGTCATAATTATGGATTTTTTCCTTAAAGAAAGCCTCCACTTGCTCAGGCTGGACATCCCCTTCTGTCAATTGCTCATATTCCAATCTGCCTTGTTCTCCCAATTTTTCCATGGTTTCCAAAAAGATCCTCTTGAGCAGCACTTCTGTCATCTTGATAATGAGCTCGTTCTGTTTGTCTTCAGAAAGCTTGTCTATTCCCAGATCAGCAATGAGCTGGGAGAGTGCCATGGCCTGCACTTTTGCGTTATCGTTTTCCATATTGGCTTTTTTATTTCCTGATTATGTTTTTGTTATTTTTTAGCTTCAATAGTCTTATGGAAAAGCTCGGCCACTCTCAGTGTCCATTTGCCCACAGTCTCATCAGGCTTGACTAGATAGTCCTTGAGCATCTTGAGCCAAACTTCGCGTGTAGTTTTCGGCAATTTTGATATTCCGCCTTGATTGCCGACAAAATCACTGGCTTTCATGTTTATGGAATCTTTGAAAAGCTGAGTGTTCTTGTTGAAAAGCTCGTCGTAGCGGAAATGGAAAAGCTCTTTCTTGAAATCAGGATTGTCCAAAAGACCCTTTTGGGCATACAGATCCAAAAGCCTGGACTGCGTGTGATTGAAATCCGCTCTCATTCCTTGCAGTTTTTCCAACTGACTCATGTCCCCGCCAGCAAAATGCTGGGTGCCGCCGATAGGACTATAGAACTTAGGGGCATCATATTTGAACTGCACGTCGGCCAAAGAACCTTGCAGATCACCTTTGTAATGCTCGAGTCCTGTAATGCTTTTTTCCATTTCACCTTTGTAACTGTCAACATCGCTCATGACAATCTTTTCAGGATTTAGTGTAGCAGCTGCAGGATGATGCGCGCCAGTTGCGTGATCAGCAGCATGATGCACGGGCGCAAATTTCACTTGCTGATCAACGATGTGCATGCGCGGCGTGCCATGCGCGTCCCATTCGACTGTGTATGTAGTATCTGGATGGATATGACTCAATTTCTCCATAGCTGCGTCATAACTCATGTTATGAGTGCCAGCATATTCCTTCACTGCATCATGCAAAGTAACCTCTGTGACATGAGAAACATCAGCAGCATCATATTTTCCCGTGCTTTTAATGAAATCCTTAAGGCTCCTAGAAAAACTATCATGGCGCACATGGCCATTGACTTCCCAAGGACTGCGTATTGTCATGATATCCTTTCTGCCAGGCACAAACGCATCTTTGCCAACATGTCCTGCCACAGCATGCGGCAATTCAGCCGCTTCCGCCGTGCCCAGACCCGTGATTATCTTAGCGTTATTCCAAGCCTTATGCAGATGATTACCAACTTTGCCAAAATACGGTCCCAATTCCCTTTGCAGCCAGCCAGATCCCAAAGCAACGCCAAGAGCAATGCCTGCTGACTTATTAAGCCAGGATTTCACCTTAAGGTCATTCATTTTGCCATCTATCTGCTTGATCTGCTCGCCTATCACCCCTCTCAATTTTTCAAAATCAACAATTATTTCTTCGCTGACCTTCTTTTCTTCTTCTTTTTTGCCACCATCCTTATCCTTATCCTTATCCTTATCCTTATCCATTTCTTCTTTCTTTACTTCTTGAGGGACCTCTTTATTTTTAATGACATCCTTAAGCGCACCCTCATTTTCCTTGCTTGTTTTTTTGCGCAACGAACTTTGATTTTTAGCATCAAGTAAGGCAGCTGTACCAACGCCTGTAACTATGCCACCCAAAACACGCCTTCCAGCCATCAAGGCCCAAGAACCGGATACTATAGCAACTGCACCAATACCAACTTTAGCTGAAATCGGCAGCTCCTTATAGGCTTGAGTCATTTTTTCCATGCCAGCCCAAGTGGCACTAAAAGCTCCGCAAACAAGGCTTTTCAGGTCATGATGGGGCACCTTTTCCCTGTACACGTCGCGATAAACAGACATCCTATCTGGTCCGCTTTCATCTTCAAAATCTTCCTTTTCATTGTCAAAATGATGTTTCACGGGCCCCGAAAGCTTGGTAAGATTTGTCCCTCTTCCAAGAAAATTCTGTTCGCCTTCTTGTATTTCCAACCTCTTCTGGGCAGCTTTAGCTTTGGCAGCATCAGCCTCCCCATATTCCTTACCTGGCCAAAGCATCTCAGCTTTAGCTTCATTGCGCGCCGCTCCCAGATCCATAACAGCCTGATAGTTGAAATAAACAAGCATTTTTTCCACCTCCGCCTTCAGTTCTTCACCCTTGAGGCCTTCGCTTTGCATTTTGTGTTGGATATCCTTAATCCAAGCGTCGCGATACACTCCCAAATCATCCTCCAAGCGCTTTCTCTCCTTGGACACCTCTTCATTATCCTTATAGTCCAGCTTTTTTTTCAGGAATTTATTGATGCTGGCAAGCATGCCTCGATGCTGACGTTCAATATAGGCATAGGTCTTTAGCTCCATGTCATATTTCTGGCGCGCCATTTCCATGTCTTTCGTATAAGACTCTATCATATTGGCGCGATTTTCCCTGAGCTCATCTTCT
>DASVYU010000005.1:0-22582 GCA_036391995.1 Patescibacteria group bacterium
GTAGGTACAATGCTCCAGTTTGTAGAGTTTGGTCATCATAAAATCACCTCCTTTCTTCGGGGTGATTTTATTGTAACCCAAGAGCTACGCTCTAAACGCACACACCAGCTAACGCTGGTGGTTTACCGGGTTAACAAAAAAAATTCCTCTGGTGAGGAATTTTTTCATCAAGCTTTTTGTAATTTGAAGACTATTTGTTCTGGGTCTTGATACATTTGGTGCAGACCTTGGTTTTCTTGCCATCAACTTTCTTGGATTGGATGTTGACGGAGAACTTTCGTTTGGAAGCGATATTTGAATGGCTGCGGGAAACTCCTGAAGTTGTTCCGCGACCGCAGACGCTGCATACTCGGCTCATAATTGTTTGGCTAGTGTTGATTTATTACAAGACGCAGTGTATCATATATGGAGAGTTTTGTAAAGGGTATAAGAATTTATCAGTCTTAAATTTTCAAGCCAATGGAAATGCAAACTGCCGTTTTGGTCGGATTCTATATTATTATCCTTATTTATTCCATCATCGTCCATGAGGTGATGCATGGTTTTGTGGCGCTTTGGCTGGGTGATTCCACAGCCAAATATTCCGGCCGTCTCAATTTCAACCCGCTCAAGCACATTGATCCCTGGGGTTCCATTATCGTGCCTTTGGTCATGATTTTTTCCACAGGTTTTGCCTTCGGTTGGGCCAAGCCTGTGCCATACAACCCCTATAACCTCAAGAATCAGAAATGGGGACCAGCCTTGGTGGCTCTCGGCGGTCCGCTTTCCAACATATTGATTGCTCTCGTTTTCGCCTTGATTGCCCATCTGATTGCTATTCCGACGACCATCAAAATGGCTATTATAGAGAACTTCAACCAATGGGGCAGTGTTTCTAATCTGATCACTGGCTCGTTTGCTTCCATATTTTTCGAAATTTCCGTCGTGGTCATTTTTTGGAATGTGCTTTTGGCCTTTTTTAATTTGATCCCGTTTCCGCCCCTGGACGGCTCAAAACTGCTTTTCTCTATCATTCCAGTCAAAATGGAGACCATGGTGCTTTTGGAACAATATGGCTTTCTAATGCTGCTTTTCTTCATTTTCTTGTTTGCGGGCCCTTTGGGTGCGTTTCTGAATCTTATGTTGAACATCTTTTTTGGCTTGACGCTTTAGGCAGCTATTGACCGATTTGCACATATAGTTTATTCTTATCTTGCTATTCAGTTAGTAGTTTTTAGGTATAAATGAGTTGTAAATAAGCCAAAGTCTGAATTCTGACAGACTGAGCTAAGCCCTGATTCAAAAGGGAGGTTTTTAAATTTAAACAGTGAATAATAGATTAGACTATGCCTACAATCAGTCAGCTCGTGAAAAGGAGCCGAAAATCAACAACCAAGAAGTCCAAGTCACCAGCAATGATGACTACTTTCAATTCGCTCAAGAATAAGCCTAAGAAAACCACTAGCCCTTTCAAGCGCGGTGTGTGTCTTAAGGTTTCCACTACTACGCCTAAGAAGCCTAACTCCGCTTTGCGTAAGATCGCTCGTGTGCGCCTTACAAACGGCATGGAAGTCACAGCTTACATTCCTGGCGTGGGACACAACCTGCAGGAACACTCCATTGTGATGATTCGCGGAGGACGCGTGAAGGATCTTCCGGGTGTTCGTTATCACATCGTGCGCGGTGTGTTGGACAGCGCTGGAGTACAGGGAAGAAATCGCGGACGCTCCAAATATGGTGCGAAACGCCCTAAGAAAGCTGAATAAATTTTTTCTATATAATTTACCCAATAGGCGCGCATGAGAGTTGCATGGGGCGCCGCGAAATTTGAAATTATGGCAAGACGTACACGAAAATACGAAAAACAATGGAAACCAGATCCACGCTATGGAAATATCCTGGTGGGCCGCTTTGTTGGCAACATCATGCAGGATGGCAAGCGCTCTGTGGCTGAAAAAGTGATCTATGATTGCTTTGATGTTATCCATGAACGCACCAAGAAGGGTGGACTCAATGTTTTCGAACAAGCTATCAAGAATGTTTCTCCTCTTTTGGAACTCAAATCCAAGCGCGTCGGTGGTGCTAACTACCAGGTGCCGGTGCAGGTGAGTGGAGAACGCCGCCAGACTTTGGCGATCCGCTGGATCTTGGCTGCTGTCAGAACCCGCAAGGGCAAAAGAATGGCTGAAAAGCTGGCTGATGAAATGATTGATGCGTCAAACAAGGTTGGAGCAGCTATGAAGAAGCGTGAAGACACTCACCGCATGGCTGAAGCTAACAAGGCATTCGCACACTTCGCTTAAACTTTTTATAGGACATATACGACTAATAGGACCGATATGTCCTATTATAATCAAAAAATTAAAATTCTATGGCAGACCATGACATTTCAAAACTCCGCAATATAGGGATCATTGCTCACATTGACGGAGGCAAGACAACCACAACCGAGCGTATCCTTTTCTACACCGGTATCACTCACAAGATCGGCGAGGTGCATGAAGGTGAAGCAACCATGGACTGGATGGAGCAGGAAAGAGAGCGTGGAATCACCATCACTTCCGCTGCAACCAAATGTGAATGGAAAGGACACCCGATCAACATCATCGACACTCCTGGTCATGTGGACTTCACGGTGGAAGTGGAACGTTCACTTCGCGTTCTTGATGGTGCTGTCGTTATTTTCGACGGAAAGGAAGGCGTGGAGCCGCAGTCTGAGACTGTGTGGCGCCAAGCTGACAAATATAGCGTGCCAAGAATCTGCTTTGTGAACAAGATCGACAAGGAAGGTGCGGACTTCAACTTCGTTTTGAATTCCATTTGGAATCGTCTGACTCCTAATGCGATTGCTTTGCAGATGCCTATGGGAGAAAGAAGTGATTTCTATGGAGTCATCGACCTCATGAAAATGAAGGCTTATACTTTCGACGGACAGATGGGTGAGATCGTGGTGGAAAATGAAATTCCAGCTGAACTTTTGGAAAAGGCACAGGCAGAGCGCGAGAAGATGGTGGAAAAGATTTCCGAAACAGATGATGCTCTGACTGAAAAATTCCTGAGCGGAGAAGAAATTTCCATGGAAGAGCTCAAGATTGCACTTCGAAAAGCTGTGATTGCAACCAAGCTCATTCCTGTGTTTACTGGAACAGCTCTGAGGAACAAAGGCGTACAGCTAGTGCTGGATGCTGTGGTGGATTATCTGCCAAGCCCATTGGACATTCCTGCTGTTAAAGGAACCAACCCGAAGAATGGCGAAGAGATTGAGCGCAAAGCTGATGACAATGAACCGTTCTCTGCTTTGGCTTTCAAGATCGCAACTGATCCTTTCGTGGGACAGCTTACTTTCTTCCGTGTATATTCCGGAACTCTCAAGGCTGGTTCCTATGTGATGAATTCTTCCAAGGGTGAAAAAGAACGCATCGGACGCATTTTGCAGATGCATGCTAATCACCGTGAAGAAATCGCAGAAATCCAAGCTGGCGGAATCGGTGCGCTGGTAGGTATGAAGAATACCACGACTGGTGACACGCTTTGTGATGAAGGCAGTCAGATCATTTTGGAATCCATTACTTTCCCAGAGCCTGTGATCGATATTGCTGTTGAACCAAAGACCAAGGCTGATCAGGAAAAGATGGGACTTGCTCTTCGCAAGCTTTCTGAAGAAGATCCGACTCTGCGCCTTCGCACTGACGAAGAAAGCGGACAGACCATCATCTCCGGAATGGGCGAGCTTCACTTGGACATCATCGTGGATCGCATGAAACGCGAATTCAAAGTGGAGGCTAACATCGGTCAGCCGCAAGTGGCTTATCGTGAAACAATCAAGGCATCTGCTCAGGCTGAAGGAAAATACATCAAGCAGTCTGGAGGTCGCGGACAATACGGACATTGCTGGCTCAAAGTCGAACCTCAGGAAGAAGCTGGCAAAGGCTATGAATTCATCGATGAGATCAAAGGCGGTGTCATTCCTCAGGAATATATCCAGCCGATCAACAAAGGAGTCAAGGAAGCTTTGGATAATGGTGTTTTGGCAGGCTTCCCGATGGTGGATGTCAAAGTTACTCTCTATGATGGATCCTTCCATGAAGTCGACTCTTCTGAAGCAGCTTTCAAGATCGCAGGATCCATGGCTGTGCAGGAAGCAGTCAAGCGCGCCACTCCAGTCATCTTGGAACCGATCATGAAAGTGGTTGTGACCACTCCTGAACAGTTCATGGGAGACGTGGTGGGTGACCTCAACTCACGCCGTGGTATGATCAAGGAAATCAACGATCGCGGAGAAGGCAATGCACGCGTGAAGGAAATCGAAGCAGAAGTGCCATTGGCCAACATGTTCGGCTATGCCACACAGATGCGTTCGATGACCCAGGGCCGCGCCAGCTACTCCATGGAATTCGCACACTACAACGAAGTTCCAAAGAACGTGGCGGACACGATTATCACGAAGAAATAACCTACCGATCCGAAACTACGAATTACATTCGAATCTACGAAAACAGCCTCGCAAGGGGCTGTTTTTGCTTGTCTAAATATCAATTCAGGTCTAGACTTGGGGTGGATATAAGGGATTGGAGGAAATAAAAATAGTTAGATATGGCAAATTTAAACACACTTGAAAAGCAAATCTTAGAAAAACTTTTCCAAATGTATGGTGGTGGGGTGTTAAATTTTACACATCAAACAATGTGGGAATTTTTTAGGGATGATTTAAGCATTGATATTCACGAAGAAAAATATAATTATAATACCGGCTCAAAAGCAAACCTTATGAGAGGTTTCTGGTTGGAAGATGATGATACAAATGTGGGCATTGGAATTATTAAAGTTATAGAATATTTAGAAGGTCAAATATTGCTTGGTAACTTAAAAAAGGAGGAATTTCCAAATGATCTCGTAGTTGCAGGAAAACAAGTTGCCAATAGATTACTTGGCGCTAAAAAAGATACTCGGATATATGTAGCGCATGCAACATATGATAATGGAAATATAAATATTGAACTTCAGAAAGAAATATTTGATCACGTACAGAAATTATTAAATGACGGACATTACTTTAGCGCAGTAGAAGAGTCTTACAAGATAGTAAGAAAAAAATTAAAAGATGTAACAGGAAAGGAGAAGGCGCATGAGGCTTTTAATTGTGCAAATTATTCTAAAATATTTGGACATGAGGCCAGAAATGAAGCAGAAAATAATTTTTTTGAGGGTGTTAAATTTTTACATTTGGCAATTCAAAATTTAAGAAATGAAAAGGCTCACACTCCAGCTAATGACTTGGATAAAAATTTGGCAATTCATTATATATCGTTGGCAAGCTTGGCTTACGATTTAATTAATCGAAAATAATTTTATGTCTGAATCAAAATTAGCCAATGAGCTCGAAGATTTAATATCTCGCAAATTCCCAAATGACGAAGTTTCTTTGGAATATCTGGAAAGGATCAAAGAAGGGAAGCTGACCAAGAAGGAAAATCCGGAGTCTCATTTCTGCACATATTTCGCCCCATATGACCCTGTGGCTAAGCAGATTTTCATTGGGCGCCACAAGAAGGCGGATAAATGGCTGGTGAATGGCGGGCATATCGACGAGGGTGAGACCCTCAGGGAATGTCTCAAAAGGGAAATCAGTGAGGAATGGGGACTTGATGCTGGGGATTTCAAAATAGAAGAGCCGCAGCTTCTGACCATTTTTCCGATCTGGAATCCTGGCAAACAGCCATGCCTCAAGCATTTCGACATCTGGCATTTCATTCCCGTCGACAAAGATGTCTTTCATCCGAACGAGGAAAAATTGGCCGAAGAGTTCCATGAATGGGGCTGGTTCACTTTCGAAGAAGCGATGAATTTGAATACTGATGATAATCAAAGAAAAGGCTTCATATTCGTTGCAGAAAACCTTTTTATTTGAGCACAGTTTGCAAACACGAAAAATAGTCTCTCGGGAGGCTGTTTTTTGTTTCCACATGTCGAGTTTTCCAAAAGCGTGCAAATCCTACTATTATTCGAATAATAGTAGGATTTGCACAATTATGTTCATGAATAAGAAAGGAGGCAGGGGGTGCTGTAGTTATCCACAGGTATTGATACTTGCAGTGTTAGTATAGCAGTGATAATATAACACTAGAGCAGTGGCCAATGCTCAAAAATAATAAAAATAAAATCCGAATCGCATTTTTGCCTCTTGTGTCATTCCCGCGCAGGCGGGAATCCAGAACCAGGAAATATCCTGGATTCCGGATCAAGTCCGGAATGACAAGTTTGTGATTTGTGCAAACCCATGAACAACAACATGCCTGACAAAGTCTTCTCCAAAATGCTTCGCGCTGGAAGCAAGAATTACTTTTTCGATGTCAAAAGAGCCTCCAATGGCAGCAATTATCTGACTGTTTCCGAGTCTTACAAGAATCAGAAAGGGGAACAGGTCAACAACAGAATTCTGGTTTTCAAAGATCACGCTGAGGATTTTGTTGCTACTTTCAAAGATGCTAGCGCGTATTTGAAGTAGATTTGACGTAATTAATCCAAAGTAATAACATTTGTTTATGGAAAATACAACAAAAACAACCGAAAAAACTTTCACTGCCAATGAAGTTGGCACAATGATCGAAAAGTTCGAGAAAGCCTCAAAGTCCGTTTCAGAGAATACTGATAGAAAAATTGACCAGCTGGGATCAGTCATTGAGAGATTTGATGAAAAACTCACCACTCTTGCGGAAAGCATGGACATTAAGTTTGAAGGCGTTTATAGCAGGCTTGATAGGGTAGAAGACAGACTTGATAAAGTCGAAACTAAAATCGATAGGCTCCAGGATGACGTGGTTGATGTGAAATATGAATTAAAGAGAAAAATTGATGTTGAGCAATTCAAGAGTTTGGAAAAGCGCGTGGTGAAACTTGAAAAACTTTCCCTTTCGCATTGATCAAGTCCTGATTGATGCTCTAAAAAAGCCACCCATATCAATGGTGGCTTTTGCTTTGTTTAAGCTAAAAAACGTCATTTTGGCTTAAATACGGCACTTGTGGAAAAACCCCTTGGTTGAGCCCTTGACATATATTTCAAAACGTGTAAAATAACTAAGTATTTAAATTTCCGTAAAAGGAATTTTTAAATTTGCACTTTTGTTGTCAAGATTGTACAATAAAAGGCACACATAAGAATCGTAAAACTTAATTAAATTATCTAAAAAACGCTATGGCAGCAGAAAAGTTTGAGCGCACAAAGCCACATGTTAATGTGGGAACCATTGGACACGTTGACCACGGAAAGACAACTCTGACCGCGGCTATTCTTCATGGCCTTTCTCTTAAGGGTCTTGCTAAGGAGAAGAATGTTAATGAAATCGACAACGCTCCTGAGGAAAGAGAACGCGGAATCACCATTGCTACTTCTCACTGTGAATACCAATCTGAAACTCGCCACTACGCACACGTGGACTGCCCAGGTCATGCTGACTACATCAAGAACATGATCACTGGTGCTGCTCAGATGGACGGAGCTATCCTTGTTGTGAGCGCAACTGATGGCCCTATGCCTCAGACTCGCGAGCACATCCTGCTGGCAAAGCAGGTGGGTGTTCCTGCAATCGTGGTTTTCATCAACAAAGTTGATATGGTTGATGATCCTGAACTTGTTGACCTCGTGGAGGCTGAAGTTCGCGAACTTCTTTCCAAATATGAATTCGACGGAGACAATGCTGCTGTTGTTCGCGGATCAGCTCTTAAGGCTCTTGAAGCTACTTCAGCTGAGGATGCAGCTTCACAGCCTATTTATGAATTGATTGCTGCATTGGATGCACAAATCCCAGAACCTGTTCGCGAGACTGAAAAGCCATTCCTCATGCCTATTGAAGATATCTTCTCAATCGAAGGACGCGGAACAGTTGTGACTGGAAGAATCGAACGCGGTGTTGTCAATATCAATGAAGAAGTTGAAATCGTCGGTCTCAAGCCTACAGCTAAGACTGTGGTTACCGGAATTGAAATGTTCAACAAATCTCTCGACAAAGGACAGGCTGGTGACAATGCAGGGCTTCTGCTTCGCGGTGTTAAGAAGGAAGATGTGGAACGCGGACAAGTGCTTGCTAAGACTGGCTCCATCACTCCTCATACTGAATTCCTTGGTGAAGTATACATTCTGACCAAAGAAGAAGGCGGACGCCACACTCCATTTTTCAAAGGATACAAGCCTCAGTTCTACATCCGCACAACGGACGTGACTGGTGAAGTCATCCTTCCAGAAGGAACTGAAATGGTCATGCCTGGTGACACTGTGAGTCTTACAATCAAGCTGATTGCTCCAGTAGCCATGGAAGAAGGAATGCGCTTCGCTATCCGCGAAGGAGGACGCACAGTTGGTGCCGGTGTTGCAACCAAAATCGTAAAATAGTTTCTAGTTCACATAGCAGACACATGCCAACATGTGTCTGCAAATGTTCACTCGAACAATCTCATAAATATATAATTAGTTATTTGCAAGACTAAGATGGCTGCGAAAAAAACAGAAGGACAATCCACACGAATTAGGATCAAGATCAAGGCGTACGACAACAAGGTTATCGATCAGAGCGCACGCAAGATTGTTGAGACTGCTGAACGCAGCGGCGCCAAGATAACTGGTCCAGTGCCGCTACCGACAGAAATTCACAAGGTGACTGTCAATAAATCGACATTTGTCCACAAAGACGCCCGTGATCAGTACGAAATGAGGATTCACAAACGCCTCATAGATATCTGGGAGCCGACTGCTAAGACGATTGAGAGCCTGACAGGACTTGATCTGCCAGCCGGAGTAGACGTGGAGATTAAGATGTAAGGTCTTGCACAATAGAAATATATAGTGTAGTGTAGCTAAGAAATGCAATAACTATACTAGTTAAAGTCCCTTAGGGGATACTCAACTAGCGCTATCGGGCCATGGGTCCGGGAATGCTGGCTGAGAAGCCAGTTTTTTAATGCCATAAACGCAAAATACTGCTATGAAATTCATACTTGGAAAAAAAATGGGAATGACCACTTTGTATGACAAAGAAAAAGGAGCACTGAATGTGACTCTGATTGAATGTGAACCGAACAAAGTGTCTTTCGTGAGAACTCAAGAAAAGGATGGTTACACTGCTGTGCAGCTGGAACTGGCCAAGACAAAGAATGTAGCTCATCGCTGCGAATTCCGCACGGAAGAAGAGGCTCAAGTGAAGGTTGGCGATCAGATTACGATAGAAGCTTTCCAGCTCGGAGATTTGGTCAAAGTCAGTGGCATTGCTAAGGCTAAGGGTTTCCAAGGTGTGGTCAAGCGCCATGGGTTCAAAGGAGCTCCAAAGACCCATGGTCACAAACATGACCTCAGGGCACCAGGTTCGATCGGAGCGCAGCAGCCTCAGCATGTTATCAAAGGAAAGCGCATGGCTGGTCGTATGGGAGGCAAACGCAAATCATCCAAGAATATCGAAGTAGTGTTCATTGATGCTGCTAAGAATATCATTGGAGTAAAAGGCGCAGTGCCAGGAGTAGTTGGCAGAATTGTGGAAGTGAGCGCTTAGTGATAAGACAAATAGGATATATAAGACATATTTAGAATAAAGTTTATGGCTACAATTGCTGTTCAAAATCTAGAAGGAAAAAAAGTTGAAGACCTGACCGTTTCAGACGCGGTTTTCGGAGTGAAGGCTAATGATGCTTTGTTGCATCAGGTCTACATGGTGATCGCAGGCAACCAACGCAATCCTATTGCTCACACAAAAGACAAGAGTGAAGTTTCCGGCTCTGGCAAAAAGCCATTTCGTCAGAAGGGTACTGGAAATGCACGTCAAGGACAAAAGAGAAATCCTGTGATGGCTGGCGGAGGTGTGGCTTTTGGGCCAACCAGTGACCGCAATTTCAAGAGAGATGTGAATAAGAAGATGAAGCAGAAAGCAGTGAAGATCGCGCTTAGCGAGAAGCTTCGCAGCGGCTCACTTATTGCAGTAGAATCTTTGATTGTGAGGGAAACCAAGACCAAGTCTTTTGCTCAAGCTCTCAAGAGCCTCAAGATTTCCGGCAAAGTGCTTATGACTTTCTCTGAAGGGGAAAAAGCAATGTCGCTCTACAGCCGCAATTTGGCAAAAGTTGAGAATATCATGGCGAAGGATTTGAACGTTTATGATCTGCTGAATCACAAATATGTGCTTCTGAGCAAGGAATCGATCAAATACATCGAAGAAAAATTCGCAAAATAGATCCATTCAATAAAGATAATTAGGCAATTCAATTATACACATATGGCAGTAGCCCAAGAGAAGAAAACTGAAGCAAAAAAGCCGGCAAAAAAAGCTGCAAAAAAGGAAGCGATTGTTGCTGCTCAGCATGCTGATGTCGCATATCGTATTTTGGTTGAGCCATGGATTACGGAAAAGACCCATGCTGCAATGGCTGACAATAAATATGCTTTCAAAGTAACAGCGCATGCTACCAAGACGGAGGTTAAGAAAGCTGTCGAAGGCATGTATAAGGTCAAGGTGGAGAAGATAGCTATGGTGAATCTTCCTGCTAAGATCAAGAATTATGGACGCTATGAGAGAAAACAGGCTGGCGTGAGAAAAGCAATCATAACTCTTAAGGAGGGAGACAAGATCGAATTTTTCCAAGGAGCATAAGAATAATAATTTTAAATTTTAAATTTTAAATTTAAAATTTAGCTGAAGTGAAATATATGGCAATCAAAGTCTACAAAAAGAATACTGCAGGACGACGCAACATGTCAGTTGTTAAGCCTGATGATCTGACTGATAAGAAGCCGGAGAAAGCTCTCTTGGCAAAACTGACAAAAAAATCCGGACGCTCCAATGGAAAGATTTCCGTGCGTCATCATGGTGGCGGTCACAAGAGACGTTATCGCATGGTTGATTTCAGACAGCAGAAATTCGATGTTGCTGGTAAGATTGTAGCAATCGAAAAGGATCCGAATCGCAGTGCTTTGATCGCTTTGATTTCCTATGCTGATGGTGACAAGCGTTATCTGCTTGCGACTGAAGGCATGAAGGCTGGTGTTGAAATCATGTGCTCGGAAAATGCTCAGATCAAGAAAGGCAATCGAACAGCACTTAAGAATATTCCTGTAGGAACAGCTGTTTCCAATGTTGAACTTATGGTTGGTAAAGGCGGACAGATTATCCGCAGCGCCGGAAGCGGAGCGATTCTCATGGCTGTTGATGAAAAGAAGGCTCAGCTCAAGATGGCTTCTGGTGAAGTACGCTTGGTAAGCCGCGACTGTTTTGCAACAATCGGACGTGTCAGCAATTTTGAACACAGTGCTGAAAACATCGGTAAGGCTGGAAGGGGACGCTGGAAGGGCAAGAGACCGGGAGTTCGCGGAAGCGCCATGAATCCTGTGGATCACCCACATGGTGGAGGTGAAGGACGCCAGGGAGTCGGTCTTAAATATCCTAAGACTCCATGGGGCAAGCCTGCACTCGGAAAGAAGACTCGCAAGAAGAAGCGTTATAGCGATAAATTCATTGTTAAAAGAAGGACTAAGAAATAGTTAAAATGGTCTATTGGCCCAAGGTTAGGCCCGCGGCCAAAGGATTAATCAACTAGAAAACAATTTTATGTCACGAAGTTTGAAAAAAGGACCATATGTAGATGAAAGAGTCCTGAAGAAAGTATTGAATGCAAAACCTGGACAAGGAACGATCAAGACATGGTCACGCGCCTGCACGATCACTCCTGAAATGATCGGATTCACATTTGGAGTTCACAATGGACGCGAATTCACTTCCGTATATGTGACTGAAGAAATGGTTGGACACAGACTTGGTGAATTTTCTCCGACTCGCAAATTCATGAGACATGGAGGAAAGATGCAGAAAGAATTGGAAGCAGCAGCCAAGCAGAAAGCTCAAGAAGCAGCAAAGGCAGCAAAAGCTGAAACAGGCAAGAAGAAATAAGGCAGAATTTATTCAACAGAATTAGAACAATAATCTTATGCAAGTCAAAGCATCACTCAAAAATTTAAGGACATCGCCTCGCAAGGTGCGATTGGTTGCCAATAGTATCGTAGGCATGAGCGCTTCTCAAGCGTTGTTGCAACTCAGCAATACCGTTAAGAAAACCAGCACTCCTATGGATAAATTGCTCAGGAGCGCGTTAGCTAATGCTGAGAATAACTTCGGCTTGGATAAGAATAATCTGTTTGTGGAAAGCGTGCTTGTCGGTGAGGGACCACGCCTCAAAAGATGGCTGCCTCGCGCACATGGACGTGCAACTCTGATTCTCAAGAGAACTTCCCAGATTGATTTGACACTGGAAGAAATCGTAGAAGGGAAGAATCGCAAATCCAAGGAGCAATTAGAAAAGGAACGCAAGGAAAAAGAAGAAACACGCAAGAAGATGATAGAAGAAGAGCTTAAGGCGATGCAAGGAGAAGAAGCTCAGGAGGAAAAGGAAGCTGAAAAGACGCCAGTCAAGAAGACTGCCAAGAAGACGGAGACAACCAAAAAGGCAGGTGGACAGGAAAGTGGAATTTTGAAAAAAGTATTCCAGAGAAAGTCGGCTTAGTCTGATTCTAAGACTAATAAGACGGATAAGACGGATATTTAAATAACAAAGAAATTTTTTATAACAAGAATTTTATGGGACATAAAGTCAATCCAACAGGACTGCGCTTGGGCATAACAACTACTTGGAAATCACGCTGGTTTTCGGGGCAGTCTTATGCGCAAAAACTCAAGGAAGACATTCAGCTTC
Source organism: Patescibacteria group bacterium (assembly GCA_036391995.1). Taxonomy (GTDB): domain Bacteria; phylum Patescibacteriota; class Minisyncoccia; order Moranbacterales; family GWC2-37-73; genus DASVYU01. The sequence continues at coordinate 12,700 of DASVYU010000005.1, forward strand.
GCGAATTCGTGATGAAGAAATGGAAGAATGCTGCAATTGCTGACGTGGAGATCGAGCGCAGCGCCAACACGCTGAAACTCATTATCCGTACTTCTCGTCCTGGCGTTTTGATCGGAAGAGGTGGGACTGGAATTGGAGACATGAATGCAGCGATCAAGAAGCAATTCTTTGCTGGCAAGAAGATTGACCTGCGCATCGAAGCTCAGGAGATCCGCCAGTTTGAAGAAAACGCTTCATTGGTTGCGCAGAATGTGGCAGAACAGCTTGAAAAACGTGTCCCTTTCCGTCGCGTGCTCAAATCCATGCTGGACCAGGTTGAAAAGAGTAGGAATGTCAAAGGCGTGAAGATTGAAGTGTCTGGACGCTTGGGCGGAGCAGAAATGTCCCGAAGAGAGTGGCTTTCCAGAGGAACTGTGCCTCTTCACACGCTGCGAGCCGACATTGATTTTTCTCGAGCGACAGCCCATACGACTTATGGTGCGATCGGTGTGAAAGTGTGGCTTTATAAGGGAGAGGTTTTTACGAGCACTAAGGAATAAGGAATAACGTTTCATATTTACATTTTGAATTTAGCTTACGCATATGTTGATGCCAAAAAAAGTCAAACACAGGAAGATCCACAGAGGCGGAGAGATTCGCGGGATTGCAACAAAAGGCAATGAAGTCAGCTTTGGAAGTTTCGGCTTGCAAGCTACGACTCCGGGATTGATTTCAGCTCGCCAGATCGAAGCTGCGCGTCGCGCAATGACCCGCTACATCAAGCGTGGTGGCAAGATCTGGATCCGCATTTTTCCTGACAAGCCTATGACCAAGAAGGGTGATGAAACTCCGATGGGTAAGGGTAAAGGTAGTGTGGATCATTTCGTAGCAAAGACCAAGACTGGAAGAGTTTTGTTTGAAATGGATGGCGTGGCTGAATCAGTAGCGAAAGAAGCAATGCGCTTGGCATCGCACAAGCTCTGCGTGAAAACCAAGTTTGTTGTTAAGGAAAAATAATTTAGACATTTTGACGATACTCCTATGAAAATACAGGAAATTAAAGACATGAACAGCGAGCAGATCAAGAAGCTCATCGACGAGAAACGCACTTTAGCTGTGAAGCTTCGATTTGATGTTGCTGCGCGCCAACTCAAGAATCATCGGCAGTATCGCGCAACAAGAAAAGATATCGCACGCGCACTGACGATTCTCAAGCAGCGCGAAAGCCAGCAATAAGAGCTTCCAAGCTATTTAAATTCAACAAAGCATATAGTATGACTAACACCACTAAAAAATTAGCAAGAAAAAAAGGAACTGTCGTCAGTGACAAGATGGACAAGACGATCGTTGTCGCGGTGGAAACGCTCAAGACTCATCCTAAATACCTCAAGAAGTATCGTTCGACCAAGAAGTATAAGGTGCATGACGGTGAGAACAAATTCAAGGTCGGGGATGTGGTTGAATTCGTGCAGTGCAGGCCGATGAGCAAGGACAAGCAGCACACTGTGATTTACGAATAATATATTTTTTAAGAGATAAGGTTAATAACGAAGACGTATGATTCAAGCGGAAACAAAATTGAAAGCTGCAGACAACACCGGAGCAAAAGTGATCGAGTGCTTCAAGGTGCTTGGAGGAACACGCAGAAGGTATGCATCGATCGGTGACATCATCGTGTGCTCTGTGAAGTCAGCTGAACCGCGCGGCATGGTGAAAAAAGGAGACAAGGTTCGCGCTGTAGTGGTGCGCCAGACCAAAGCTCTGCGCCGCAAAGATGGATCATATATCCGTTTCGATGAGAACGCGGCTGTGATCCTCGATGGTAAGGATCCCAAGGGAACGCGTATTTTCGGACCGGTTGCTCGTGAGCTTCGCGAAAAGGGATATGCCAAGATTGTTTCATTGGCTCCGGAAGTTCTCTAGATAATAGGGACACGTAAGATATATAAGACATATTTCATATGAGAATTAAAAAAGGAGACCTCGTGAAGAAGATCGCAGGCAAGGACAAGGGCAAACAGGGTAAAGTAGTGCGCACTGTTCCTAGTGAAGGCAAGATCGTAGTAGAAAAGGTGAATATGGTTACCAAGCACCAGAAAGCGCGTCGCGAAGGACAACAAGGACAGCGCGTGGAAGTGGCTGCACCATTCGATGCATCAAATGCGATGATTATCTGCCCATCTTGCGGCAAAGCAACTCGCGTTTCATATAAACTGCTTGCTGACAAAAAGGTGCGCGTTTGCAAGAAGTGTGGCAAAGAACTCTAATTCGTTTTCATTGAATTGTTATGAACATAACTCCAGCAAAAGAGAAATATACCAAGACTGCTCAGGCTGAGCTGCTGAAGAAATTCGGCTACAAAAGCGTGATGGCAGTCCCTCGCATCAGCAAGGTTGTCGTCAATGTTGGTATCGGTAGGATTACCAAAGAAGGTGACCGTGTTGATGAGGTAGTGAACTCGCTTACTGCGATCACTGGCCAGAAGCCTGTGAAGACAAAGGCTCGTAAAGCAATCTCAGGTTTCAAGGTTCGTGAAGGTCAGGAGGTTGGCGTCATGGTTACGCTAAGGGGAAAGCGCATGTGGCAATTCATTGACAGGGTCATCAACGCTACGCTTCCGCGAACCAGGGATTTCCAGGGACTCAACAGGAAATCAGTGGACAGCAAAGGAAATCTCAATATTGGAATCAAGGAACACATGATTTTTCCTGAGATTTCTCCGGAAAAGGTCCGTCACATATTCGGACTCCAAGTGACAGTTTCAACAACTGCCCAAACCCAAGAAGAAGGAATTGAATTATTTAAAATATTAGGATTTCCGCTTAAAAGCGAATAAGTAATTGATACAAGAATAAGTATGGCAAAAACATCCACAGAAGCTCGAGCAGAGAAGAAACCCAAGTTTTCAACACGCGCTGTGCGCCGTTGCTGGCGTTGCGGACGCAAACATGGGTATTTGCGAACCTTTGATATCTGCAGGATCTGCTTCCGTGAACTGGCAAGCAAAGGGGAACTTCCGGGAGTGAAGAAAAGCAGCTGGTAGGAGACCAATTTTTGAATTTTAATTTCGAATTTATATCAAAAGACTATGTTAGACCCAATAGCAGACATGCTCACTAGAATACGCAATGCACAGCGAGCCGGACACAAAGAGGTTCAGGTGCCGTTTTCGAAGTTGAAAATGTCCATTGCTGAAATCCTGAAAGAGAAGAATTTCATCGAATCAGTAAAAAAGGAGACCGAAGGCAATTTCTCCGTTTTGAAGATGGCGCTCAAATATGAAGTTGTCTCCAATACTCAGAAGAATCCTGTTATCCGCGAAATCAAGCGCGTGAGCCGCGAAGGCCAGAGGATTTATGTCAAAAAAGGCGACATCAAAAGAGTGAAGAATGGCTATGGAATCTCGATCGTTTCCACATCCAAGGGGATGATGACTGGCGACGAAGCAAGAAAGACGGGAGTCGGAGGGGAAATCATCTGCGAGCTCTGGTAATTTTTAGGATATTTATTAATTTTTTTCATAGCGCATAAATCCGGTCAATGACTTTGTGAAGGATGTATGTGCAGACAAAGACGATGAGTAGAATTGGAAAAAAACCTGTAGTCATACCGCAAGGAGTGACTGTAAGCGTCGACAAGAACCAAGTATCAGTAAAAGGTGCTAAGGGTACTCTTGAATTCGGACATCATTGGGATGTGAAAGTGAATGTTTCCGAAAATGAATTGACAGTTGAAAAAGTTGGCAAAGGCAAACAGGTTCCTGCAATCTGGGGAACGACTGCCCGCATCATTGCCAATATGATCGAAGGCGTTACGAATGGTTTCAAGAAGCAATTGGAACTCAACGGCGTCGGTTATCGTATGTCAGTTGCCGGAAAGAAGATCACTCTCGCATTGGGTTTTTCGCATCCTGTTGAAGTTCAAGTTCCCCAGGATCTTGAAGTTGTTATTGAAGGCAATGTTATGTCTGTCAGCGGAATCGACAAGCAAAAAGTCGGACAGTTCGCTGCCAATATCCGCGCACTGAAACCGGTAGAACCATACAAGGGCAAAGGTTTCCGCTATGTGGGCGAACATGTTCGCAGGAAGGAAGGTAAGAAGTCTTCGAAATAAGTTTTGAATAATTAAGCTACCTAAGAATCACAAGACATATGGCTAAAATAAGTAACAATGCTGGCAGACTGCAAAGGAAGCGCCGTGTACGCGCCAAGATTTCAGGGACCGCAGAGCGCCCACGTCTGGCTGTTTTCAAAAGTCTCAAGGGAATCTATGCACAAGTCATTGATGACGTGGCTGGAAAGACTTTGGTTGCCGCACGCCTTTCAGAAATAAAGAAAGCAGCAAACACAGTGGAAGGTGCCAAGGAGGTCGGAAAGCTTGTTGCTGAAAAATGCAAAGCGCTTAAGATCACAACAGTCATCTTTGATCGCGCAGGCTATCAATATCACGGCAAAATCAAAGCTTTGGCAGAAGGTGCTCGCGAAACAGGACTTAAGTTTTAAGAATTTTTTATCACATAAATAAACTATGGAACGTTCTAATAACAAGAGATCAGGAAAGAAACCTATGCGTCGCGAGAAGCCTGAATTCGAGCAGAAGCTTCTTGACCTTGCTCGCGTTACGCGTGTGGTGAAAGGCGGACGTCGTTTCCGTTTCCGCGCTACATTGGTGATTGGAAACCGCAAAGGACAAGTGGGTGTCGGTGTTGCTAAGGGTACAGATGTTTCGGATTCGATCCAAAAGGCTTTCAATGATGCCAAAAAGAATCTTATCACTGTCAATCTGTCTGCAAATACCATCCCGCATGATATTGAAAAGAAACTTGGAAGCGCGAAAGTGCTTCTCAAGCCTGCTAGCGAAGGACGCGGAGTGATTGCTGGTGGAGCAGTACGCGCCGTGGTTGATTTGGCTGGTATCCGAGATATCGTTTCCAAGTCATTGGGAACATCAAACAAGCTCAATGTGGCTCGCGCAACAGTAGAGGCCTTGAAAGACCTGAAGGCTCCTCGCGTTAAGGAAACAAAGTCAGCAGAATAATTTTTTCTCAGTAAATTAGTCATAGTTATGCAGATCCATCAACTTACACTCAAAAAACGCAAGGCCCGCAAGACAGTCGGACGCGGAGGAAAACGTGGAACATATTCCGGCCGTGGAAACAAGGGTCAGAAAGCTCGCTCTGGAGCAAGCATTGATCCATTGTTTGAAGGAGGACGTTCATCTTTGGTAGAGCGTCTCAAGAAAGTGCGCGGCTTCAAGTCAAGAAATGCCAAGAAGACTACGGTCAGTCTTGCAAAGCTTGAAAAAGTTTTCGCTGACGGCGCTGAGATCAGCATCGAAAGCTTGATCGCAGCCAAGCTTGTCGACAAAAAAGACAAAGCCAATGGCGTTAAGATCCTTGCAACAGGACAAATCAGCAAGAAATTGACAATTGCACAAGGAATCCTTCTTTCCGAAACAGCAAAAGATGCTATCATTAAAGCTGGAGGAAAAGTAACTGAATCAGGAAAATAGTTTCTTAGCTTTCAAGAAAAGCATTAAGGGGGTTTATCGCAAAAGCTAATAAGCTAAAATCCTGCAAACTATTTTCATGTTGGAAAAAATCACGCAAATATTCAAAATCAAAGAACTTCGCAACAAAATCCTCTTCATTTTGGGGGTTTTTGTTGTTTTTCGGCTAGCTGCCAACATTCCGTTGCCGGGTGTTGACACCGAACAATTGAGAAGGCTTTTTGAGGGCAATCAGTTTTTGGGACTGCTGAATGTGTTTTCCGGTAGCGGACTTTCGAATATCTCCATCGTGCTGCTGGGTGTCGGTCCCTACATCACCGCATCTATCATCATGCAGCTTATGACGATGATCGTGCCAAGAGTTGAACAGATGTACAAGGAAGAGGGTGAGGCTGGTAGGCAGAAGTTCAACATGTGGACTCGTTGGCTGACTGTTCCTTTGGCAGCGATGCAGACTTTTGGAATGATCACGCTTCTTCGCTCGCAAAACGTGTTGGCGCCACTGTCTATTTTCCAAACAGTGTCGATCATTGTCATTGCTACGGCTGGAACTGTTTTTCTGATGTGGCTCGGAGAGCTCATTACGGAAAAAGGCATAGGCAATGGCGTGTCGCTCATAATTTTTGCTGGCATCGTGGCGAGCTTGCCGACAAGCACTTCCAAGCTTTTCTTGACTTTCGATTCGACCCAATTCTTCACCTATCTGATTCTGCTGGTGGTGATAATCGTTACGATTGCCGGAGTGGTTGTCATTACGGAAGGTCAGCGCAACATTCCTGTTTCCTATGCCAAACGTATACGCGGTGAGCAATCCTATGGCGGTTCCACCACTCATCTGCCGCTGCGCATCAATCAGGCAGGCGTGATTCCGATCATTTTTGCAATGTCAATCATGCTTTTCCCTGGAATGATCGCAACATTTTTGGAACGCGCAAGCAATCCGAATGTCGCGCATTGGGCTACTTCCGTGAATGCTCTGTTTCAGAATCAATGGTTTTATGGCAGCGCATATTTCATTTTGATCGTGCTATTCACGTATTTCTATACGGCGGTCGTTTTTGATCCTGAAAAGATCGCTGAAAATCTCCAAAAACAAGGAGGTTACATTCCGGGTATTCGCCCGGGCAAAACGACAGCTGACCATCTTTACCGAATCAGCAGTCGCATCACATTGGCTGGAGCGCTTTTTTTGGGTGCGATTGCGGTTTTGCCTTTCATTATACAAGGCGTGACTGGCATTCAGAATCTGCGTATCGGAGGCACTAGCGTGCTGATCGTGGTCAGTGTTGTGATTGAAACGATCAAGCAGATCGAAAGTCAGCTTGTGATGAGAGACTACGAAGGATTTTAAAAACCAGCTTATAGCTGTTAGCTTGTAGCTTTTAGAAAAAAGCTAATGAAGCTAAAAGCTAATGAAGCTAAAAGCTAACAAAAATGAATCTAATCATATTTGGACCTCAGGGAAGCGGCAAGGGAACTCAGGCTGATCTTCTGGCTGAGAAGTTTAATCTTGCCCACATAGAAACGGGACAGATATTTAGGGATATTGCCAGAGAGGAATCGGATCTTGGCAGAACCATCAAGATGCTCAATGAGCAGAAGGAATTGATTCCGGATAGCATTACCATGGAGGTTTTGGAACATTACTTGGAAAAGGTGCCTTCAGAGTCAGGTGTTATATTAGACAGTGCACCACGCACAATAGGACAGATTCAGCCCACGGAAGCTTTATTGAAAAGTCTGGGTAGAGCACTGGATAAGGCAATATACATAACTCTGCCATATGAAGATTCTGTGGCGCGTATAACTAAAAGATATATGTGTCCGGTGTGTCGCAGGCATTTTGTGTTGGGGAAAGATATTGAAACTCCTGATGATGCTTGTCCGACATGTGGAGGACCAATCATGCAGCGCGTGGATGATACTCCCGAAGGCATTGCCAAGCGTCTCAAGACTTTCTATGAAGTTACGATTCCAGTCATTGAACAATATCGCAAGAGGGGGTTGTTGATCGAGGTGGATGGCAATCAGAGCGTGGAAAAAGTTTTTGAAGACATAGTTTCGAGATTATAGAAAAAATGTTAAAATTTTTCTTTTGAGGACGTAATGAACGACAGTGAGTTCCGAGCGAGCAGTTATAGTTCTTCAACTGCGAGCGTGCCGAAAAAGAAAATATTTTAACAAAAAAGCAAATGAGTATTTCAATAAAAAGCGAATCAGAAATTGCGATCATGCGTCGGGCCGGCAAAGCGCTGGCTGAAGTCATGCGCGCCTTGGAAAAAGAAGTACGCGCAGGCATCGATACGCAGCAATTGGACAAGCTCGCTGAGGAGCTTGTTTTGGCGCATGGCGGAAAGCCTGCTTTCAAAGGTTATGGAGATAGCGACAATCCTTTTCCAGCAACGCTTTGCACTTCGATCAATAATGAAATCGTGCATGGCATTCCTAATGAGCACCGGATTTTGAATGATGGAGACATTTTGAAAATAGATGTCGGCATCGAATTAGATGGATATTTTTCCGACATGGCACGTACTTTTCCGGTAGGCGAAGTGAGCAGTGAAGCCAAGAAACTGATTGAAGTGACAGAGAAAGCTTTCTGGAAAGGCATCAAGAATCTGAAAGCTGGCAAAAATCTTAGCGAATATTCCAAGGCTGCACAGAAGATTGTGGAAGAAGCCGGCTTTTCAGTGGTGAAAAACTTGGTAGGACATGGCATTGGTGAGAACTTGCATGATGATCCGCAGATACCGAATTATTTTGAAAAAGGCTATCGCGATTTGGTGCTCAAGGAGGGCATGACTTTGGCAATTGAGCCGATGGTGAATCGAGGAACTTTCAAAGCAAAACTGGGTAGTGATGGTTGGGTGTTTGAAACTGCTGATGGCGAGCTTAGTGCGCACTACGAAAACACCGTGCTGATAACGAAAAGCGGCGTGGAAGTTCTTACGCAATAAGTTGGGTGAATAATCTTTAGAAAAAATAATTTTTTACTTCGCCTAGTCCCTCTCGAGTCGGCCGGACTCGTAAAAAACAATTTTTTCTAAAGAAGAATGTATTTTAAGATAAAAAAAGAACCCCTCCATCCAGATTTTTCTAGGATGTGGGGCTCTGAGAGGTCAGCTGTGCTGTGCTGGTGCACTTTCTTCCTTGTAGCTTTTGATCGAAGCGATGACTCCGAAAAAGAAGCCGAGCGCAAGGAATATTGCACTGCATGCACCGCGCACTGAGTGAAAGTCTGCGAATCCGTCCGACCCTATCGGAAGAATGCAGATGCCTATGAGCAAAAGAACAGCAGTAATAACCAGTCCGGGAACTTTCATTGAAAAACCCTCCTTAACGGTAATTTACTACTTCATACAATTTTAGCATAAATTTATGTCAAAGTCAATAGATAGTTCAAATATGGCTGAAATAAGCCAAAAAACAGACCAGGAAAATTCCATTGGTACGATTTTGGGCATGGATTACGGCCAGTCTAAAATAGGGTTGGCTATTGCTGATGAAGAGACCCGCATGGCCTTTGCTTTTGACACACTTAAAAATGACAACGAGCTTTGGAAAAATCTCAAGGAGATTGCAGCTTGTGAAAATGTGAAAATGATCGTGTTGGGCATGACGGCGCATGAAAAAGATCAAAAGAGCGCATCAGAAAAGCAGCGCTTTGCTGCCAGGCTGGAAAAAGAATTGGGTGCCGAGGTTGTATTTCAGGAAGAGATGTTCACAACCAAGATGGCGCAAGAAAACATCAAGCTTCGCGGAAAGAAAAACGTGGCAGCAACAGATGATCAGGAAGCTGCTCGCATCATTTTGCAGAGTTGGCTGGACAAATAAACCTGTGATATAATCAAACCAGCCGAAACATCGGAAAATAAACCATAACAAAAGAAAAAAATTCACCCTGTTAAATTCCGCCAAGAGCGGACCAGCAGGGCTGGATTTAACAGGGTAAATGGAAAAGCAGCTATTTCTGTCGGTCGTAGTTCCGGCATATAAGGAAAAGGAAAGAATCGGAAGCAATCTTTTGGAAATTGCAAAATTTTTGGGCTCTAAGGATTATGACTACGAAGTGATTGTCGTGGTGGACGGCTCTCCCGACAATACGGCAGAAGTTGCCAAGAACTATGCCAAACAAGTCAAGAACTTGCGAGTCATCAGTAATGACAAGAATCACGGCAAAGGTTATGTTGTGCGCCAGGGACTCTTGGAGGCCAAAGGAAAATACGTCTGCTTTTTGGATGCTGACGGCTCCACCTCCATCACGCATGTGGACAAATTCATGTCGCAATTCGAACAAGGCTATGATGTAGTGATAGGATCACGCAAGATTGAAGGCGCATATATTCAAGTGCACCAGCCCCGCTATCGTGAAATCATGGGCGAAGGTGGAAATTGG
>DASVYU010000006.1:0-17777 GCA_036391995.1 Patescibacteria group bacterium
GGTGGATTGGTTTTCGGAAAAAGAAAATCAAGAATTGCTCAAAACCATGGCGAAATCAGGCGTGAAGATTGAGATGCCTGAAAAAAAACAAGCCAAGAATCTGACTTTGCAGGGCAAGACTTTTGTTTTGACGGGGGAACTCGCCGGCTTTACAAGAGATGAAGCCAAAGATATGATAAGAAAAAGGGGCGGGGATGTTTCGTCCTCTGTCAGCAAAAAGACTAGCTATGTTGTGGCTGGGGAAAATCCTGGATCTAAACTTCAGAAAGCCAAGGAGTTGGGAGTGAAAGTCATAGGAGAGGAAGAGCTTAAAAAGCTTTTGGAAGATTAATAAGAATTTTGAATTCTGAATTTCGAATTTCGAATCAAGTCTGAATGAATCAATATTTCAAACATTAGGAAATTAATAATTCATTCAAAATTCAAAATTGGAAATTCAAAATTATTTTATGTTATCACGCGAAGAAATTTTGCACATAGCCACTTTGGCACGCATTGGTCTGCATGAAAAGGATGTGGAGAAATACCAACATGATCTTTCGGAGATCTTGGATTATTTCAAGAAGTTGGATGAATGCGAGACGCAAGATGTCGAACCGATCGGGCATATTACCGGTGTGAATAATGTTTTCAGAACAGACGCCAATGAGGACTTCGGAGATTTGGGCAAAGCGGCGATCATGAAAAATGCTCCGGAAATGAAAGACGGGCATATAAAAGTTAAATCAGTACTGTAATGATCAGAGAACTTCACGAAAAACTCAAAAACAAGGAAGTGACTTCCGTTCAGTTGACTGAACAATATTTCGATGCGATTGAAAAGAAAGACGAAGAGATTGGAGCATATCTTTCGCTCACCAAAGAGCAAGCTCTCGAGCAGGCGAAATTTGTGGATGAAAAGATCGCACGCGGAGAAGATTTTGAACTTTTGGAAGGCATACCGTGCGCTATCAAAGACAATATCTGTGTGGACGGGGTGCGCACGACGGCCGGCTCCAAGATTTTGGATAGCTATATCGCGCCTTATGATGCGACAGTCATCAAGAGACTCAAAGAAAAAGGCGCCATCATTCTGGGCAAGACGAACATGGATGAATTTGCTATGGGTTCTTCCACGGAAAAGAGCGCTTACAAGATTACAAGAAATCCAGTGGACACTGAGCGTGTGCCGGGAGGATCTTCTGGCGGCAGCATTGCGGCTGTGGCCGCAGGAGAAGCTGTTTGGTCACTAGGATCAGACACAGGAGGCTCGATTCGCCAGCCAGCTTCGTTTTGCAGTGTGGTGGGACTCAAGCCTACTTATGGCAGGGTTTCGCGCTATGGTCTTTTGGCTATGGCTTCCAGCCTGGATCAGATCGGTCCTGTGACGACAAGCGTGGAGGATGCCGCTATAATCCTGTCCTGCATCGCAGGGGAGGACAAGATGGATGCTACCAGCGCGCAAAGCGCTGACAAGCAATATGAGGATTATCTGAGCGGCGACATCAAAGGTAAGAAAATCGGAATCCCGAAAGAATATGTGGCTGGCTTGGAGGGTCACATCAAAGAGATTTTTGAAAAATCAGTGGAGAAATTCAAGGAGCTTGGAGCGACGGTTGAGGAAATCAGCTTGCCGCACGCCGACTATGCTTTGCCGACATATTATATTTTGATGACTAGTGAAGTTAGCTCAAATTTGGCACGCTTTGATGGCATCAAATATGGCCTTCGAGTCAATGACAATGTCGATTCGAATGCTAAGGAAAACGATCTGCCCAAGACTCTTTTGGAGACATATTTGGACACCAGAAAAATCGGCTTGGGCGATGAAGTGAAACGTCGCATCATGCTGGGAACATATGCTCTCAGTGCTGGCTATTATGACGCTTATTATCTCAAGGCGCAGAAGGTGCGTGCGCTCATTCGCGAAGATTTCGAAAAAGCTTTCAAGCAAGTCGACTTCATCTATTCACCGACAGCTCCTGAGGTTGCTTTCAGATTCGGTGAGAAATCAGCCGATCCTCTCAAGATGTATTTGTCTGACATATACACCATAACGGCCAACTTGGCCGGAGTTCCTGCTATTTCTTTCCCGATTGGAGCGGTCGAGGAAGGTGGCAAGCAGCTGCCAGTCGGCGGACAGCTGATGGGCAAGTGGTTCGATGAAGAAGGACTGCTGAATATGGCACATACGTTTGAAATTTCAAATTTATAATTTTAAAATTTCTAAACAATTTCCAATGATTAAATGATTAAATTTTCAAATAAATTGAAAATTGAAAATTGAAAATTGAAAATTTGATCTATCATGGATTTAGACATTCAAACTTTATCTCAGGTTATCAGTGATTGGTTTGTGCAATTCTATAATTCGCCATTCGTGCTTGTGGTGAAGATTTTGATCGGTCTTTATGTCCTGCTGCTTTTTGCAGACATTGTGCTGCTTTTGATTCTGCGCGATGTGCCTTCGCATTTCCGCACTGGAATGAAAGGCATGGATATGCCTATGGTTGGAAAGAACAAGATGCAGAAGCGATGGGACAAGGTAAGGCAAAGGCTGCAGTCTGACAATGTTTCGCAATACAAAGTAGCTATCATTGAAGCGGATGCTATTGCAGAAGAGCTGCTGGATGGACTTGGTTATAAAGGCAGCAATATGAGCGAAAGATTGGAGCAAGTTCCAGCCAATCATTTGGATAATCATCTGGAGGCGCTCAAGAATGCTCATGCTATCCGTAATCACATTGTCCATGACGCTGATTTTGTGGTTGACTCGCATTTGGCAGAGTCAACAGTGGGTCTTTATGAGGAGTTTTTGAAATATCTGGAATTGTTGTAATTAGGCTTTGTTGACAGGCAAAAAATAATCAGGTAGAATACTAAGCGTTGTATATTCATAGCGGGGTGGAGCAGCCTGGCAGCTCGCGTGGCTCATAACCACGAGGTCGGCGGTTCAAATCCGCCCCCCGCAACAATTGAGAGATAAAAGAAGAAAACGAAAGTTTTCTTTTGGTATAGAGATATCAAGGGAAGAGTAAAACTCTGACATGCCAGGGTAGCTCAGTTGGTTAGAGCGTGGGACTCATAAGCCCAAGGTCGAGAGTTCAAATCTCTCCCCTGGTACAAGAATTGGAGATTTGAATAGGAAAGGGGTCGGGAAAACCTGGGTTTTCCCGGGGTGGAAGTATTGAAACCGCAAGGTTTCAAAGAGCGCAAAAGCGCGACGTGAAAATCTCTCCCCTGGTACACACAATAATTAAAAATTTTAAATTTAAAATTATTGAGTCGCTTTGCGACGAAATTTATATGGGGGCGTAGCTCAGTTGGTTAGAGCGTCTGCCTGTCACGCAGAAGGTCGCCGGTTCGAGCCCGGTCGTCCCCGCAGAATTCAAAACAGCATCCTTTTTGGGTGCTGTTTTGAATTTTTGTGAGTATGAGACCGAGGCGAGAACAGGAAAGGGGTCGGGAAAACCTGGGTTTTCCCGTTGAGGAAAGATTTGAAAACCGTGGGTTTTCAAAAAGCGACGAAGTCGCGCGTGAGATGCCCGGCCCGTCTCGCCAAAGGCGAAGCCGAGGCGGATCGTCCCCGCCAAATTTAAAAACCCCACTCTTTAGAGTGAGGTTTTTTTATGATAAAATAAGGATAATTACAAAAAACGAAACCTATGCGCAACCACATAAAACAGATCCGGTTTATCCAATCAGACAAGCTTCTCTTGGCGGCTCTTATTGTGGTTACGATTGTCCATTATGCAAGGCTTGTTTCAGGTCCGATCAATGAAACTCTTTTGACTTTCTTTGCCAGCGTGGCAACGCTACCAGTTTTTTATAGCGCCTACCAGTCAATTAGAAACAAAAAGATCAATGTGGATCTTCTGGCTGGAGTGGCACTTATGGTTTCGCTGCTCAACAAAGAATGGGCTTCGGCTGTGTTCATCAATCTCATGCTGACTAGTGCTCGTATTTTTGATTCTTATACGCAAGATCGTGCACGCAATGCCATCAAAAGCTTGCTTAAACTCAGGCCGGAGAAAGTTAAGATTCAAAAAGGTGAAGAGATTGTGGAAGTTCCGGTTTCTAAGATACAAAAAAATGATCTGGTGATTGTGGAATTAGGAGAGCGTATTCCTGTCGATGGGGTTGTGGTCAGTGGGCAGGCCCAAGTCGATCAATCTTCGCTTACTGGCGAGTCTTTGCCAGTAGACAAAGGCGTTGGTGAAAAAGTTTTGAGTTCAACGCTGAATGTAGCTGGTTCACTGGTGGTAAAGGCGGAAAAAGTGGGAAAAGATACAGCATTTGAAAAGATTATTAAATTGGTTGAGCAATCGCAGGACAACAAGGTTGGCATTCAGACAGCGGCTGATAAATTTACTAGCTGGTACATTTCCATCACGTTTTTGGGAGCTATCCTTGTGTACGTTTTCACGAAAGATCTTAGATTGGTCTTGTCAGTCTTGCTTGTAACGTGTGCGGACGATATTGCAGTGGCTATTCCGATGGCTTTTTCTGCAGGCATCGCGACTGCTGCCAAGCGCGGAATAATTATCAAGGGAGGCGCTTTTCTGGAAGGCTTGAAGCAAGTGAAGACGATCGTAGTGGATAAAACTGGTACGCTGACTAAAGGAAAAATGAGAGTTTATCGGGTCATCGCGCTGAGCGAAAAAAATACAAAAGAAATCGTTTCCTTGGCGGCGACCGCAGATTGCTTTTCGGAGCATCCAGTGGCACATGCCATAGTTCAATATGCTGAGAAGCAGGACATAGCCTTCAAGAAAACCGAACAATTCGAAGAACACCCCGGTCTTGGCACGCATGCAATTCTGGATGGGAAAAAAATATTGTGCGGTAAGCTGTCATTTTTGGAGGAAGAGGGAGTTGTAATCACAGCGGACCAGCGTGGCGAGATTGAAAAAATCAAAAATGATGGATCGAGCAGTATTTTGCCAGTGGCTTTTGATGGCAACTTGATAGGAATGATCCTGTTGGAAGACGAAATAAGATCTGAAGCAAAGGAAGCGATCGAAAAGATGAGAACCTTGGGAGTGGAGAATGTTGTCATGCTTACGGGAGATAATGAGAGAGTCGCTCAAAAAGTTTCCCAGCAATTGGGGATCACTGCCTATCATGCTAATCTTTTGCCTGAAGATAAGCTGGAATATGTGAAAAAATACATAGGCAAGAAAGATAAGGTTGCCATGATTGGAGATGGGGTCAATGATGCCGCATCGCTGGCTTTGGCAGATGTGGGAATTGCCATGGGGGCGATTGGGACTGATGCAGCTATTGAAGCTGCTGATGTGGCGCTCATGAAAGATGATTTTTCCAAGATTCCTGAAGCTATTGAGCTTGGCCAGTTGGTGGCGAGCATTTCAAGGCAGGATTTTTGGATTTGGGGAATTGTGAACGCTACAGGTTTGGGGTTGGTTTTTCTCAGGATTATAGGGCCAGAGGGTGCAGCTGCTTTCAATTTCATCACGGATTTTCTTCCACTGCTTAATTCTATGCGCATGTTCAGCGGGGCTTTAGTTGAGGCAAAAAATGACAAGAAAATTCTTGCAAAATCACCAATATTGGAATATAATGGATTAGCGGTAAATGAGGCCAAAAACAAATAAAAAATTCACCCTGTTAAATTCCTGACCTGCTGTCAGGAATGCCCGACAGGGCAATTTAACAGGGTAAATAAATATGACGCTCAGATCCTACCTTTGGGGAATGAAAATAAGCGCGGCTTTGTCGTTTGTCGCATGTCTGATGGTGATTTGGTATGTGGATCCAATCAAATCGGGCTTGATTGGAATATTGCTTTTTTACGCCACGACATTGCTGTTGCTTGCGGCCCTGTTGGTTCTGTTTTTCACATGGATGCGTAGGCACTTTCTGGAAGAAGAGTTTTCCTTGGCTTATTTGGCTGCCAGTTTCAGGCAAGGGATACTGCTTGCCATTATGGCAATAGCTCTGCTTTTACTGCAACAGTTCAGGATGCTGACATGGTGGGACAGCAGCTTGGTGGTAGCGGGCATGCTTTTGGTGGAGTTGTATTTTTTGACAAGAAAAAATTAAGAATCTTGAGAAATCTAAATAACTTAGAATTAGAAACAGTATGACTGAAAACAAGAAAAAATCTGAATATGGCGCCAAGTCTATCCAAGTACTTGAAGGTCTTGATCCGGTGCGCAAGCGTCCAGGTATGTATATCGGCGGAACTTCCTTGGAAGGTCTGCATCATTTGATTTGGGAAGTGGTCAATAACTCGATTGATGAAGCAATGGCTGGGCACGGCAGCGACATTTTGGTTCAGCTGCTGCCTGACAATGTCATTTCTGTGCGCGACTTCGGCCGCGGTATTCCAGTGGAAATACATCCGCAAACAAAAAAATCCACTCTGGAAACAGTGCTGACGGTTCTGCATGCCGGTGGAAAATTCGGCGGCGATGGCTATAAGATTTCCGGAGGTTTGCATGGCGTAGGTGTTTCCGTAGTGAACGCGCTTTCGGAATGGACGAGAGCGGAAGTGCATCGCGAAGGCAAAGTTTGGATGCAGGAATACAAACGCGGCGTGCCGCAAGGGCAGGTGAAGGCTGTCGGCAAAAGTGATCACACTGGTACAACCATTACATTCAAGGCTGATAGTGAGATTTTTCCAGAAATAAAATACAGTTTCACGAAGATTTTGGATTATGTGCGCCAACAAGCATATCTCACCAAAGGCGTTAAGATCGTGGTGGAAGACAGGCGCGAGGTTTTGACTAAGGATGATGAGTACAAAGCGCGCCGCCACGGCTTCTATTTCGATGGAGGCATAATTTCTTTCGTGAAATTCTTGAATCGCGGCAAGCAGGTGAAGAACGATGCGCCGGTCTATATCGAAAAGACAGTGGATGATGTGAATGTGGAAATCTCTTTGCAATATACCGATGGCTACAAAGAGCATCTGCATTCTTTTGCGAACAACATCTTCACTCCGGAAGGCGGTATGCATGTGACCGGTTTCAAGATGGCTCTGACTCGCATCCTTAATGACTATGCTAAAAAGAACAACTTGATCAAGGAAAAAGACGGCTCCATGACATCGGATGATCTTAAAGAAGGATTGACGGCTGTTGTCAGTGTGAAGCTGCGCAATCCGCAATTCGAAGGTCAGACCAAATCCAAATTGGGCAATGCAGAAGTTCGAGGCATCGTTTCTAGTGTGACAAGTGAAGGTCTTGCGGAGTTCTTGGAAACACATCCTCAGGATGCCAAGGCCATGATTGAAAAATGCATGTTGACAGTGCGTGCTCGTATTGCAGCACGCGCCGCCAAGGATGCAGTCCTTAGGAAAGGGGCGCTGGAAGGTATGACGCTGCCTGGCAAATTGGCGGATTGCTCGACACGCGACGCGCAGCGATCTGAGCTATACATCGTGGAGGGAGACTCTGCTGGCGGCTCTGCAAAACAAGGAAGAAATCGCCAATTCCAAGCCATTCTGCCGCTGCGTGGAAAATTGGTGAATGTGGAAAAAACCAGTTTGGATAAGGTGGTGAAATCCGACACTCTGAAGCCTATCATCATTGCATTGGGGACGGGCATTGGAGAGACTTTCGATATCTCGCGCTTACGTTATGGAAAAGTCATTATAATGGCAGATGCCGACGTGGATGGATCGCATATCCGTACTCTGCTGCTTACTTTCTTCTATCGCTATTTTGAAGAACTCATAACTGATGGTCATATCTATATTGCTCAGCCGCCTCTCTATCGCATTCAAAGAGGCAAGGATGTGAGATGGGTATATAATGACGAGGAGAAAGATAAGGTTGTGGAGGAACTGCGCGCGAAAGTTGCTGAGAAGAATGCTGACAAGAAAGCGGTGAAAGCCAAGTTGGAAAAAGAAGAAATAACTGATCAGGAATTGGAAGAAGCGGGCGGGGAAGTGGAGAAGATTGCCGGGGTGACAATTCAGCGCTACAAAGGTCTTGGAGAAATGAATCCGCAGCAGCTTTGGGAAACCACCATGGATCCTGAGAATCGCTTGATGTATCAAGTGAAGATCGAAGATGCTGAAGAGGCGGATCGAATCTTCGACATCCTGATGGGATCTGATGTGGAGCCGCGTAGGCGCTTCATCCAGACCCACGCCAAGAGCGTGAAGAATCTGGATGTGTAAAAGCTTTCAGTTCAGATTTTTTAAAGGCGGGATATGTGATCCCGCCTTTTGTGATATAATGGAAATAAATATAGGCTAATATAATTTTTTTAAAAACAAAAGTATGAACCAGGTGCAGACATGGGGTGGGGCGGTTTCCGCTTCGCTAATTGATTTATGGATGCGTTTTATTAATTTTCTGCCGACACTCATCGGCGCACTGCTCGTTTTCTTGATCGGACTGTTGGTTGCTTCTTTGGTGGGCAAGGTTATTGGGAGAATCGTGAAAATGTTGCGCGTGGATCAAGCCATGGAAAGAATGAATGTTGGTTCAGTGTTGGAAAAACACGGATTGGAGATAACTTTTTCTCGCTTGATCGGACAACTCGTGCAGTGGTTTCTGGTGTTGGTTTTCTTGATGGCAGCGACTGACATTTTAGGTCTCCAGCAGGTCACGACTTTTCTTAATAGCATCATTTTGTATTTGCCAAACGTGGTTGTGGCAACGATCATTCTGACAATCGCATTTCTTCTGGGGAGTTTGGCTTACAAGATCGTACGTGGTTCCACGAAAGCCGCAGGAGTTATGAGTGCGACGCTTTTAGCAACGCTTATCAAATGGGCAATCATGATTTTCGGTCTGTTGGCGGCCCTTATACAGCTGGGAATAGCGACATCTCTAGTGAACACTTTGTTTATCGGTCTGGTGGCGGCACTTTCTTTGGCGATCGGCCTGGCCTTTGGTCTTGGTGGGCGCGATGAAGCAACTCTCATTCTTAGGAAGCTTCGGGAAGAATTGGAAAGGAAATAGACTGCAAGGCAATATCTGATTGGGAGGCCTACTGGTTATACCAGCAGGCCTTTATGATAATTCAACGGTGCTTGTGACAAGATTTGTTGTATTAAGCGATAAATTATGGTAAAATAATGCCATAAGAATTGATGAAATCGCATGCAGATCAAAGATATCATGACTAAAGGTGTTATCACCGTGGAAAAAGAAACTAGTGTTTCAGATGTGGCCAGGATCATGCGTGAACACAAAATCCACGGTATCCCGGTGGTTGAAGGTAAGCATGTTGTTGGCATTATCACGGAAACGGATTTTTTCGTGAAAGGAGAGACCGAGATCCACTTGCCTTCCTATGTGGATTTCCTCACCAAAACGGGTATAGCGCACGATCAGAAAAGTGAAGAAAAAGAGGAATTCAATGAGATATTGCAAGCCAAAGCCGGTGATATCATGACAGAGGATTGCGTGACTATCGAGCCTGAGGCCGATGTCAAGGATTTCCTGAAGATCGTCAAAGAGAAGGACCTCCATACGGTGCCGGTGGCTGTTGGTGACATCCTGATGGGCGTGGTCACTGTCGCTGACGTCATAAAGCTTTTGTAGTTCCATTGGGAATTGCAAATTTTTTATATATAAACAATAAGTCAAAAAAATGGCCGCAAAAACAAAAAGGAAGATCGACAAGCTAGCGGAAAAGCACTACGCGAAGCTTGGCAAGAAATTCACTTTGGTGAAAAAAGGAAAACTTTGGAAGCTCAAGGCTTTCATATTAATCGCGTTTACCTTGGGCTCGGTGATTGCCATAGTCTGGGGATTTTCCTCCGGCAATTACAATGGTTCTGATGCGGCTATGATTAAAAATAAGGGAGTTAGAAATAAGGGATTTTCAGTTGCTATGGATACTACTAAACCAATTGTAGTCTCTTTTAATTTATCACCTGAATCAAACTCTCTTATTATTCCTGTTGATATTTCTGCAAAAGATGATATAGGTGTAGTAGCCTGGATGATTAAAGAAACTGCGTCTGATTTTTCACCAGTTGCACCTAGATCTGGTGATTCCGGATGGCAAACAGCTGGCATTACGGGAAAAACTGCTGTAAATATAAGGGGAAATATTACCGCCTCATCTCTCGGAAGAAAATATTTCTGGGTATATGTAAAAGATGCTGCTGGTAATGTTTCAGTATCTTTTAATAGCTCAGTTGTAACCATAGCAGATAAAAACGCTCCAAGAGTAACTGCATTTTCAATTACTCCAACATTGGTAAACACAACATCGCAAGATCAGATATTAACCATGAATGCAACAATTGATGAAGATATTTCCGGAGTGTGTTTGAAATCTGACAATTGTGGAACTTGGACGTCCTTGAGAATAAAAAATGTGACTACGGGTAAGGCGCTTGGTTTTGATGAGGTCAAAAGGATATCCGGCGATTTAAACAATGGAACATATACTGCAAGTTTAAAAATGAGAAAAGGATCCGCATTGGGTGCATGGAGCGTCCAGGACTTTGTGGTTACTGATAAGGCAGGAAATAGAAAGACTTATAGTTATGGAGATTTGAAGAGTGTGCCAAATGTTACCGGGTTAGACATAATGAATAATGCCCAATAATTCAGGAGATCTTGTTTAAAAAGAATAATCCCGCACCGCTTCAAAAGCCCCTGATTAAAAGGGGTTTTTGCAACCACATTTTTGTGTGGAATATAAGAATGGCCGATTTTGCTTGACATTTTATCAATATAGGTGTATAATTATAGGTTGTCTTAAATGACACACCGGATTCGTCCGGCATCCTAGTTTTTTGAAAAAAGAAAGGACGAAACATGAAAACATCCTCGATTTTTCTGGCTATGGCATTGGTTTTTTCCCTTATGATGGCGGGCTGCGGCAGCGAAAGGGCTGCAGTCCAATCCGAGTCGCTGAAGACGGCCTCTTCGTTTTCGAAGGCGCTTGAGCTTCAAGGGGCTGACACGACTGTGGTTTCAGCTTTGTCTTTGTCTGACGGAACTAGGATCATCGCTGCCAACACTAACGGTTCGAATCTGAAAAGATCGGCATTGTTGGTGAAGCTGGATGCTCAGGGCAATGTGCTCTGGTCGAAAAAAATCTCCCATCAAGGCACGACAGAGACGACTGTCTCGCATGCCCGTCTCGCACCTGACGGAACGATTTTCCTGGCAGGGTGTGTTGTGGAGATTGTTCAGGAAAATTCCCTGAGCATCAAAACGAAGGGGGCGATCTGGATTTGCCAAGTGGGGCAAAATGGAAGCATCATCAAGGATTTAGTGTTGAGAAATGCTGATTCCGCAGTCGCTAATGAAACAGCGACCGACGTTGCCTTCGCTGGCACAGACGTTGTTCTCGTTGGAGATGCTGACTGGGATCTTGGTTGGCAACGGCACGACCGCGACCTTATAGCTATCCGTTTGGACAAGGATTGGCAGCCGGTTTGGAGCAAGCGTTATGGCAGCTTCGATTATGAAGCGGCTGTCAGTTGCGCCATAAGCAGCACTCGGCTGTATATCTCCAGCTCAGTCCGTGATAATAGCTGGACATATTTTGACAGCAGCTTGATTGCTGTGGATGCCGCAACTGGTGAAGCGGTTGCTGGACGCAGCTATTCTGCAAAGCCAGCCTCACTGTTTGCTAATGACATGGTGGTCGGAGATGATGGAAGTTTGACTCTTGCGGGCTATTGTTCCCGTTCCGGTCCTCGCCAGGCAGTGATCTGGAAAGTGGACAGCAATCTGCAGACCGGCTGGAAATCGTTTTTCGGCTATCACGGGACTGACATCAAGCAGATTGCAATAAGCTCTTCAGGGTATGTTGCGGTAGGCTATGTCAATGCGGAGAAACCTGGAAATTATGACCCTATAGGCATGATTGCAGAAATCGGGTCGAATGGTAAACCTATCCGTGGTGCAAAAATCGCTATCGGGTCGGAGAATGCCTTCTCAGCCTTGTCCATCCAGGATCGGGATGCGTTTCTGGCAGGGAACTCCTCGCTGGATGCTTCCCCTGCTTATTTCCACAACCTGTTGGCGCTGCAAGGAGATCTATTCAAGAGTCCAATTGCGACGCCGATACAGTTCGCTGAAGTGAGTGCTGCCATTACTGAAAGCACAACGGTCACAAAGCCATCCGCAATTTCGCTTTCCGAGTTGAATCTTGCGGTTGAAATTGTCGATGCGTCTCTTGAGGTGAGGGGACTTTAACAGCATCTTCAAATGTTATGGAAAAATCAGGCCGTCTTGCGCGAAACTTGCGTGAGATGGCCTTTATGTTTTTTAGGAAAATAAGCCTTATTTAAAGGAATAAATCTATTTTCGTAAGATATTTATTCCAAACCCTTGACAGATATTTTTATTTTGTCTATCATGGGGATACGTCTGAAGTATGTTCTAAGAAAAAAACAATCTGAGAAACATCACAAGACAACGAAATACAACAAGCGGGTGAAGTTCGGGGCTATTTTTTTGTGCGTCCCGGAAAGTCAACCGCAAAGCAGCGGTTTTTTATTTGTCTTAAAAATTAGTGCTGAAACAGTGAGTGTGAGAATCGCACGAATGTGTTTCCGCAGTAATGCGCAACTTGAAAAGTGAATAAGGTCTTTCCATGTATAACGTGTGACATGTTCTGGTGTGCGGAAAAACGTGTCGGGCGTCAGCTAAAACATGGTAAGTCAATACGTAGGTCAATGATATGCCGATGAGGCATGTCAGTGATTCACAAAGTTAAGCGCAGTTAATAAGTGATTGTTAACTGCTAACCGTTAAATATGAAAGGTTACTTAACGTATATGGTGGATGCCTTGACTGAAATAAGCGATGAAGGACGCAGCTGGCTGCGATAATCCTCGGGGAGCTGTTAAGCAAGCTTTGATCCGGGGGTCTCCGAATGGGGTAACCCTTCTACCTTTGGTAGAAATCTTCAGTTGAATTCATAGACTGATGAAGCGCACCCTGGGAATTGAAACATCTTAGTACCAGGAGGAAGAGAAAACAATTGTGATTCCGCAAGTAGTGGCGAGCGAACGTGGAACAGCCTAAACCCATCCTTCGGGATGTGGGGTTGCGAGGTAATTGGACTCGGTTGATCGGGGTTTGTCATATTCCCTTAGCAAAATGCTCTGGAAAGAGCAACCATAGCAGGTAATAGTCCTGTATGCGAAAAGCGAATATGCCAAATGCAATTATCCTCAAGTAAGGCGGGGCCGGAGAAACCCTGTCTGAATCTGGGAGCACTACACTTCCAAGGCTAAATATTATTTCAGATCGATAGTGAACTAGTACCGTGAGGGAAAGGTGAAAAGCATCCCGGTGAGGGAGGTGAAATAGAACTGAAACCATATACTAACAAAGAGTTGGAGCGGTCGCTTGCGACCGTGACAGCGTGCTTTTTGCAGAACGAGCCAACGAGTTAATTTTATGCGGCTTGCCTAAGGAGCAGACACTCCGGAGGCGTAGTGAAAGCGAGCCTGAATAGGGCGTCCTGTCGCATGAATTAGACCCGAAGCCGGGCGAGCTACATATGAGCAGGGTGAACGCTGGGTAATACCAGCGGGAGGCCCGAACCCACGAGCCGTGCAACACTCGGGGATGACTTGTGTGTAGGGGAGAAATTCCAATCGAGCTCGGCAATAGCTGGTTCTCTCCGAAATAGCTTGAGGGCTAGCGTCATGTAATTACATCCAAGAGGTAGAGCTACTGGATGAGAATTCGCGGTTCGCCGTAGGGTTTTCAACCAAACTCCGAATTCTTGCGATGCGTATCATGGCAGTCAGAAATCCGGCGCTAAGGTCGGATCTCAAAAGGGAAACAGCCCAGATCATCATCTAAGGTCCCTAAATCTATGTTAAGTGGGAAAGGAAGTGAAGTTTCTTAAACATCTAGGAGGTTGGCTTAGAAGCAGCCACCCTTTAAAGAGTGCGTAACAGCTCACTAGACCAGAGACTTCGCGCCGAAAATGTACCGGGGCTAAACATAGTACCGAAGATATGGGCCAGTGCTCCGCACTGAAATTTTAAAGGCTAAATTTTAAGTTTAAATTCAATTCAAAATTTCTAAATGTCTAAATTTCAAATATTTTTTCATTTAGTCATTTAAAATTCATTTAAAATTTAAAATTGAAAATTTGAAATTCCAATGCGTAGCATTGGCGGTAGGAGAGCGTTCCATGTGAGCTGAAGCGTAAGGGGCGACCCGTCGTGGATTGCATGGAAGTGAGAATGTTGGCATGAGTAACCACAATGTGCGTGAAATCCGCACACACCGTAAGTCTAAGGTTTCCTGGGCAACGTTGATCGACCCAGGGTTAGTCGGCCCTAAGGCGAGGCTGAAAAGCGTAGTCGATGGACAGCAGGTTAATATTCCTGCACTGCGGTAGTATTCGATGGAGTGACGTATTCTAGTACATCTTGCGTCTTATTGGATTGACGTAGGGATATTGAGGATGCTTAGTAGGCAAATCCGCTAAGCAATAGTCCAAGGTATTTCTGGAAGTCCGTAGCAATGCGGGCGAACGAGATGGAGCAGGGTACCAGGAAAAGCTTCTAAGGATAATACTATCGTAACCGTACTGAAAACCGACACAGGTAGACGAGGCGAGTAGCCTAAGGTGAACGGGAGAACCTTCGTTAAGGAACTCGGCAAAACAGCTAGACGTAAGTTCGCGAGATGTCTTCCCTGCCGCAAGGTAGGGCGCAGTGAATTTTTCCCAAGCGACTGTTTACCAAAAACACAGGTCTCTGCAAACCCGCAAGGGGAAGTATAGGGGCTGACACTTGACCAGTGCTGGAACGTTAAGGGGGGTGGTGCAAGCTATTCCTTGAAGCGCCAGTGAACGTCGGCGATAACTATAATCGTCCTAAGGTAGCGAAATTCCTTGTCAGGTAAATTCTGACCCGCATGAAAAGTGTAACGACTTGGGAACTGTCTCAACGAAGGACCCGGTGAAATCGCAATGACAGTGAAGATGCTGTCGACCTACAGCAAGACGAAAAGACCCCGTGGAGCTTTACTACAACTTGGTATTGGATTGAGATGTTAGTTGCCGAGAATAGGTGGGAGACTTTGAAGCCTCGATTTCGGTCGAGGTGGAGTCAACAGTGGAATACCACTCTGCTAACGTTTTAATTCTAACCCTGCTCCGTTATGAGTTTCAAACCCAATGAATATATTCTGCATTGACGTGTTTGAATCTCATATCCGGAGCGGGGACAGTGCCTGGTGGGTAGTTTGACTGGGGCGGTCGCCTCCTAAATGGCAACGGAGGCGTTTACAAAGGTTGGTTAGGTCCGGATGGAAATCGGACTGATAGCGCAAAAGTACAAACCAGCTTTACTGCAAGACCCATAAGTCGATCAGTTACGAAAGTAGAATTTAGTGAACCGACTGTAGCATGTAGATGCGCAGAAGATCATCAGATAAAAGTTACCCCGGGGATAACAGGCTGATCCCTCCCAAGAGTCCACATCGACGGAGGGGTTTGGCACCTCGATGTCGGCTCATCGCATCCTGGGGCTGGAGAAGGTCCCAAGGGTTTGGCTGTTCGCCAATTAAAGCGGTACGCGAGCTGGGTTCAAACCGTCGTGAGACAGGTTGGTCTCTATCTGCTGTAGGCGTGAATGTTTGAGGGAACTCTTTCCTAGTACGAGAGGACCGGAAAGAACAAACCTCTGGTGTATCGGCTGTTCCGCCAGGAGCACTGCCGAGTAGCTAAGTTTGGTCGAGATAACCGCTGAAAGCATCTAAGCGGGAAGCTCATCCCAAGATTAGACATTACATGGAGCTTGCTCCATGAGGATCCCCTAGAAGAAGACTAGGTTGATAGGCTTTAGGTGTAAGTCCAGCAATGGATTGAGCCAAGAAGTACTAATAGATTCCATAATCTTTCAGATTTTGCATGGTTAGCAGTTAAGAGTTACTTATTGTAGCTCGCGCTTAAAATGTACGTATTGATTTTTTGAGGCCAGAATTCTGGTGACTCTTGCGGTTGGGTTACACCTCTTCCCATCCCGAACAGAGCAGTTAAGACAACCAGCGCCGATGGTACCTCCATGAGGGAGAGTAGGTCGTCGCCAGAATCCTGTTCTTAAAAATCTTATCCCGTAATCGCTTTGCGATCATGGGATAATAAAATCCCGCCTTATGCGGGATTTTTTTGTTTACTTTTTTATTATGCAGTGTAAAATGAAGTTAGAAAAAATAAACATCCTAATAATCATAATCTTCCCCGAATATGGAAAACCCTAAACTGATCAAGCGTCTCAGTATCATCTTCGTTTATCTGGTTATTTTTTCCGCAGTCGGATTTCTGCTTTGGTATTTCATAACGCCTCCGGCGACGTGCACTGATCGTAAACAGAATCAAAGTGAAACAGGAATCGATTGCGGAGGGCCATGTTCTCCATGCAAGGCGCGCGTACAAAACAAGGACATAAAAGTTCAGGAAACAGCTTTTGCTTCCGGCGGAAGCAATACTTTCGATGTGGTGGCGAAAATTTCCAATCCTAATGATTCTCAAGGCGCAAGTTCTTTTGACTACACTTTCACTTTGAAGGACGCGCAAGAAAAAACGATTGCCACACGCCAAGGAACAAATTTTATTTTGCCTGCAGATACTAGATATATTGCTGAGCTAGGACTCGATACGGGCGGCCTGGTGCCGTCCAGTGTCGATTTTTCTGTGTCTAATTATAAATGGGATACTTTGGGCGATCTGGAAAAGCCGCAGCTTAATATTTTCAACAAGAAACTGGCGCCGCTCCCGATGGGAAGTGGGGACGAGGCTGATGGCACGGTGCGCAATGACAGTACTTATGACCTTAACAAAATAAGCATCATCATTGTTCTGCGTGATCAGCAAGGCAAAATCATAGGCATCAACACGACGCAGCAAAGCACGGTGCGTGCCAGTGAAGAAAGGGATTTCCGCGTGACTTGGCCTTATGATCTTTCAGGCAATCCGCAGTCCATGGAGGTTGATGCTCAGGCGAATATTTTTGACCCAAGCGCTTTTTCCAATGATGGTTATAGCGGCGCTCAGTAATGATCAACAAGATTCTTAAAATCGATTGGATCCTGATGCTGGCTATGCTGATGCTGCTGGGCACTGGTATGGCAGTGCTTTACAGTCTTTCTTTGGCTGGAATTTCGGGGGAAGCGACCGGGTTCGGTGTCTTTTGGCGTCAAGTCATTTTTGCATCTGTCGGCATGATCCTGATGCTTTTCTTTGCATTCAATGATTATCAGACTCTCAGGAAAAACAGTACGCCGGTGTATTTCGCAACTCTTTTTTTGCTAGCTTTAGTGCTTGTGCTTGGTCGTAATGTACGCGGACACACAGGTTGGATAGGGTTTGGATCGCTGCGCATCCAGCCGGTTGAATTCACGAAGCTTACCTTGATCATTTTTTTAGCCAGCTTTATTTCGCAGAAAAAAATGGAATTGGGCGAGACAGGCAGGCTGATAGCATCTTTGGTTTTGGCTGGAATCGTCATATCTTTCGTTATGTTGCAAAGAGATTTGGGCAGCACAATGGTGCTGGTGGGCATATGGCTGGGCATGACATTCGTGTCAGGAATCAGCATTAAAAAAATCCTGTTTATGCTTCTCGCTGGATGCGTCGTTGCTTTTTTCGGCTGGTTCCATTTGGAGCAATACCAGAAAGATCGCATCTTGAATCTGGTGAATCCGAGCTCTGTTGATGCTAAAGGAGCTGGTTACAACGTGATCCAAGCCACAATCGCAGTGGGGTCGGGAGGTCTTATTGGCAAAGGCATCGGCCATGGCTCGCAGGCCCAGCTCAATTTTTTGCCGGAAAAACACACTGACTTCATGTTTGCTTCCATTGCGGAAGAATTGGGA
>DASVYU010000007.1:0-2621 GCA_036391995.1 Patescibacteria group bacterium
CCTGTATCATTAGTTATGTTTAAAAAAGCCAAAATTAAAGTATGTCCCAACAATTTGTTAGAAATTTTTGCATAATTGCGCACATAGACCACGGTAAGTCCACATTGGCTGACCGTCTTTTGGAATTGACCGGTACTGTCGAGAAAAGAAAGATGAAGGAGCAGCTTCTGGATTCCATGGATCTGGAGAGAGAACGCGGCATTACCATCAAGTTGCAGCCTGCCAGAATGGAATACGAATACAAAAAAACAACTTCCGATGGTTTGGAAATTGGAAATTCGAAGTTGGAAACTGCAGATTCAAAGTTTACTTTGAATCTGATAGACACTCCTGGGCATGTGGACTTTGGCTATGAAGTCTCACGCTCTTTGGCTGCCGTGGAAGGCGCTGTGCTTTTGGTGGATGCTACCAAGGGAGTGCAGGCGCAGACTTTGTCCAATCTATATCAAGCCATTGAGCAAGGTTTGGAAATCATTCCAGTGGTCAATAAAGTGGATCTGCCTAATGCGGAAGTAGAAAAGACCAAGAAAGAAATCATCCACATTTTGGGATGCAAGGAGGAAGAGATCCTTGAAGCATCCGGCAAGACGGGCATGGGCGTGGACAAGATTCTGGAAACGATCGTGGAAAAGATTCCATCTCCTGCTGGCGACAACGAAAAACCTTTGCGCGCCATGATTTTTGATTCCAAATATGACACCTACAAAGGAGTGTTGGCCTATGTTCGCATTGTGGACGGAAGCGTTAAGCGAGATGACGAGATCCATATGATGGCTTCCGACAAAGACAGCGGCGTGGTGGAAGTCGGATATTTCAAGCCTGAACTTGTGGTTAATGGCGAACTCACTGCAGGTGACATCGGGTATATTGCCACAGGACTCAAAAGTGTGGATCATTGCCGCGTCGGTGACACCATAACGCTTTCGCGAATTTCCAATTCTCAATTCTCAATTTCCAAACTAAAGGAAGTGGAAGCATTGCCGGGGTACAAAGAGGTGCGTCCGATGGTCTATGCTGGGCTTTATCCGATTGAAGGAGATGCTTATAATTTCATGCGCGATTCCTTGGAGAAACTCAAGCTTAATGATGCAGCTTTCGTTTTCGAACCAGAAAGCAATATGGCTTTAGGCAAAGGTTTCCGCTGCGGATTTCTCGGACTTTTGCATCTGGAAATCATCAAGGAAAGATTGGAAAGAGAATTCGGTTTTTCGCCGACCATCACAACGCCAAGTGTCGTTTATGAATTAAAAAAGAAAGGTTCCTCAGAGATTGTGAAAATATACAGTGCAACTCAGCTTCCTGATCCCTCGACGATCGATGAAATCGCTGAACCGTTTGTTAAATTGGAAATCATCACGCCGGCGACATATCTGGGTTCCATCATGGAGCTTATGAGTAATTTGCGCTCAATCTATCTCAACACGGAATATATTGACATGGAGCGCATTATCCTGACTTTTGAAGTGCCGCTAACCGAAATCATTGTTAATTTCCATGATGATCTCAAGAGTGTGACCAGCGGTTATGCTTCCATGAGTTATGAAATCATCGGTTATCGTGCTTCAGATTTGGTGAAAATGGATATTCTTTTGGCAGGTGAGATTGTGGAGGCTCTGTCGCGCATTGTGCCGAAAGAAAAGGCACACCATGAAGGCAAGAGGATTGTGGAAAAACTCAAAGATGCTATTCCGCGCCAGAACTTCGTGATTCCGATCCAGGCTGCCTTGGGCGGCAAAGTGATTGCGCGCGAAACAATCAGACCTTTCCGCAAGGACGTGATTGCCAAGCTCTATGGCGGCGACGTGACGCGCAAGAACAAGCTCTTGGACAAGCAGAAGAAAGGCAAGAAGAAGATGCGCAACATCGGAAAAGTCCAAGTGCCTAGTGAGGCATATTTGGCAGTGCTTAAGCGCTAAGGCAGCTATATTGTGCCGCATGCATATATTTGGTAAAATATCTTTATGAGCCACAAGAAAAGAAAACAACGCATGCACCTGATTTGGACGATCATCACGATCCTGGGAGTGATTTCCATGATCGCTTTCACGTTGGCTCCTCTTTTGAGCCGATATTAAAACAAAAGCAGACATTTTGATGAAAAAAAAGATATTTTCCACCGCCGCAGCGCTTTTTGTCATAGGCATGCTTTTGGCGGTCGGCATTTCATATAGTGCTGTCAGGGAAGCTTACCGCAACAAGAAAATCGAAAGCGAGGTAGCTGACCTCAAGGCTCAGGCTCAGAAAGTGCAGGATGAAAATGATGCGCTTTCTCAGAAGATCGCCTATCTGCAGACGCCTGAATTCCAGGAAAAGATTGCCAAGGACAAATTGAACATGCAAAAGCCTGATGAGAATGTAGTGGTGGTCAAACAAAGCGCGCAGCAAGATTCGGAAGATCCGGTTGTGCAGAGCGTTCAGAACAACGAGGATCAAACGCCGAATTATCGCAAGTGGTGGGACTTATTCTTCAAATATTAATAAAAAGAATAATTAATTTCCATGACAAAACAAAAAAAATCAACTGAAAATGACGAGAAAGTCATCAAGCTGTCGACTCTCATATATTCCATTCTGACATTGGTCATTGTCGCTTTCGCAGTGGTTTGCGTGATGGCCTATGG
>DASVYU010000008.1:0-42904 GCA_036391995.1 Patescibacteria group bacterium
TGATCCAAGCAAAGGATAGTTCAAGCTTGATTCTTGCAGCGGCTTGGTTTTCGATCTGTCTGGCTGTTCATTTTTTTCAGTGCTAACGCCCAGCACCAACCCTTTATTATTCAAAATCTGATCGGTCAATTTTCCCAAAACAGGCATTTGCAAATCTGTAGACTTCACAATGTTTTCTTTTTCTGGTTGGATTTGTTCAATCTGCACTTGCTTAATCTGCGCTTGCTCGACAACATCTTCTTTTGGCAGAATACCATCGCCTCTGATCTCAATTTGATCCTGCTGCGACAGCATTTCCGCGCGCTCCTTTTCAAAAAGCTTTTCCAATTCTTTGTCTTCAGGCATAGGACTCGTCAGATTGTTTACGATGCTCAGAATCTTGCCGGAAGGTCTGTCGTTTTTGCTAGATCCTGTTTTTGTTTTTTTCTCAGCTCTCTTGCTTTTCTTTTTCTTGGAAGATTTCTTTTTGTGATGATGTTTCTTGCTTTTGACAACTGCAGTCTCCGCTATTGGCACATTTTGACTGGTGACATTTGTCGTTTCAATAGGAATCGGATTTACAGGATTTGTGCCAGTTGCATTATTTGTCCCATTGCTTTGGTTAGGATCAACTTGATCGCCAGTATTGGTTCCAGTGTTGGTGTTGGTGTTTGTATTTGTGCCTGTATCAGTGCTGGTGCCTGTGTCAGTGTTGCCCCCATTGCCCGAACCACTGCCAGAATCACCCCCAACAGGAGAGATTTCAACTATTTGAAAAGTGGATGTTTTCTCAGCTTTGTTTCCAAGCTTATCAACAGCAACAACTTTGACTATGTGTTCTCCCAAATCCTGTTGTTTCAAGTCCACGCTTTCTTTCAAATCCAACTCAAACATTCCGTCCCACAAAGCTTGGATCGTGATTTCCTCAGGTTTGGAGGAATCGTCTGTTGTTGAAATCTTTATCGGCAACATGAGATCGTGCTGATATTTTTCGCCGTCTTTCGGAGATTCGATGTTGATGACAGGCGCAATTGAGTCCTGCTCAATGATGCCACTGACGGGATTCTGAATGTTCGTCTGATCAACACTGACCACATATTGCACTGTCTGATCAGGTTGAACTTCACTGGAAACATTGCTTGAAGAATTCGCGCCGTTGCCCGTGTGATCCACATGTTCAATGCCTATTTTGACATCACTACTGTCTCCGCCTTTGACTGAAATATTATAGTTGCCGTTTTTAGGATTTGGCACAGAAACGATCTTGAAACCGTTCTTTTTCGATTCTCCGGCAAAGCGCGCGTCATGGATGTTTCCACCATCTTGGGAAACTTTTTGGCCGTCAGGAGCTGTGATTGTCATGTCATTAGATCCATCGGACCATACGACCAGTTCGTCATTTATTTGCGGAGATTCATGGATCTTCTCCAATTTTTCATTAAGCAGTTGGGCAACAATTGGTTCCGCGTCTGTAACAATTCCCCGATGATTGCTGTCCAGTGTCGCAGAGAATTTGTTCGTTATTTGCACAGAATCTTTGAGCACTTCTCCGTCGCCATTGGTCACATTCTTTTGCGGATCGATCGGCTCAGGTTTGCCGTCCTGCCAGATGCCTTCTTTGTCTGAATCAACGACGGGTATGGTGCCGACCGTCGGTTGTTTGTCGCCGATTATGATGCTTATTTTGGCTCGCTGATTTAGCAGATCCATGCCATTATTGAGCTTGGCAAGAAAATCGTTGGTTTCATGCATAGAAGAATAATTTTTTAGGTCGCCTGAATTTCCTGCTTTATATACGTAATCATAGAGAGGCATCAGCTGCTTAACGGAAGGAATGTATCTATGAACGGTTTCATAATTACTGAAAGTTAATTTCTTTACAGACATATACGATAAATAAACATTCATGAGCGTACGCGTAACTAGCTCCCAATTACCAGGCACGCTGCCACCCTCCCATGTAGCATAAACATCAGACGACCCATGATTAGGCGTCGCAATCATGATGAGATTGTCCACATCGCCCCTGTAATCAGGACTCTGTACATAGCTGCGTGAAACCAGCCCGCCCATGGAATGCGCCACAATGTTGACCTTGTAAGCCTCCGGATTGAGGTTGAGAGCTCTGTCTATGAGCGGCTTGAGAAAGTCTCTAGCAGAATCTTCATTGCTTTTCCTCCAGTCATAATATCCGATAAAAAGAGTCTTGCCTTCGATATATCCCATAGATTTGAGCGCTTCAATCATGCCATCATAGGTGTGATCAAACATTGTCCACTTGTTTGAAAACAATCCTCCGATCATGAGATCGGGATTGATTGAAGCTCCAATCCCAGGAACAAAAATGACCGGCTCCTTGGGAATAGTTGGATCAGTTTGATCCCAAGGTCTGAACAAAACATTTTGACCGAAAATTCGGTTGCCCTTGCCATCCAGATTAGAAGCTTCTGGTTTGCCGTTTACAGAATAATAAAAGGGCCCACTCGAATCACCCCACCAATTATATCTGGCGTCAATAAAAGGATTATAATATCCTGCAACGCCCGCACCGTTTGGATTATTGCCGAATATGGAACTGTTTTTAATGACTGGAATTTTGTCAGGAGTCGATTGATAAACATAGAGACCGTAGTAATTATTGGCCAATACAAGGTTTTCCATGGTTGGCTGAGTATATCTCAAATATATTCCAGCGGAAGAAGAATATCTTATTTCAGTGTTTCTCACACTCAGATCTTTATATGTGCTATATCGATCAATGGTTGAATACTTTATGCCATACTCGCCATAAAATATTTTTGCGTTTTCAATTTTGGCTTGCCCCTGGCCCGGCAAAACATATATGCCTTTCCAATCGTTTGAATATTGATCGGAATAATAGCTTCTAGTGTTGCCACCATATGACGAGTCATAGACCGTAGTAAACACAATCTTATCCAGAGGAGTACCAACAGCTGTAAATGAATTCTTAATCGTAAAACCATTTGCATAAGAATTTCTAACTTTGACCACCACTCCTGGCTCTATGACGAAAGGCGCATTAACAGAAATGTTGCCGAGCACAATATATGGGCTACCTGCCTTCGTCCACGTTGTCGGAGTGTTTATATTACTACTGATTTCCGTGGCCGCAGACGCATGACCAGTAGAAAATATCGACTGCCAAGCAATTGCAATTGATATTATCAGTAAAATTTTTTTAGCTTTCATGGTCAAATTCCAAAGACTTATATGTAGTTATGCAGCTGGCTGAATGCCCAAGGCAGAAGGACAAAGGCCCAAAAAAGAAAAATTGCCGCAAAAATGATGACAGACAAGACAAGCGAAAAAAAGAAGCTTTTGGTTGTGAATTTGTGTTTGATTATTTTAGTAAAAATAAAGGGAGAAATTGTTGCCAATAATACTAATATAAAAATCAAAGAAACACTTATGCTATCAAAATAATCTAGATAAGTGTAACTATTTATTAACTTATAAGACCATTTAAAAATAAAAGTGACGATTATTAAGATTAATGTAGTCAAGCAAAAACTAACAATAAGATACTTCCCCATTCCCTTCTCCTTCAAAAACCTCAGCCAAAAAAACGGCGAGACGATGAGCGCAGCGATTGCAAAAGACACAATCCAAACAAGCAACAATTCCATTTTTGTTTCAAATTAATAACTTCTGTTGATATTATATCACACATCAAAATATCCACGCAACACTCCCACAAAAATTAACCCCTCACAACTTTACAAACTCACCCTTTACGCAACTTCTTACACAACTTCTTACACAACTTGTACAACTTTATGATTTTCGCCAAATCCTACTATTATTCGTATAATAGTAGGATTTGAATTTTTTATAATGCTTTAGAAACCAAACTTTTTCAACTGTTTATAGAGCAATGTCTTTTCTTTCATTTTTCCCATTTCCAAAACAACTTTCCTCATTTTCTCTTTTTCTTTTTTATTCATGCTTTGCACAACATTCTCCAATAGAATTTCTGGCCAATAATACATAGGGTATCTACGCTTTATATTTGACAAGCTCATGTCACTATTCGGCACAATGATTTTTCGCGATTTTCCATAATCCCCCATCTTGTCAATTGCTTTCCTGTAGCCTTCGCCGGAAAGCAATAACCATTCCTGCACCCGCGCAATCGTACCGAAACCAACACCAAGCTCTCCATGTATTTCATCATAAGTCTTTCCTTTGATCACATATTCGGCTATCTTAAGACGTTTCGCTATCATTTCAGCCTCTTGATATGAAATTAGATCACGCAGGAATTCTGCAGCTTCTTCAACTTTGTTTATTTGAGAAATAGCAACACAAAGCTGAAAGAATATTTTTTCAATTTCTTTTTTTGACAATTTCGTACTTCTTCTCGGCATATTTTTTGTTTTTTCCTACTATTATTCGAATTTTAGTAGGATTTGATGTTTATTAGATAATATAGATGAATATTTGTTGATATTATATCACATCACCACTCAGCTGGGCAACGAGCTGGTAGTTTGACTGCTTGCAGCTTTCCTGCTTTGATTGAGGCATAGTTGTTTCCAAATCCAAGCAAAAGGAGGCTAGCATGAAAACCATAAGCAAGACACCCCCAGGTAGTGCAGGCCTTTCTGATGAATTTTTCCCAATTGTTGAAGAAATTAGTGATTTTCTAGACGATATGGACTATTTCATTGATTTCGCCAACAAAGTCCTGCAGTTTCCTCATTTGCCAGAATCAGAAAAAAGAAGAACTTCGGGTCTTATGCAAAATGCGCTTCAAATCAAGAAAAAAATTGAGGGATATTTAAACAGGGATCCGAGTGAGCTTGAAGCCAGGGAAGATGAAATTTCCACAGAGCTGGAAATTCTCGCGTATATGATGGGTGAAAATGATCATCTTCTAGATCAATACCTAGTCTACAAAGAGAAAACCCCGACTCTAAGACTGCAATTTTCCTTTAAAATGATGACGATATCAAAAACGGCACTTGCATAACCCCTGTTCCTCTGAATTAATCCGCTCAACTACCTACTATTCCAGCAAAGCCCCGCAGCAAACTGCAGGGCTTTTTTTTAAAAAATATATTTATGAAAAATAAAACCGCAGTACGCTTTTGCGCACCGCGGCTATAATAGGCGGATCAAAATCCTTTTTCAGGAAAAGATCCAGTTTCTGATTTTCACGTTGATCTTCGGCTCTTCGACGTCCAAAAGATGCAACGCATCAAAGATGCTCCTAATCAACCTCTTGATACTCCTCTCTCCTGCAGCAGAGTTGAGATTCTTGAGGGCTTTTTCAAGCTCCTTAGGCGCAGTATAGAGACCGAAATGCACCTGCAGCAAAAGGCGCTTTGTCGTCCTCTTCCTGCCCTTCAGCGGGATATCCTTTATCTCTTCCCTGACATATCTGATCAGAGAATCATTGAGAGAATCCCGTCCGTCTCTGATGAAGGGAAGCATGTTGTCTATCTCCCCCATCAACAGAGCAACATCCGCATCCGATTTGAAATCCATGACCATTCCTCCTTTCCGAATTCATTCTTGATTCAGCTTGTCCTCGTCAAATATGTCTGAGTAAATCCCTTGCCCCTGTCTTCAGTCCAGTGATAGTTAGCCCAGCCGTAATATTTGATTTGGCTGGGAATCAAATCCCTGACTTCACGC
The DNA here is from genome assembly GCA_036391995.1 of Patescibacteria group bacterium. Classification (GTDB taxonomy): domain Bacteria; phylum Patescibacteriota; class Minisyncoccia; order Moranbacterales; family GWC2-37-73; genus DASVYU01. Next base: position 5,641 of record DASVYU010000008.1, read on the forward strand.
TCATATTTGCTGATCAGTGACTTATGCTTTTTTCGCAGCGCCTTGTCTTTCGAAAGCACCATAATGCACAAGGGATTTTTTCTGCGATAATCCGCAAGCCGCTCAAACATTGTGTCAAAATGAGCAATGTCTTCCTTGAGTTTTTGCGTGCAAACATCAACTGCATCCGGACTGCTAATTGCCATTGCCTGATTGACCACGTTCCTTTTGACGTCTGCAAGAACAAACAGCCTGAGCATGTCATAGCATCTGACAGAAAAGCCAAGTACGCAAGCAGAATTGGGATAAAGCGTCAGCTTCAAGACGTATTCTTGTCCAAACCCGCCTCTCAAAACCGCTTCAAATTCAGCGTTCAAAGAATCATCATCTTTCTTGAACACAAAAATCAAATTGGAGAATTTTTCCAGAATCAGACAAGCGAGCTCGGAACCATTTTTTTCATAGCCACTTGAGATTAGCAGTTCTTCCAGAAGCATGGGGCGCCCTCCTTTTCCTAGGCAAAATATAAAGAATGATTTTCACTTGTTCAAGAACCGATTCCGACAGTTTTTAATCATACGTTTTTCTGGCTGTTTTGTCAATTAAATCCCAGCCTCAGGCGGTCCATCCAAAGGCAGCATCCTTGACTTTATTTGAAAATAATGGTACATTCGCATCTGATTCAGTTATTTTCAATACATCAAGGAGGCTGTAGATGCATATTCAAACACCGGAAAAGAAAGTGACAGTGGTGATTCTGGCTCCGGAAAAAATCCAATGGAGCCAGGCCGAAAAAGCTTATTTGGAAAACACCGCCAAAGAAATATTTCCTGGCTTTGGGGTGAGCATAGACATAAGAACCACTCCCCCAGAAAATCTTTCCGATGAAGCTTCAGCCACGTTCGTTGTGGCTTCTGTTTTCCGCAAAGCCAGCAGGGCCTATTTCCAGTTCCTGAAAGCTAACAGGCACAATCCTCAGGTTTTCTTCTATGCTGAAAGAAAACTTTTGAAGAAGATTCTTGAGAACGCTGGCACCGAAAACTTCAGAGTCAAACTGCTGGAGCAAGGCGGACCCTATGCAAGCTGCATAAGATTCGCCCTCCAAACGCTCTGGAACAGCAGCCTTACTGCCTAGCAGCACAACCCCAACCAAAAAGCCCGCGACAACGTCGCAGGCTTTTTTTCATGCCTCACCAGCATGTAAACATTTTCCAAATCCGCTTGGTTGGGATTTTTGTGAGCAATTGCTTTTTTGGACTTTTATTGATATACTCAAAAACCTAGCAACGGCTAGCAAAATATCAGCAAAGCAAAGGAGGTTTTCATGGAGACCCCGATATTGTTCGGATTCGGACTGTTTCTTTTCTGTTACAGCCAAATCTTCCTATTGGCAGCAAACATCTCTGGGAGAATGGCACTTGGGAAGGGGTTTGTCACAAGAGTCATCTTGCTTGTAATGACGATCGCTTTCGAGGGCATTCAACTGGTTTTTTTGTTTCTCTCCATTTGGTCAATGCTGGTAATATCCTTACGTGTTGGAATCTGGGCCAAGCTGAGCTGCGGCATCACAATAACAACCTATGTGCTTATAAGCATGGGACTGCAGCGCTGGAAGCCCTCAAACTATTTCCTTAAAATCAACAGCAATAATTAGTCCGAGAATTTGGAATCTTTCCAAAAAATCAAAAAGCCGGCAATGCTAAGTCCTTGTCCGGCTTTTTTCATTTTCCAAGATAAACCATTTTATCAGATGCCCAATTCCTTCAGCTCATCTTCAAGCTGGCCAAGATTCTTAAACAAGACAGTTCTCATTCCAACATTCTGCGCACCGATAATATTCCTCTCAGAGTCATCAATGAAAACGCACTCATCAGCCAACACCCCAAGATTTTCCAAAGCCAATTCGTAGATTCTGCGATCCGGTTTCGCTATCCCTACGTCATAGGAAGTCACGATATCATCAAAGACTTCATCCAATCCCCTGTTTTTGATGTTGTCATCAAACCAATGCATGATATTGTTTGTAATCATGCCGACTTTGTATTTTTTCTTCAGACTCTTTGCGAGCTCCAGCACGTCTTTTTCAAAACCATAGAAATTGCCGCTTTCCTCAAGAACTTCTTCCGCGGAAACTCCGAAATGATCGCTCAAGATGTTCCAATATGAACCCACGGGAGATTTCACGACCTGCTCATGATTCCAAGCTTCATTGGCTTTTTCCATGAGACGTTCACTGATTTCTTTTCCGTATTTTTTAGCACAGTGTTCATACATAGGAAGCAACCTTGTTTCCCTAGTAAACACTCCGCCGTAGTCAAAAATGATCGCTTTTATTTCTTTGGTTTCTTTTTCCATATGCAATAATTCTACCCCCGATTTTCCCCTTCGCAAAGCCCCATTCTGCTTTAGGCTTGACTTTTTCCTTGTTTTGGAGTATAATAGACAGTTAGTAGTAAAATCCCAAGCAGTACCTACCAACAAGGAGGAATATCGCATGATCCAGGTAATTTGCATCCCCGACGATCCGAAACGCATCGAGCAGCTCGAACTGAAACTGGTCGAATATAAGCGGCGGCTGGCAGATTACGCTTCAAGGCAACACAGACATTGCCTCGACGTGATCTGCAAGATCTTCGTGCTCGAACGGCTCCTGCAGTCCGGCGCCGCCAACCGCAACTACCTCCGCGCCCTGTTCCTCAAGGAACACGGGAGCATCGATGAAACCTCATTCAACAACGCCTTCGGGTGCATGGAGGACTACTGCACCACGGGCGGCAAGAACATCATGGGCGGAACTGGCCTGTAACACGAGCCAGACGCCCAAGCATCAGAAAAGCCCTAGCGGACACCGCAGGGCTTTTTCATTTTCCAAATCCGCTTGGTTGAACGCTTGGACAAATAAGACGGATTTAGAATTCTTTTCTTTTTTTGTAGAGTCTTTCTGTGAATCCGCCTTGTTCCAAAAATTCCTCACTTAATGTCTTGAGTTGTTTGTCGAGCAGATAGTTTGTTTGATGAATGATGCAGATGAGTATGTTTGCTGCCGACTCTACTTGATTCACCAACACAAAAAAGACCCCGACAAAATGCCAGGGTCTTTTTGTTTTTGAAGATTATTCTTTTTTATCTCCATCCACTTCTGCATCGTGGACATGGCCTTCTCCTTCATCCTTTTTCTCCCCTTCCGCCCCTTCAGCGCCTTTCTGCGCTTCCTGGGCTGCGGCGTATAGTTTCTCTCCGATCTTTTGTGCGGCTTGGCTGAGAGCTTCGGTCTTGGCTTTGATCTCGTCGAGATTGTCGCCGTTCTTCACCTTATTGAGCTCTTCGATCGCTTCAGTGACAGGCTTCTTCTCTTCTTCGCTCACTTTGTCTCCAGCTTCGCGAAGTGCCTTTTCAGTGGTGTAGACCAATGTGTCAGCCATGTTGCGAGCTTCGACCAATTCTTTTTTCATCTTGTCCTCTTCGGCGTGCATCTCAGCATCCTTCTTCATCTTCTCGATTTCTTCTTTGGAAAGTCCAGATGAAGCTTCGATCTTGATGGATTGGGATTTTCCGGTCGCTTTGTCTTTTGCAGTCACAGACAGGATTCCGTTAGCGTCGATATCGAATTCCACTTCGATCTGCGGAATACCTCTTGGGGCTGGTGGAATGCCATCCAAAATGAATCTTCCAAGAGTCTTGTTGCCAGAAGCCACTTCGCGCTCGCCTTGCAGCACATGGATCTCCACGCTTGGCTGGTTGTCAGCTGCAGTTGAGAACACTTGAGATTTGCTTGTCGGCACAGTGGTGTTTCTGACAATGAGCGGAGTGGAAATTCCTCCCATCGTTTCGATTCCAAGAGTAAGAGGTGTGACATCCAGCAGCAGCACATCTTTGACTGATCCCTCCAACACTCCTCCTTGGATTGCAGCTCCCAGAGCCACTACTTCGTCAGGATTCACGCTGATGTTCGGTTTCTTGCCGAAGAATTTCTCTACGGTTTGCAGAACCAATGGCATACGAGTCATGCCTCCCACCATCACAACTTCATTGATGTCGCCTGTGGAGAGTTTGGCATCAGCCAAAGCTTTCTTCACCGGCTCCAATGTCTTTTCCACCAAGTCTCCCACCAATTCTTCAAGCTTGGCGCGGGAAATCTTCATAACCAAATGTTTCGGTCCTGATGCATCAGATGTGATGAACGGCTGATTGATTTCGCTTTCAGCAGCAGTCGAAAGTTCAATCTTGGCTTTTTCCGCAGCTTCCTTGATTCTCTGGAGAGCCAACGGATCTTTGGAAAGATCAATGCCTTCTTGCTTTTTGAATTCGTCGATGATCCAAGTGATGATTCTCTGGTCGAAGTCGTCTCCTCCGAGGTGCGTGTCACCGTTCGTGGATTTCACTTCCACAGTGTCGCCGCCCACTTCCAAAATGGAGATGTCGAATGTTCCTCCTCCAAGGTCATAGACAGCGATCTTTTCGTCAGCTTTCTTGTCGAAGCCATATGCCAAAGCGGCTGCGGTCGGCTCATTGATGATCCTTCGGACATTGAGTCCGGCGATTTCTCCAGCTTCTTTGGTTGCTTTTCTTTGTGAGTCATCAAAATAGGCAGGCACAGTGATGACGGCATCAGTAATGGTCTCGCCCAATTTCTCTTCCGCATCCTGCTTCAATTTTTGCAAAATCATGGCAGAGATTTCCTGCGGAGTGTAATCCTTGTCGCCCATAGTCACTTTCACAGTCTCACCTGCATGCACGATCTTGTAGGGCATCAAAGAAAGATCGCGCTGCACTTCGCTGTCATGGAAAGAACGTCCAATGAGGCGCTTGATGGAGAAAAGCGTATTGCCAGGATTGGTCACGGCTTGGCGCTTGGCCAAAAGTCCTACCAATCTCTCATTAGATTTGGAAATGGCTACCATCGATGGCGTGGTGCGTGCCCCTTCCTTGTTTTCCACGATTTCCGGTTTGCCGCCCATGACGACAGCCATGGCGGAGTTGGTCGTTCCCAGGTCGATTCCGAGAATTTTTCCCATTGTCTTAGTCAGTGATCGGTGACCAATAGGCAGCCTGCCCGCATTGCTACGCCACATCGCAAAGAAGCTCTAGAAACTTCATGCACGCAAAGCGTTGCAGGCGGGTGATCAGTTGCCATTGAACACAGTCACATTATTTTTTGTTATTTACTTATATATCGCCCATAGCAGCGGAAAAACAAGTTTTCCGCTTGTATCGGATATATATTGCTGATAGAATGAACTTAGAGCTGGACACAACGTGACCACTTCGCCCTTGGGCTTATTTTTACCTCTTCGAGCCCTCGGGCTTTTTTTCTTTGTCTAAATCTTTTTATCCCTTGACAAAATTGTGCATTTGCTTCAGAATTAATCCGCAACCTGAAGGTAGCAACACAACGAAGTGTTCGCTATCTCGAGCGTGCGAACAAACTACTTCGAAAAGCTTCCAACGAGTTGCTTGCAGATTATGCCCTAGATGACCTCCCCTCCTGGTCGCTAGGGCGTTTTTTTATTTCAAAAATACTATTCCACCGTCACCCTGGCCGCTCTGATCACCCTGTCTCCCATCTTATAACCCTTGGTCAGGACTTTCTTGATTTTATTCTCGAATTTCTTCCCTGCTTCGCAGTGCATGCATTCCTTGTCCTCGATCGCTTCATGGAACACCGGATCGAAATTCTCCCCAACATTGGGCGCGATCTCCTCCACTCCGTTCTCAGCAAGCACGCCTTCCAATTGCTTCTGGATATACATGATGCCTGTCACCCAGCCATCATTTTTCTGGTCTTCAGGAATATGGTCAGTCGAAGCATGGAAGTTATCGAGCACGGGCAGGATCTGCAGAATCACATTTTGGGCAGCATATTTGGCCAGATCCTTCTGTGATTCGCTTTGGCGTTTCTTGTAGTTCTCGAATTCCGCTTGGCAGCGTTTCCAACCTTCCAGATATTCCTCAGCCTTGTTTTGCAGGACAGTTATTTCATTCTCCTGCTCAACCACAATCTCCTCCTCAATATCCTTCAATCCTTTTTCCGGCTGCTTATGTTTTTTTGTTTCCTTGGACATATTTTTGAAAAAATTTTAAGTTTTAAGTTTTAAGTTTGAAATGAATTTTAATTGACTAAATGTTTTAAAATTCAGACATTTAGGATTTGAATTGAAATTTCAAATTTAGCCTTTAAAATTTAGCGATATAGAGAAAGAACACTATCATCACTGAGCTCCCCAGCATTTTTTTCATGTATTCGATCAGGGATTTGTTCTTGGCATATTTCATGCGTTTGGGACCGATGAGTGCCAGAATGCCTCGTTCTCCATCTTTCAGAGTGTAGGGAGAGACAATCATGGAACAATTGACGATGCCTGGAATCGGATTTTCTTTGCCGATGAATATCTTCGTTTCACCATCTTCCATTTCAGCAACAAGCTGATCGAATTTCTCATCCACGTAGTCCAGCATTTCAGCTATGCGACACATCTCATCCAATTCCTGAAATTCCGGCTGACTCATGAGCTCGCGCATACCGAAGTCCGCAAATTCATCTTTGTCGATCACCCCGCTGATGGCTAGATTACCGCTCACATGCGAAAGCAGTTTGGCTGTCGTTCTTGTCAGGCGCGTATTCTGAGCTTTGAGCTTCAAAAATTCTCTTTGCAATTTCTGCTGCTCTTCTTTGGAAAGCTCCTTGTCTGCCATAACTTCTTCCACGAAATAACGGTAGCCTTTGTCTGTCGGAATCCTGCCTGCGCTGATGTGCGGCTGATAAAGATAGCCTTCTTTTTCCAAAAGCACCATGTCATTGCGTATCGTCGCGCCGCTAACATCGAAATGATATTTGTCCACCAAAACGCTTGAGCCGACAGGCACAGCAGTCTGGGTATATTCCTCAATGACAGTCGCTAATATTTTCTCTTGTCTTTCATTCATACATTTATTACTACAATTCCATTATATATAACTGATTAGCAGTCGTCAAGTCCGAGTGCTAATCGGCAAATATTCCCCTTTTTAGACAATTTTAAAGGGCTTAGCATGGCTAAGCCCTCTTTGTTTGCTTCTTTGCGCGCACTCTGTTGGGTGCGCTATCGGCGATTTATTTCGCCTAAGAAAATCTCAATTTTTTGCCGACTCTTCCTGGTCGCTTTCCTCCTTTTTCTTCGAGCCGGACGACTCGTGCAGGACATCGAGCAAATCCTTGCCAGCATGACCGCGCCCGATGTTGAAATCAGAAACCGCAACCAAATGCGATGGAATCTTACAACACTTTCCCAAATCATCCTCCTTTACGGTGAAAGTAATGCTGTTTTCAGATTTACCGCTGACTCATGCAGTTGTCCCCGCACAGGAGCGTGCATTCGACCCTTTCCCGTTCTTCAAGGGAACTCCTGAAGATTGCAGCTTCAATGGAAGACACCGGATCGGCGGAATAGCGACACGTGACAAGAACACCGCTGTCGAACATTACAGGATTGGTTTTCTTCTGTGGTGCTGCTACCTGCAAGTGCCCCTTGCCATGCCTCACCTTAATCCCCGACACCTGAGTTGAACCACTTGTTCCGCACGAAAACGGCGCAGCAAAAACTTGCATGGTTACCTCCAATGACGTTAGTAAATTGCAGTTGGACGCCTGATAGCCTTTTGCCTAAAACCTAAAGTTCACCTCCCTAAAATAACATTAGCGAGAACATCGCTGTGCATCTCCTATCTCTTCCAGTGTTGGAATCCAGGCACTCCAACCTTAACATTTGCCTGGGGTTTGTTTGTTATTTTTTCCCCATACTCGTTAGGCTCATCGACTATATCCCTTTTAACTCTTTCGTACTCGGGGTCATATTCAAGCTTGTCGCATCCGCATGCCATACACAATTCCTCCCCTCTCTGGTTGTTAAGGCAACTGCTTACTATTGAAATATCCTATCTTCTTATTTCTTGGGCACCGGATCATAGCCCCCATCATTCCAAGGATGACATCTTGAGACCCTCTTGGCTCCTAGCCACAACCCCTTCAGAACACCAAAACGCTCCACTGCTTCATAAGCATAGTGGCTGCATGAAGGATGGAAACGGCATATTCTGGTGGGATACACTTTTGAAAGCAGCCCGTGATCGAGCGAAAACACTTTCTGATATATCTTGATGATGAGGAGGACTGCTTTTTTCATTGACTCGATAATACTGAATTAAACCCCTTTTGTCAATAACAACGAATATTCACGTACTGGACAAAGCCACAGGAATAACCTATATTGCTAAGAGCATTTTAGTACCTTAACCCAACCAAAGGAGGGATACGCAATTGGAAAAAACGAATATCGTCGGAGTAGGATTGCTTATTTTCGCCATCGTTAAAGGCCTCCCTCGGATCTATACGGTCAAGGAAAAGAAGGCCAAGCCTTCCATCTTCAAGGAAGCAGGTATGCTGGGTCCGCCATTTGAAACCGTCAAGGAAATTGACAGAAGCATTGAGGAAACAATCTGGCGACTCATAAAGGAGGAAACCGGTATCCCACGAGAAATGATCGATCTGCAGAAAGTGATTCCCGAAAGTTTCAACCTCATTCCCGGCCGGCCTGACATTTTCACTATGTATGGCTACGCTTTCTACAAAGGCGAGCCGGAAGATGCTTCCCTTTTCACTCCTGAAGACGACGACATCGAATTCAGAGGCTGGTACACCATGGCCGAACTGGAAGAAGAGCATCTGCGAATCGAGGTCCCCTTCATTCTGGATCACTTCAGAAAATCCGGCTGCTTCATCGATGCGATCCATGGGCTTGCCGCATGAAAGAGCCCGCACCTTTGAAGCACAATGAATTGCTCAAACTGAACACTGAGCCTCTCGGAAAATCGAGCAGGCTTTTTTATTTGATATGTATTTTCGTATGCGGAAATTTTTTTCCCGTCAAAGCTTTTAGATAATTTCCTTCTTCCAAGCCATTGAATATTTCCACAAATTCAACGTTTGTTTTTTTCAAGGATTCCATCTTTTTGATTTTTCCCCAAAGCCCTCCCGTGACATCGACATTGTGCGATCCTGAAAGTTTTGCGTTTGAAGTTATTTCTTGCAAAGAAATTTCCTCAATCAAAGAGGCATCTTTGTGAAAATGCGGATCATTCGTAAAAACCCCAGCAATGTCCGAAGCGAAGAAAATTTTGCGTGCTCCGAATTTTTTGGCAAGAAAAGGAGCAATAGCATCCCCCGAACAGACCGACATTCCCAGCTTAGTATCGAAAACCATATCGCCATACATAACCGGAATCAGATTCTTTTCCAATGCTTCTTTGATCATTCCTGTTTCGAACTTGGAAATCAAAGCGTTCTTTTGAATAATCACAGATGCTGTGTGCACGGGAGCGACCGGCAAACCCTTGGTATTGAAAATTTCACAAATAGCATTGTCCAACTTCTGATTCGCATTCCTGGAAAGAAGAGCGCCGTGCATTTTGCGCGCGCTTTTGCCCACTCCCTTGTCCAAGCCATATTCTTTGGCTAAAGAATGTCCCAAAGCACCTGCTCCATGAATAAGAATGAGATCGAACTTGCCTTTTTTGCGTGCAAGCAGAAGCGAGTCTGCAACTTTGTCGAGAAGCTCTTTGCGCACGGAAAAACCAGGGTGATCTTTGAGCGTCACAACACTGCCTCCAATCTTCAAGATGTATAGCGGTTTCATAGCAAAGGCTTTTAAATGTACTGATGATACGAATTTTGACCTGCTTTGTCAATATCGGATGTTCATTGTATAATTAAGCACAAAGCAAACATTCAAACAAAATTCACCCTGTTAAATAATTTCGCTTTTGCGAAATTGCCGCCAAGCGGCATTTAACAGGGCAAGCAAAATGAAAAGCGTCTCATTCAAAAAAGTCACCTGGTTGGATTTTTCCGATCCTAGCGCTGATGATGTCATGTATCTGCAAGAGAATTTCGACATCCATCCGATAGCTATCGAGGAATTCGTCACGCCAACCTATCGTCCCAAAGCCAGTCAATATGGCAGTTGCCTATACCTTACGATCCACATTCCTCTTTTCGATGCCAAAAGCCGCACAACATATCCAGGCGAATTGGACATTGTCATCACCAGAGACCACCTGATCACGGGGCACAACAAAGACATCTACCAGCTGGATGAGTTTTTCAAAAAATTGGAAAGCAGCGAAGGCAAGCGCAGGCTCTATATGGACCGCTCGCCTGCGCACCTACTCTATCACCTTCTGGAAGTGCTTTTGGAATCCTGTTTTCCGCGTCTTGATCATATCCACGAGAAGCTTTTAAACATCGAGGAGCAGGTCTTCAATGGCAAGGAAAAAGAAATGGTCTATGAGATTTCCGTCGTAAAGCGGGACATTCTCAATTTCCGCCGTACTCTGAAACCGCAGCGCCACATCATCGAATCACTGGCCAGCATGAAAACAGATCTTGTTCCGGCTGAAATCGTACCGTATTTCCAAGAGCTCATCGGCACCAACATCCGCCTCTGGAACGCACTGGAAAGCAACAAGGAAACCATCGAGTCCATGGAGGAAACCAATAATTCCCTGCTCTCCAACAAGCTGGACATGACCATGAAGGTGCTCACCATCTTCAATGCCATCTTCTTGCCGATCACAGTCTATTCCAATGTCATGTCCATGAGCACAGTCGTGCCGCTCAGCCAGAATAAGGAAGGTTTCTGGATCCATGTTTCCATCATGCTTGTCATTTCCCTATTTACTGTTGTATTATTCCGTGTACGTAAATGGTTCTAAAAGCTACCGATATGCTTAAGATTTACAACACCCTAACCAAAACCAAAGAAGAATTCCAATCCATCAATCCCGGCAAAGTCGGGATGTATACTTGTGGTCCGACAGTCTACAACTATGTCCACATCGGCAATCTCCGCGCCTACACCAACGCGGACACGATCAGGAGATATCTGGAATATATGGGCTATGAGGTCCGCATGATCAAGAACATAACCGACGTAGGACATCTTACTGACGACGACATCGCTCAGGGAGATAGCGGCGAAGATAAGATCGAAAAAGCCGCCGCCGCAGCCAAAAAGACACCGGAGGAAATCGCCAGATTTTTTGAAGAATATTTCCGCCACACCGAAAAGGAAATGAACATTGAAAGCGCGCAATATTTCCCGCGCGCAACAGCCCATGTTTCACAGATGATCAAGATCGTCGAAGGACTTTTAGAAAAGGGATTCGCCTATGAGAAAAACGGCAACGTGTTTTTCGATGTCACCAAATTCTCCGACTATGGAAAACTTTCCGGCAACACCTTGGAACAACTGAAAGTCGGTGCCAGATTGGAAGAGCATCCAGACAAGAAAAATCCTTGGGATTTCGCGCTATGGCTCAAGGCTCCCAAAGAGCATATTTTAAAATGGAATTCTCCATGGTCGCTTGGCTACCCGGGCTGGCACATTGAATGCTCTGCCATGAGCACGGAATATCTCGGCAGCACTTTGGACATCCACACTGGCGCTGAAGACAACATTTTTCCGCATCACGAAGCCGAGATCGCCCAAACTGAATGCTACACCGGACAAAAATTCGTGAACTATTGGATGCACACCAGACATCTCTTGGTCAACGGACAGAAGATGAGCAAATCCAAAGGCAATTTCTATTGCCTGGAGGACATTTTGGAAAAAGGCTATTCCGCCATGGATCTGCGAGTTCTTTTTCTTTCGTCGCACTACCGCTCGCAGCTCAATTTCACTTGGGAAACATTGGAACAAGCCCACAAGAATCTGCAAAGGATCAACGACTTTGCGCTCAATCTGGAAGCTGCCGCTTCCGGAAATCTGGCTTCGCCTGAAACATTCGACGTTGAAAAATTTGAGCAACGATTCGAAGCAGCCATGGATGATGATCTCAACACTCCTCTTGCTTTGAGCGTACTGTTCGATCTTGTCACTGAAAGCAACAAACTTTTGGCAGAAAACCATATGTCCAGCGCGAACGCCAAAAGCATTCTCACACTCTGGAAAAAAATGAACAGCGTATTTGGTCTTATTTTAAGTGGCCAAGCTGAAATACCGGAAGAAATCAGGCAGCTTGTCCAGCAAAGAGAGCAAGCCCGCAAAGGCAAAGACTTCCAAAAATCCGATGATCTCAGAAGCTTGATCGAAAAGAAAGGCTACATCGTCAAAGACACCAAGGACGGACAAGACGTCAGGCCGGCTTAGCAGGCATTAGCTTCTTAGCTTTTCAGAAAATACGCATAGAAAAAAGCGGGGTGATTGCGATCACTTCGCCTTTTGCGATTTATATTATGCATTTATTTTAAAAAATGTCAATATTGTGGGCAAAACGTGCACAAAAAGTGCATTTTCGGCTGTTGCTAATGCTGGCAGGATTGCTATAATTAATTAGCTTGAAGGTCAAACTTTCTTTTTATACTGCAAAACACAAATTCATGGCCAGAGATTTCCAAAACCAATTCAAACCGAAAAACCAAACGCAAACTCCGCATAATCTGGGCGAAGTGCGCATCCCCCCGCACAACCTGGAAGCTGAACAATCAGTGCTCGGCTCTTTGATGCTAGAAAAAGACGCTATCATCAAAATCGCAGACTTGCTCAAGGTCGGAGATTTCTACAAGGATGACCACAATGTCATATACGAAGTGATTCTTGATCTCTACGACAACCGAGAACCGATCGATGTGCTCAGCATTTCCAATAAGCTGGATGAAAAAAAGCAATTGGAACAAGTGGGCGGATCCAGCTACATCGCCTCACTCGTGGGCGGAGTGCCAAGCGCTTCTCACATCGTGCACTATGCCAAAGTCGTGCAGAAGAAAGCTTTGCTGCGCCGCTTGATCGTCGCCGCTTCCGACATCGTAGAAGCAGGATATCGCGAAGGTGATGACATCGAGAAGATTCTGGATGAAGCCGAGCAGAAACTCTTTTCCGTTTCGCAAAAATACATCAAACAAGACTTCATTCCAATCCGCTCAATTCTGGAATCAGCTTTCAATCGCATCGATGAACTGCATCGTGACGGCAACAAATCCCGCGGCATCCCAACCGGTTTTCCTGATCTGGACAATATTCTGGCAGGATTGCAGAAATCCGATCTTGTAATCTTGGCGGCTCGTCCTTCGGTCGGAAAGACGTCTTTTGCTTTGGACATCGCTCGTCACATCGCCGTGCGCGAAAATGTGGCCGTGGGCATGTTCTCCTTGGAAATGGGTGCCGACCAGCTCGTCGATCGTATGCTGGCAGCTGAAGCCAATGTTGATCTTTGGAGACTGCGCACAGGAAAGCTCAATGATAAAGGCGAAAACAATGATTTTCAAAGAATCGGTGAAGCCATGGGCGTGCTTTCAGAAGCCAAGCTTTTCATTGATGACACAGCCAGTGCCAACATCATGGAAATGCGTACCATGGCCAGACGTTTGCAAGCCGAACACAACTTGGGTCTTATTGTGATCGACTATTTGCAGTTGATGGAAGGACGCGGCGGTGACAATCGCGTACAGGAAATATCTGAAATATCCCGCGGTCTCAAAAATTTGGCGCGCGAACTCAACATTCCAATCTTAGCCCTTTCTCAGCTTTCCCGTAGTGTGGAATCCAGAAGTCCGCAAATCCCAAAACTTTCCGACCTTCGCGAATCCGGTTCGATCGAACAGGATGCCGACATCGTGCTTTTCCTCTACCGCGAAGACCGCGAAAAACCAGACACGCCAAACAAAGGCATTGTGAAAATAATCATCGCCAAACATCGTAACGGTCCAGTTGGAGAAGTAAACGCTTTCTTCCAGGAAGGATCGGCATCTTTCCGCTCACTCGAACGAATCCACACCCAACAACCCTAATCTCCCTAATTCCCCCAATGTACCCCAAAGCTTTCCAAAAACTCATCAAAAATCTTTCTTCCCTTCCCTCCGTCGGTCCCAAAATGGCAGAACGGTTGGTTTTATTCCTGTTCAAACAAGATCGCGAGAAAATCAAGGAATTTGCAGAAAATCTTTTGGAAATCAAAAATCTCAGCATCTGCAAGAAATGTTTCAACATAGCTGAAAGTGATCTTTGTGAATTCTGCAAGGATTCAAAGCGCGATCAGCATTCCATTTGTGTTGTGGAAGAGCCTTTGGACATCATTTCCATTGAAAGAACCCGCGCCTACAACGGACTCTATCACGTCTTGGGAGGTGTCATCCAAATCGGAGACTCCGGCGAAGAACTCAAGATTCCTCAGCTTCTTTCGCGCATCGAAAATGAGAAAATAAGCGAAGTCATCCTGGCAACAAACCCCACAACCGAAGGAGATGCGACAGCGCTATATTTGAAACGCAAAATGCAAAGCTTGGGCGCACACCCTGCTAAATCCGGCGAAGCCGGTCTGCCTTCGGCAGAATTTAGCAGGGTAAAAATAACCCGCCTGGGACGCGGACTTTCGACAGGTGCCGATCTGGAATATGCTGATGAAATCACCCTTTCCGAAGCATTGACAAATCGGAAAGAGCTGTTATAATCACAATCTGTACATTTACATCATTTTTTCCAAGGAGGTTGTCCGTTTATGCCAAAAGAAGCATGGGATATTTTTTCCGCTATAACAGGTGTTTCAGTTTTAGACCCCATATCAGTAAATAGAAAGGAGGATATTGTAAAAATCGTAACCGATAAATTCCTCAAGCTAGCCAACGGGCATTTGCCCGAAGGTTACATTTTCGACAAACATGCCATAACATGGGTTTTTCCAGAAAATATTGAAATTCCCCAGGAAGTTGGATTCTGTTTTTGCAGAGGAGTGCTAATTCCCAAAAAAGGACAACGTCCTATCATGTTCATGGTGGCTGAAATTATTAATGTTGGTTACTTGGCATCAGCTAAATATGCTATGCAACTGTGAAAGGAGAACACAGCAATGTTTTGGACAATCGTTGATGGAATCATCCCCTTCTCGCCGTTTGGCATCCCCCTGAAAAAAGCCACGCAAAGCCAGGTAATCGACCTCATCTATTCCGGTTCAAGAGAGCTCATGAGATCGACAAAAACAAACTTGAGCTCCGACTCAATTCGCGAACGCGAATTTACCGAGCTCAGGAAACTGGAAGACAGAGAGTCAGTTTCTGTGTGGTTCAGCAGAGAGGATGACATCAGCAACAATACTTGCACAGTCAGAGCCTTTGTTCTTCCTCTTGAAATTTTCGGATGCCAGGAAGCATTCGAAGAAAAATCCATAATGCGCGCAACATATGTTCTGCACTAGCAGCAAAAAACCCCGCCGGGAATCCAGCGGGGTTTTCAATTTCTATCGAAAGTTTTTGACTACGCGATCTTTTCAATCTGCACTTCAGTGAAAAGTTGTCTGTGTCCGAATTTCACCTTGTAGCGCTTCTTCGGCTTGTGCTTGATGCCCCAAACCTTCTTGTGGCGTCCTTGAGCAACGATTGTCGCTTCAACTTTGGCGCCAGCAACGAGAGGGGTTCCGACTTTCACATCCTTCTCATCTCCCACGAAGAGCACTTCTTCGAAAGTGATTTTCGCTCCAGCTTCGCCTTCAAGCTTTTCCACTTTGATTTTGTCGCCTTCAGCCACTTTATACTGTTTTCCGCCGGTTTTGATGATTGCCAACATTGTCGTAATAAGAATAATTGTTACTGAATTAGTATAGCGAAAACCCCATTTTTTGTCAATATTGAGGCCTTTTTGAGACTTTTGGGGGTGTTTTGACTATTTTGGAGCCTATTTCTTGATGAAGCAATTTATTGCCCGAGCGGGCATGGTTTTCCGCCAGGATGGCGGAAAGAGCGAGGGCAATATTTAGCATTTTGAACTCGCCGGGCTCAAAATACGTGCTGAAGCAAGAAATAGGCGAGAAAATCGATGGCTATCTTTATTCCAAAATTGCCTTGATGCGGCGCACGCCGGCGCTGGATGCCTCTTCCTTGGTGATCTTGAAATGTCCCAATTCCCCCGTGCTTTT
Organism: Patescibacteria group bacterium; assembly: GCA_036391995.1. Taxonomy (GTDB): domain Bacteria; phylum Patescibacteriota; class Minisyncoccia; order Moranbacterales; family GWC2-37-73; genus DASVYU01. The sequence goes on from DASVYU010000008.1 coordinate 21,559, forward strand.
GACATGCGGGCCGCCGCAAAGCTCAATGGAGAAATCGCCAATCGAATAAACTTTCACCACGTCGCCATATTTAGCAGGATCGAATGAAACCTTGGCGATCTTGAGAGCTTCATCTTTAGACATCTCTTGCAAAACAACAGGAATATTTTCTGCAATCTTGGCGTTTACCAAGTCCTCAACTTGCTTGAGTTGCTCGGCGCTCATCTTTTCAGAATAGTTGAAATCGAAGCGCATCCTTTCGGCTGTGATGTTACTTCCCTTCTGATATGTCTCAGGTCCCAAAATTTCACGCAGTGCTGCCAAAAGAAGATGCGTTGCCGTGTGATATTTTATTGTTATCTCATCAGCATCAGCAAGTCCTCCCTTAAACATCCCAGCCGAAGCGGTACGGGAAAGCTCCTGGTGTTTTTTTATTTTCTCATCATAAAGCCTGATTACATCCTCATTAACACTGATGTTTTGCCTTTTCAGTTCTTCGATTGCTAACTCCAAAGGAAAACCGAATGTTGTATACAGTTCAAAGAGCTTGTCGGCAACATGCTCAGTTGTCAAAATATTTGCCGCTGCCGATATGGTTCTTGTCATCTTGATTCCCTTTTCAAGAGTTTTTATGAATTTCTGCTCCTCTTTTCTGAGTTCTTCAAAAATTACCTCTCTCTGTTTTCTAAGTTCAACAAAAAAATCTCCGTATTCTTGAATAACAACCTCAGAAATACCGACGATGAATTCTTTTTCAATATCAATAAGTTTTCCATAGCGCACCGCTCTTCTTATCAAGCGCCTCAAGAAATATCCCCTCTCCGTGTTGGATGGGATTACGCCATCTGAGATCAAAAATGTAGCTCCTTTGATATGATCAGCAATAACTCTGAATGACCTTCTGATGTCATCACTTTCAGAATATTTTTTTCCAGAAATTTCTTCCAATTTTTTTATGATTGGCTCAAATAAATCGGTTAAAAAAACGTCTGGGGTATTCTTTTGAGCCGCTGCCAGTCTTTCAAGTCCTCCTCCGAAATCGATGTTTCCCTTGGGCAATTGTTCAAAACCCTTTTCGGTTTTCTTATATTGCATGAAAACATTGTTTCCAATCTCCACAAAACGCCCGCAATCACAATTGACATGGCAAGGCTCATTTTTAAATTCGGAGTTTTCATGCAGCCTTAATTCTGCTCCGAAATCCCAAAACATTTCACTGTCAGGACCACCCGGTTCCCCTACTGGCATGCTTGCTGGAACGCCGGCGCGTGACCACCAATTCTTTTTCTCATCGTAATAAAAAATCCTGCCGTCCTGCATGCCATCCCTTTCTGAAAAATCCACGTCTTTTGCCTCAATGCCGACTTTTGCAAATTCTTCTTGCCAGAATTTGACCGCATCAGTATCTCTAGGAATATTCAAGTCTTCATTTCCTCTGAATACAGTTATGTATAATCTATTGGGATCTAAACCAATTTCTTTGATCAGAAATTCGAACATCCAAGAAATCTGTTCTTTTTTAAAATAATCCCCTAGAGACCAATTTCCTAGCATTTCAAAAACAGTAGTGTGCCTGTTATCACCAACTTCTTCGATATCTTGAGTACGAAAACATTTTTGCGAATCGGTCAGACGACTTCCTAACGGATGCTTTGCACCCAACAAATATGGAACCATAGGCTGCATACCTGACCCAGTAAAAAGTGTCGTTGGATCGTTTTCCGGCACCAAAGAAGCCGAAGGAATGATGGTGTGCCCTTTGCTTTCAAAAAATTTGAGATATTTGGTTCTGAGTTCTTGTGCTGTCATAGTTTATATATTCAATGAAGAATGAAATACGAGTTTTTATTATCGTAATGTCGCTGATTTATGTTTCAATTTGATTATCTCGTTCTGCAGCTGCATCAGTTCTGCTTCCACTTTGTGCAAATGCGATTCCTTCGATGCCAGATCCGCTGTCAGTTGCTGCATCTTGGTCTTGATAACTCTTATCTCCACTTCCAATTCGCTCCGGAGGCGGATGTTCTTTTTGACATCAGAATCTTTCAAAATCATCTCCATTTGAAGACGATGCTTTTCTGCTTCTATTTGCGGATCGTCGCTGTGCATATTTTTTTCGTCGCCAAAGCGACTCTTTAATTTTAAATTTAAAATTTGAAATTTTTAATTAAAGTATTGTTCCTCCTCCCAATACTTCCTTATCATCAGCATAAAACACAGCTGATTGGCCTGGAGTGGCAGCTTTTTGCGGCTCTTTAAATTCTACCATAACAATCTGACTTTTGGGACTTTTTACCCTGTTAAATTTCGCCGAAGGCGAACCGGCTTCGCCGGATTTAACAGGGTGAATTATACCACGCACCGATTGCTGCCTATAACGAATCTTCACATTGCACTCCAATGGAAACTCGGGTTCATCTGCGACCCAATTCTTGATCTCCACTTGGATTTTTTTCTTATGCAAAGCGTTGTCGCCTTCGTCATTCGTGACAATCAAGCGATTGTTTTTAAAATCTCTATCCGCGACATAATATGGACCACTGCCGCCAATCGCAATGCCTTTTCTTTGTCCAATGGTATAGAGTTCCAGCCCTTCATGTGTGCCGACTTTCTTGCCCGCTGTCGTCACGATGTCGCCAGAAGAAAGCTCGAGATTTCTTTTGATGAATTGGGTTGGCGTTTTTTCTGGAGTGAAGCACAGCCCTTGTGAATCTTCCTTGTCAAACACGGGCAGCTTCTCTTTTTCCGCTCTTTTTCTGATGTCAGGCTTTTTGAAGTCTCCGCAGGGAAAAAGAATTCTGGAAAGCTGTTTTTGCGAAAGCGAATACAAGAAATATGTCTGGTCCTTTTCCTCATCAGAGGAAGTGTACAGATGATATTTGCCATTCTTGTTTTCAATCTTGGCATAATGCCCTGTGGCCACGAAATCCGCATCCATTTCCAGCATCTTGCGGAAAAGGAAATTGAACTTGATTCTCTCATTGCAGACCACACAAGGGTTGGGAGTACGTCCAGCTCTAGTCTCTTCCAAAAAATAGTCCACCACGTCCTTCTTGAAATCATCAGCAGCGTTGACTGTGTATAGCGGAATATCCAAAATATGTGCTACCTTGCGCGCATCCTGCTGCGATTCCAAAGAGCAGCATTTATTCTCACGCAGCGCATCTTGCCCTGGTTCTTTCCAGAAATGCAAAAACACGCCCACGACGTCGAATCCCTGCTCTTTCAAAAGCGCGGCCGCCACCGAAGAATCGACTCCAGCGCTCATACCCACAATAACTCTTTTTTTGGCTTTGTTTGGACTCATATGTTGCTCATTCTAGCACCATTTTTCCTGTTTGTAAACGAAAAATGCGCCGCATAGGATTTGCGACGCAGGTCTGTTAGTCGTCAGAAAGATCATCCACTTCCCAGATTTCAGTCTCACGGATCTTTTCTTTCTGAAAAGGGCCCATGAATGTGTTGGCTCGGAATTTCTTGTCTTTGTGTTTCAAAATCAGACCAAGCCAGTCCGGATCACATGGCATCGTTTTTGGCAGCATATCTTCCAAAAACCAGGCTGCATCAACCATTTCCTCGGTATCCTCAGCCTCTCCTGAAAATTCATATGCTTCAAAAACATGCAGCTCGCAAATGAAGGTGCTGCCATCGGATTTCATGTTGTGGCAATTTATGATTGCCCGCTTAATAAGATCTTCAGGCTTTATTATTATTCCTGTTCTTTCTTTGCGTGTCTCCTCCCTTGTTTCTCTTACCGCTGCCTTTCTTAAAGAACCGTTGTCCTCATTTTCAAGACCGCCGCCATACCCGTTGTAGCACCCCTTGCCTATCTTATCCATCTTGATAGCAAGGAGCACTTTGCCATTGCGACGCAAAAACACAACCACTGCTTTGGGAAGAACTTTTTCTACGCGCATACCGATACCTCCTTGATATCTAATATCTCTATTGATCGGATTTTTTGTTATTGTTGATCAAGTTGCGCACCTCGTCAAGATTGATCTTTGGCTTGGGACGCTGCGGCTTGAATTTCTTGGGAGCCACATTTGAAAGCTGCGAAAGGGTCATGGGTCTTTCTTGTGGCGCATAAAGCTTGTGTTCTACTCTTTTTTCCGGTTTCTGATAAGCCGCTTGAGGCTTACGATCGAAGCGCTTTGAAAAATTTCCCTGTCTCTGAGGAGCAGCTTGGGCATTTGGCCTCGGAGCAGGCTGTTGAGGGACTGGCTGTTGCGGCACATTTTCCTGTTCGCGTTGAGTCTTCCTTTCTTGCATCAGTTTGTCTTTGGCAGTCATGCGCTGATAATCCTTAAGACAATCCTTGCAAAAAGTTGGTCTTTTGCCATCTGGCATGAAAGGCACTTGGATCTTGTCGCCGCACATGTCGCAGATAGCATCGAATTTAGGACGCTCATCCACCGGTTTGACATAATAATCCAATTCCTCGTCGCTAAGCTGCTGAGGAGCTGCTGCCTGCTGCGGTTGCGGAGCTGCCTGCATTTGAGGTTGAGGCTGTGGTTGGGTTTGAATTTGGGGCTGAGGCTGCTCAGCAGGAGCTTGAGAGGAAATTGAGGCTGAAGAAAGCGAAAAAGCCGGTGCTGCCATGCGCTGTACAGGTTTGGATGACTCAGGATCGCTCTGAACGCCAAAATTTGGCCCGGGTTGCGGCTTAGGTTGGATCGGATCATAATTGCCTGAAACACCAGAAGGTTGCTGGTAGCCAAGATTTGGGCTCTGAGGGGCCACTGGAGGCCTATTTACGGTCTGAAAACCGCTCGCAGGCATCATTCCGCTCCAACGGGCAATTTTGTCTTCAACTTCAGCCCTTTGTGTCGTATAGCGTTCTCGCGACGCGGCAATGACTTTGTCTTCATTGTCTTTGGTGTCATCAATATAAACAGGCGGCAAAGTCGTCGCCGAAAAGGCATCGCCGGCAATGCCGTCGATCATGAGTTTCAGATATATGTTATATTTGGGCAGATTGACAATGTCGTTCTGCACGAAAACTGGCGCGAATTCTTTTTCCAAAAATTCCGCATCCATGGCGCCCACGCGGAAAGAAATGATCGTGCCGACGTTTCCGAAGATGGCATTGCGCACAGTCTCCATGATCTGTTCGACATATTGATTGGCCAGAATCAGATTCAGGCGATATTTTCTAGCTTCTGACAAAATATTGGCAAACGACTCGGTTGAAAAATTCTGAAACTCATCCACATACAGATAGAAGTCGTTGCGCGTCTCTTCTGGAATATCCACACGTCCCATGGCAGCCAGCTGGATCTTGGTGATCATCATGGCGCCCATAAGCGCGCTGGCATCTTCACCAATGCGTCCCTTGGAAAGATTCATGATCAAGATTTTCTGGCCATCCATGATTTGGCGCACATCAAAAGAGGATTGTGTTTGGCCGACGATATTGCGGATCAAAGAATTGGAAAGGAATTGTCCGACTTTGTTCTGGATCGGAGAAACCACTTCCTGCAGGACTTTGTCACTCCACTTGGGGAATTCTTCCGTCCAAAACTGCCTGATCACTGGATCAGTCACTTTGTCCACCACACGCTCGCGATATTTCTTGTCCACCAGCATCCTCGTAACGCCAAGCAAGGTACTGCCTGGATACTCCAACAGAGCCATGATGGTATTGCGCAGGATATATTCCAAACGAGGTCCCCAGGAATCAGCCCAGATTTTCTTGAACACACCAACGAGCCCCGAAGCAACCAGATGACGATATTCCGGATCGACAGATTCCATCACATTGAAAGCGATCGGGAAAGACTGGTCGGCAGGATTAAAATAGATCACATCATTGATGCGATTGGAAGGGATGGCTTTGAGAAGCTTTTCCGCCGTGTCGCCGTGCGGATCTATGTAACAGACTCCATGTCCATTGCGGATGTCCTGAATGACCATATTTTCCAGAAGATTGGTCTTACCCATACCAGTCTTACCGATTATATACATATGGCGCCTGCGATCATCCGTTTTGATGCCGAAGACTCTCTCCTGATTGCGGAAATTTGTTTTTGCAAAGAATGTGATTGCGTTGTTGTTTTCCATAGTTTTAACTAACGTTGTAGTTAATGAAATGCCTTTTACTCACTCTAGACGAATATTATTCTATCGGCAAGTTGGCAGGAGCACCGCCACGCTTAGCTTCCACGCGTGGAAGAGCTGGAGCTGCCACATTCATGTCAGGCAGATGGAAAAGAGTGGCCAATTCCTCCGTGCTCAGTGTCATTTTCACTCCATCCCGGCTTCTGTTGCGATATCTTCTCAGGATCTTGCGCTGCTTGTACCTCAAGCGTGATTTCGTAAACCAATACACCGTAGATGTCTTGGATGGACTTTCCGGTTTTAATGTATTCAGATTCTCATCGCCGAATTGCTTGATGCCTCCTATAAAAGCAGACACGAAAGTCTTGTCGAAGTTCTGCCTTCTACCCACCATCACGAAGCGCATCTTGGTGCTATAGAAAAGTTTGCCGATGTTATCCTCCACAGCTTTAAGCACTTCGCGCTCACCTGGAGACAGGCGCATGTCCAAAGGCTGCTCTTCTTTTTTAGAAGCAGTGGTGAGAGACACCTCACCATCCAGCACTCCTAAACTAAAGATGCTAGTAATGATGTCTTTGATGTCTATCCACATTCTCTCGAAAATGCCTTCTTTCTTGACTTCCTTGCCCTTCAATTTTTCCAGGACTTTTTTGCCTTCCTTTGCTCCCCATGTTGGCGATGTTGCCGCAATCACCATCTGAAACCATATTTTCTGGCCAGGTGCCAATTTGCCCATCGTTTCAATAAGACTGGCTAATGGATCAATCATTTTTCCCGTGACGCTTTCCTCGAATTTCACATAAGTCCTTATTGGATAAGGATCTGGCTTGGTGTGTTCAAAATCCGTGCCCCAGATATCCCAATCTTTGTTAGGGATTATTTTCGGCACTTCGTTGACATAATCAGGCACTTCCACAATCTCCACGTCCGGATATTGCGCATAAAGATGCGCTTCCACCAGGTGCCTGTATTTTTTCTGCGTTCGTATATAGAAATGCACTTCTCCTCCGTCGCTGTAAAGTTCCAAACTGAAACTGTCCGGGAAAGCTCCTTGTATGAATTCTTCAATCACACTGAAACTCTTTTCCGTTCCAGCCATACCGACAAAAAGGGCCTCCATCGGCTTGGGACTCTTTTCGATATCTTTTGGCGGTATGATTTCCAACAGCATCCAATCCAGTGACAGCCAATAAGCCGTCTGAATATGATACATCCAGAGAAATTTGAAGAACCAATAAAAAATCGGTGGCAAAACAAGGAACCATACATAGCCCATTGCTTGCCACGCGATTTGCAGCTGAGAAGAAATTTGATTGATTGAATTCGAAAGTATGTCCATTTTTGTTTTTTCAAATAATCCCCTTCTCAATGATTGTCATAGAGTCCTACTTTTTCAAAGCGTAGGTGCCGTTCTTTCCTTTTGAAAAATAGTTATTCAAATTGATGACAATCGTGGATTTCTTGACTTGCCTTATTTCCAAAACCTTGTTGAGAATCTCTTCTCGGGTCAGTGGTTGTTTTGATGCCTCGATTATCTCTTCAATCACATCCTTTACCGTGCCTTTCTTGTATCCCCATTCCGACAAAGCATATATGCCGCGACCAACCAAAACGAAATTTTTATCCTTAATCAATTCATTGTGCACTGTCTGAGGGTGAGTTTTTTTCCTATTAAGCTGGAACTCGTCTATCTTTTTCGCAATATCCCTGAAATGCATAGGATTGCTAGCTTCCTTGAGAATCAAGTAGGCCTTCTCCCTTGTTCCCTTAGGAGAAATCTCCTTCCATTTAGCCACTCCCCATTTATCAAAAGCATTCTTCTTAATTTCCTCTGAAACCTCCATATAGTAAGCCAGCGTATCTTTGCTAAGCTCAGTTGCATTGCCACTGGCAGAAATCAATGAGAACAGCTCTTCGGAAGAAAGCGGTTTTTTTTCATTTTTCAAAACAGCCAACGTATTGTTTTTGGTAGCGCGCCACTTTTCAAGATTGAAGTCCGGAAGAGCATAGGAAAACAAAAGCTCTCCTTTTGTTTCCAGTGCCACAACATCATCCATGCATTCCAGAAAAAAACGCACGGCCGCAGCTTCCTTAACATCATTTTTTCCCATGACAGAAAGCAGCTGCTTCTCCTCCATTATACCACCATGTTCTTTGATGGCCAACACCACGTCATCACGCACAGAGGCAAACATCGAGTCACCCTGCTTCTCTTTCATTTTCTTCAACGCTTCTCTGATGACTTGGCGCACACGCTCACGTGTGATGCTGTATTTCTTTCCTATTTCTTCGAGCGTCAGAGGCGCATTGCCGGAAATCCCGTAGCGGCTCTGCACGATCTCCTGCGAACGCGAAGAAAAATCGGCAATGATCTGCATGAGAGCTTCAGCATAGCCCAATCGTTCTGCTCCCGCAGGCTGATTTTTGGCTGTGGTCAATGTTTCCATACGATTATAATTGGTTGAAAAATAAAAATTTGAATTCAAATTATATTAACACATATCAAAAATTTGTCAATAGCCAAAACAGCTCGGTTACAAATGATTACTCTTGACCAAAATTTATGCCTAAATAAAGCCATTTTTTGACAATTAGTCAAATGTGTTATCTGCTCTTGATTTTGTTTTTACGCAAACAAAAAAACTGCGCTTGTTTGCGCAGTTTTTTGTCATTTTTGTTCATGGGAATCATTTCCTGATTTGAAGGTCTTCTTTTTTCTCCAACTCCTGGGTTATTTTTTCCATCACTCCATCAATTTCCCCGCTTGTCAGAGTTCGATCATCTGCTCCAATTAGAATATGAAAAGCATAGCTTGATGTTCCATCTGCAAAATCATATATATCGAACAGATCCACATCCAGCACAAGGTTTCCACCAGCGCTTTGCATGATTTTCAAAATGTCATCCACTCTGACTTGCCCATCCACAACCATAGCAATGTCACGTGAAACGACAGGGAATTTTCTGAGCGGCTCAAATTCGCTTTGCTCGCTGGAGATTGAGCGCAAAGCTTCCATATCAAGCTCAAACATGGCCACTCTCGTGTGTATGTCCACATTAGCCAGCATGAAAGGATTTATCTCCCCTAAATAACCGACAGCTTTCTCGATTCCTTCGATCTTTATTTCAGCGCTGCGGCTTTCATGCCACACGCTTCTTGGCGTGTCCAAAGGACTGCCATTGAAAGTGTCATAATAATGATCAGTGATTCCGAGCTGTGCCATGAGATCATCCACGGCAGCCTTGGCTGCAAAGAATGGTGATTCTTCTCTCTTATTGATTTGTCCCTTCTTGCCTTTTTGATCAGCAACAATGGCACCGACCAGCATCATCTTCTCTTCCGGCAAAAGATCTTGATCAATCCAAAATTCTCTGCCCAATTCGAATATCTTGATGTCTTTGAAGTTCTTGAGATTCTCTTTCACATTCTTGAGCATGTTCGGTACAAGGCTCACTCTGACCAAAGCCAGCTCGGGACTGAGCGGAGTTTCCAATTCCAAATGCTTGACCGATCCCATGCCGATCAGATTAGCTTCCTTTTGTCCATAGAAAGAATAGTTGTAAACTTCTGAAAATCCCTGGGTTGCCATAACTCCCTTGAGTTTTCTGGCAAACATCCTTTTCTCATTGACCGGCGCAGCTTGCACGCGGGCGTGCGGAGCAATCGCTTTGATCTTGTCATAGCCATAAATGCGGCCAATTTCTTCAATGAGGTCCTCTTGAGTAAGCGCGTCCAGACGGAATGTCGGCACATTCACAATGAATTCTTTCTTGCTTGCCTTAACACCGAAACCAAGAGCTTCCAGGATCTGTTTGCTTGTTTTTTCCGGAATATTCTCACCCAAAAGCTTGTTAGTATAGGAAAGATCCAGCTTAATGGTCCATGGTTTTTTCTTTTTAGTATACTCATCCACAATGCCCCTCACCTGGGCTCCAGCAATGTGCTCCAAAAGTTCAATGGCGCGCACCGCCGCTTTTTCAGCCAGGTTTGGATCTAGTCCTTTTTCAAATCTAAGAGCTGCGTCAGTCGGCAGATTATGGCGTGTTCTTGTTCTGCGGATGGAAGTGGGATGGAATGTTGCTGCTTCCAGAATGATTTGAGTAGTGCTGTCCGAAACGCCGCTAACACTACCTCCCATTACGCCAGCCAATGCCAGTGCTTCTTTTTCGTTAGCAATAACAATATCCTCTGATGATAATTCTTTCACGCTTCCATCCAATATCGTTATCTTTTCTCCCTTCTTAGCATTTCTAACAATTATTTCCGTTTGTTTTTTTGAATTTGAAATTTGGGATTTGTTTGGAAATTGGTCATTGGAAATTGGAAATTGCATGCCTGAGACCTTCGCAAGGTCGAAGGCATGTAGTGGTTGTCCGAGTTCCAGCATGACATAATTGGTGACATCCACCACATTGTTGATCGAGCGGATGCCGCAATTCTCCAGTCTGTTCTTGAGCCATTGCGGAGACGAAGTCACTTGGATGTTTTTCATCGCCACTGCAATGTACCTTTCGCAAAGTTCCGCTTTCTCTATCTTTACCCCAAGATTCTTGGCTTTTTTCTTAGGCAGAATCAGATTGTCGTAATCATAATCAGTTTCCGTTCCGCCCAGCGCTGCAATTTCGCGCGCCATACCCACATGTGAAACAGCATCATGCGCGCGGTCAGGCAAAACCTTGATGTCCAAAATGGTGTCTTTTTCGCCTAGCAGTTCTCCAGCTGGCGTGCCGACTTTGGCGGATTTATCGAGCAGCAATATGCCGCTATGATCCTTGCCCAGTCCCAACTCATCTTCCGCGCAAAGCATGCCGAAAGATTTCACCCCGCGTATTTCAGCTTCTTTGATTTCAAAATCCCCTGGGAGTTTTGTGCCGACGGTCGCTACTGGCACTTTGTCGCCCACGCTGATGTTGTGCGCGCCGCACACGATTTGAAGAATATTTCCTTTTCCCCTCTCGCCATTTGGGAGAGAGGCTGGGAGAGAGGGTCCCACATCAACACGTACGACTTGCAGCTTGTCAGCATTGGGATGCTTTTCGATCTCCAAAATCTCTCCCACCACCAGTCCTGGCATTTCAAGACCGACATGCTCGACTTCTTCCACTTCGAAACCATGCATGGTAATCTCCTCGACTGCTTTTTCAGCTGACATCTTCGCCCCAGAAAGCTCCTTGAGCCAATTGTAAGAATATTTCATATGTTGGAATTAGAATTGGTTTATGAATCGAAGATCTCCTCCGTGGAAAAGGCGGATGTCATCTATCTTATATTTCATCATGGCAAGGCGCTCCAGACCGAAGCCCCAAGCAAAGCCTTGATAGCGGTTTCTTGGATATCCTGCTGCCACGAACACATTCTGATTCACCATGCCGGCGCCGCCGATCTCGAGCCAACCTGTGTGCTTGCAGGACTTGCAGCCAGATCCGCCGCACACCGTGCAGGAGATGTCGAACTCGAAGCTCGGTTCCGTGAATGGGAAAAAGCTCGGCCTGAGTCTCACGGTGATTTCGCGGCCGAAAAAGCGCGAAAAGAATTCCTGTGCGATGAATTTGAAATTGGCCACACTGATGTCATCACCCACCACTAAAGCTTCGAATTGATGGAAAGTGTGCTCATGATTGGCATCTGTCGCTTCGTTGCGGAAAATCCTGCCTGGAGCAATGATGCGGAAAGGCGGCTTATGTGAAAGCATATAGCGTACCTGCACAGGAGAAGTGTGGGTTCGCATCAAAATCCTGTCTTGCGCTTTTTCACTTTCACTTTTGAGCCAAAAAGTATCCTGCATGTCGCGAGCAGGATGATCCTTGGGAATGTTCAAAGCATCGAAGTTGTATTTTTCCAATTCCACTTCCGGACCATCAGCTATCTCGAATCCCATGGAAGTGAAGATGTCCTCGATCTCATTCTGTATTTTTGTGAGCGGATGCAGGTGCCCACGCTTCAGCTTAGGCGCTGGAATGGTCACATCGATCCTCTCCGCTTCGAAATCGAAACTACTGGCTTTGATTTTCTGCTCGGCCTCAGTAACCGCGCTTTCGATTTCTCTCTTGGCATCATTGGCCAGCTGCCCAACTTCGGCACGTTCTTCAGGCGAGACATTCTTAAGCTCGCGCATGAGGTTCCCGAACTCGCTTTTCCTTCCCAAATATTTAACCTTGAGCTCATTCAGAGCTTCTTCAGTCTCAACACTTTGGATCGCTTCCAAAGCCTCTTTTTTAATTGAAGCAATTTTTTCCTTAAGCATATATATTATAAAAAATACCAAATAAAAAATCAGAATTGGGCGGAAGTTGGGCGCTTCCGCAGTAAAAACCATTTCATATTGTACACTCCCTATCCAAGAATTCTTGAGTAGGCTTTTTTCTTTCATCTTCCTCCATGAAGCGCCTTTCAGCCGCTGCCAGTCTCTCCTTTAACCTCTCCACATCTTCCAGGGTAACAGGTCTTGAAGTCAGAGTAAGCAATTTCTTGAGGCTGCATGCCATATATTCCCCCTTCCATTATGTTAGATACTATTCATATTCAGAGTAACCAGGCTTATTGGACAGAAGCGCGTACGCTTCTTCATCCGACAACGGTTTCTTTAAATCCATCGTTGCCGTATACATGTTGATCCCGGCCTTCAAGCCTCTTGTTGGCTTTTTCTCGATTTTGACAGTTTCTTTTTCCACGGTATACCTCCTTGGTTTTGATGTTGATAGCCCAATTCTGATCCTTTATTCTTTTGGCAAGTTACAATGCTGCAATATCCCCATTCTAAGCCCAAAAAGGCAAAAAGTCAAAACGCATTATTGACTTTTGATTTATCGAGGTGTAAAAGGAAAAGGTGCTTATCAAATATGCTCTTCAGGAGGATTTATGCATCTTGTAAAAGAACTAGCAAGTGGATTAGCTGCTGCTGCGTTTTTCGACACACTGATTATACTTCCATTTGCAGCAACCATTTTATTTGGCGCGATAATGAACCATAGAAGTCAACAGATTGCCAAGCATTAATTGTCAAACACAAAGTTAAGGCAGTGGTAGTTTTTTCTATTTTTTCATAACCACCAATGTAAACCCTGTTTACGGATGAAAATATTTCACAAGGAGGTCGCCATGAAAAGCATCTGGCAACATTTCAAAACCTACATGACACAGCCGTCTGCAACGACATTCGGCTCGCGTCGCAAAATGCCTCTTTGGCGGTCTGTGCTTGCAGACTATGTCTGCATCTTTTCATTTGGCTACTACAAGCCGTGAGTGTCACAACAGGAAACATCGCCTCATTAGGTCCCTAGATAATATCAAAGGACCTCTTTTTTTATTCAAAATATAACATACACCAAATCATACAACATTTAGCCACATTAAACTCTCTACCACATGAAGTAGAATGGTAGTGTGTTTTTTATATGAAAATAAACTATAAATTTTCAAAAAATTATAAAATGCTACGTAGCGCGTTACGTAGCAAAAAGAAAAGCCGAGAGCAACTCTCAAACAAATTTAGCGTCTTATTATTGATCATTAAAATTATTTACTTTGGCATGCTAAACTATTGATAAAAAATGTCTGACTTATTTATTTATGCTCTGAAAAAAGAACATGCCCAACGTAAATGCCATAGCTAAAAGAATTAGTAGTGGCGGAAAAATAGCTACCAAACTCAATGCAAAAGACACTTCATATTTGTTTTTTTTAAAATAAATCCATGAAGCTATAGTAAGTGCAGCCAGAATAGTTTCACATATATACAAAATAACAGAAACCTCCGCAGCACCAGGTTCGTTCACTCTTTTTAGTGAATATATGACCAGGCATGTTAAACCTAACAAAACAACTGTAGCTAAAGAAGCAAATAAACTAGCTTTCTTTTTTGGATTCATATTGCAAACTGTTAATCTTTTATTAAAATTTTAACAAATCCCAACTTCCCAACTTTCAGCACTTTCCCGTCCAATTTTTTGCCAATGATCATCTGCGCGTCGGTTAGCTTTTCGCCGTCGACTGCCTGCCCGGCCAGGGACACGCCGCCTTGTTCGATTTTTCGGCGAGCGTCGCTCATACTCGTAGCGTTTCCTGATTTCACCAAAAGCTCAGCCAGTTTCATTCCCCCTTCCACCAAAAACTCAGCCACGTCGTCCGGAATCTGCTTTTCGGAAATCGTCTTGATGAAATAATCGCGCGCTTCATGGGCTGCCTCTTCGCCGTGGTATATCGCCGTGATCTCTCCGGCCAAGCGGAGCTTAGCATCGCGCGGATTGAGCGCGCCTTCTTGCATCTGCTTTTCCAATTCAGCGATCTCCTCCATCGGCACGCGTGTGCAATGCACGAAATATTTGCCGATCAGTTCATCGCCCATGCTCATCACTTTGCCAAACATGGTGTTTGGCTCGTCCAGCAGATTGATGGTGTTTCCCCAAGAAGAGCTCATCTTGCGTCCATCCAAACCTTCGATCAGATTCATCATCAGAATGTTCTGCGGTTCCTGCTTGTATCTTTTCTGCAATTCCCTGCCAGCCAGCAAATTGAAGCGCTGGTCCGTGCCTCCCAATTCCACGTCAGCTTTGAGCACCACGCTGTCATAACCCTGCATCAAAGGATACAGAAGCTCGCGCAGTGAAACTCGTTTGCCTTCGTCCAATCTTTTTTTGATGTTTTCGCGCGAAATGAAATCATGCAAGGAAAAACAATCTGCTTGTTCGGAAATCTCCCCATAGTTCAATTTGCCCAGCCAGTCTGAATTTCTCACAACTTCAACCTTGCTCATGTCCAAAAGTTTTCCCACCTGGTCCATGTATGTCTTCATGTTCTCGTTGACCACTTGCTGCTCAAGCATCGGACGTTCACTTTCCTTGTCCGAAGTGTCCCCGATGACTCCCGTGAAATCTCCGATCAGAAAAACGATCTTGTGTCCCATCTGCTGCAAGTCTCTAAGTTTCAAAAGCGTCACCGCCCTTCCCAAGTGGATATTAGGGCTGGTCGGGTCAGTGCCGAACTTGATGCGCAGCTTTTCTCCGCTTAAAAGCTTCTTTTTGAGGTCTGCGCGATCGATCACCTCGCTAACGCCGCGGGTCAAGAATTCATCTATTATTTTCTCGTCTGGCTTGTTCATATGTTGGCTATTAGAAAATGTCATATGCGCCCATGATACCAATTTTGGCTTGTTTTTGCAACACTTGGAACATCAGCCATGCCGTCTTTTGACAAATATCAATTTTAGGTGTATAATTATATATTAGGATAAAAATATCAATTGTTATTTAAAAAAGGAGGCGCAACGTGTGCAAAGATGAAGAAATGATTGCGATGCTGCGGGAACGAAATGAGAAATTGGCTCGTGAAAATGAAGAATTGACTTTGCGAATCCAAAGCCTGGAAAAAGAACTCAAGGAGTGCAGGAAGCTAGCAATGATTGACCCTATTACAGGCATTTATAATCTCAACTATGTGAATTCCGAGATTGAACGCATCAGAGCCTTTAAAAAGCGGGAGCGCGCATCATCTTCAACCATGGAATTTGTGACAGTACTATTCATTGATGTCGATAAGCTGAAAAGCGTCAATGATAGATATGGCCATGCAGCAGGCAACGCTGTACTCTGCAAAATAGGCCAGGTGCTCAACAATTCCATCCGAAGATCTGACATCGCGGCTCACTTGCACGGCGATGAATTTGTCGTTCTTTCAATGACGACCAAACGTTCTCAAGGAAGGCTACTCTACAAGAGAATCAAGGAGGAACTTCGCTCAGTAGACGTAATCGTGAACGGCGAAGTAACGATTACCGTGAGCGCTTCGGTTGGCTATCGCTGCATTGTCCTAAAGAAAGATTTTTCCTTCGAAGCCTTGAAGGACGCAGCAGATCTCCAGATGTATTTGACAAAAAAAGCCGGCGGATAGGAAACCCTATTCCCGGCTTTTAAATTTGCAAAAATATTTTTTACAACACCTGATCTCACTTTTGGCGCATATGCAACAGAAGTGATATCGTTTTTTTAAAGTAGGATTTTTCCTAAAGGAGTCCCAATCTTTTCTTAGCTTCGAAGACCTGGTGGGAATTCATTTGGCCGGATTTCTGCATCTGATCCAGCATATTCAGGATATCTTTTTTGTTCTTTTGGATATTCTCCGGCGTAAGCATCTTGCGCATAAGCGCTTCTCTTTCCGAAAGACTCATCTTCTCGAATCTCTTAAGCGCCATCCTTTGCAGCATGCCCATGTTTTGAGGATCCATCGGATTCTTGCTTTTCTTCTTGTCATCGTCACCCTTCTTTTTGAAAATGTTCAACATGATTTTTATTATTAAATATTATCCGTCTTATTTGTACTAGCGGTCCTATCTGTCTTATTCTTTTCTTTCTTTGTCCTATTTTCTGCTTTTCACTGTCAGTTCATAGCTGGTCACCAAAAGAGCTGAAGCCACAAAGATAGAAGAATATGTTCCAAAAGTCACACCAACCAAAAGAGCCAGAGAGAAATATTTGATCGAAGCTCCGCCAAACAAGTAGATGGCTAAAAGCGTAATGATCACAGTCAGCGAAGTGTTGATGGAACGCACCAAGGTTTCATTTAGACTGCGATTGACCACATCAGGAAAAGGCTCCTTATTGGAACTCTTGAGTAAGTTCTCCCTGGTGCGATCAAACACCACGATCGTGTCATGCACGGAAAAACCAAGCACCGTCAGCAGTGCTGCAATAAATGGAATGCCGACTTCAATGCCATAGAAATGTCCGAGGACAGAAAAAACTCCAGACGTGATCAAAACATCATGAATAAGGGCGATCACAGCGCCTGCGCCATATTTCCAAGACTGCACCGGGCGTGACACTTTGCGGAAGGCCCAAGCAATGTAGGCCATGATAGCAATCACAGCAATGCCGATGGCATTGAGCGATTTACTCTTGAGCTCCTTGGAAACGGAAGAGTTTATGAAATCAACACTGAGCTGCTTGGCGTCTGTATATTTGGCATTGATGGCCTTCCAGACGCTCTCATTGGTCTGATCATCTTCGGATGCATAGCGAATGATGGCAGTATTTCCATCGGATGCCTGGACTGTCAGACTGTTCAAATTCTGACCCTTGAGAATATCGCTGATCTCCTGACCTTGCGGCACACTGCCGGCAAACTGTACCTTCATGAGCGTTCCGCCCGTGAAGTCTATGTCATATTTGAGACCCCAGACAAGCAAGGCTACTATACTCAAAATTGTCAGTGCTCCAGAAAAAATATAGGCGTATTTGGTTTTCGAAATGATGTTGTACATGCCAGGAAAATTTTAATTTTTCAATTTTAAATTTAAAATGAATTCTAAATGACCTAATTTAAAATTTAGAAATTTGATATTGATTTAAAATTTCAAATTTAGCCTTTAAAATTTATTCTTTTATATCAGATTTTCTCACTCCCACCATCCACACTCTTCCGTGGATCCAATCGCTTATAATAAACTTGAGCATTGTGCGAGTTATAACAACAGCAGTGAACATGGAGACTACCACACCGATAAACAGCGATGCCGCAAAACCTTTCACGAAACCAGTTCCCATTAGATACAGGATACCTGCAGTCAGCAGCGATGAGAAATTGCCATCACGTATGGATGTCCAAGCTCTCTTGAAACCTTCATCCAGCGCATTGGCAATCGTGCGTCCATTGCGGATTTCTTCTTTGGTTCTTTCAAAAATAAGTATGTTAGCATCCACGGCCATACCGATCGAAAGCACAAAGCCAGCAATTCCAGAAAGCGTCAAAGTGATTCCGGTCAATTTGAAGATAGTCACCATGAGTGCTGTATATATTAGCAGCGCAAGCGATGCGACCAATCCCAAAAAGCGGTAAAACACCAGCATGAACAAAATGACCGCTCCAAGTCCGATAGCTCCGGATATGACTATTTTCTTGAGCGAATCCATTCCCAGTGAAGCTTCAACACTTGATTGACTCACAAGGCTCAGCGGTACAGGCAAAGCTCCTTCATTTATAGTGCGCTGCAATTTGTTAGCCTCATCCACAGTGAAATTTCCCGTGATGACAGCCTGTCCATTCGTTATTTCCGTCTGAATAACAGGAGCTGTGCGCAGCTGTCCGTCTAAAAATATTGCCAGAGGTTTACCCACATTGCGCTTGGTAATATCAGCAAAGAGTTTAGCACCTTCGTCATCGAAAACCAGCGAGATTTCAGGCGCACTGACTCCTTGCTGCTGAAAAACGACTTGCACATTCTTTACGTTCTTTCCAGTCAGTCCGGTCGATTTGTATTTGAACATGTCTTGCTGCCCATAAGTATTAGCAGCATTAGCAATCAGAATGTGTTCGGCATGCGCTTCCAAATTGTCACCTTCCCCGCGTGTTTCAATCAGTTTTATGATATGCCAGCCATATTGCGTTTCCACCAAATCCGGATATATTTCTCCCGGCTTCAAACCGCTATCAAAAACAACCTTGTCGAATTCCGGCACCATAGTACCTTTTTTGAAGAATCCCAAATCCCCACCCTTGTCTTTGGAGCCTGGGTCTTGACTGTTGTTTTTGGCCAAATCCTCGAAATTAGCGCCTTCTTTGGCCTGTTTGAGCAAATCCTGCGCTTTCTGTTTGGCTTGCGAATCCATTTGTTCCAATATTTGCTGGAGCTGTGGATCAATTCCCTGCTCGCGAAATTCAAGATTAGGCGCCTCGCCTATGCGAGATTTAGCCTGCTCGACATCCTTGATACCAGGAAGTTCCACCACTATCCTATGCTCATCTCTGCTCTGCGTGGAATAAACCAGTGGCTCTCCCACTCCGAAAGCGTTCACGCGACGCTCAATCACGTCTTGGGCACTCTGCATAGCGTCACTTATACGAGCAGAATCAAGTTTGGAAACGTCAGCTTTGTATTCCAAATGCACACCGCCTTGAAGATCTAGTCCCAGATTAACTTTCAATTTGTTCAGCCCGTTGTAAAGCGGGGTTATTTTTTTGATCGCCTGAGGATAGGCAATGAGGCCACTGACCACAGCCAGAACCACCACGCCTGCGAATTTGAGTTGGAGTTTTTGCTTTGTATTCATGAATCCTATTATATTTCATCAGCCTAAAATAGGCAATATGGCCTGTTTTAGGCAAAAATTAAAAGCCTTGCGGCTTTGTTTTTTTGTGCCCTAAATACATAAAAACACAATGTTTCCATTAAGCATGCAGACTTCTATCAATTTCCAGCCAGCGCGCCTCCAAATCTCTTTTGAGCTGCACCAGATCCTCTTCATCCGCAAAGAATCCATAACTTTTCTTTTCTTCGATCAGGTTGTCAACCAGATCTCTATATGCTTCAAAATCGCGTACATTCTCTGTGCGTACTTGTTTTTTCAATTCATCGAATAATTGCTCTATTGAGTATTCTGCTCCGGTGTAAGTCATATCATTATGTCTTCTAATTCTTCTCCATAGATTAATACTGAAAAAATTAATGCATTCTTTCTAAATAATCACTCCAAAAAACTAAAACCCCATTCCGGGGCCTTAGTTTTTTATGAAGCCTTGCAAGCTTGCAATCTTCATTTGAAATCGTGCACTTTTTCACTAATTGAGAGTAGTTGCGGACTTCGAGCTTGAATAGCCAGTGAAGTCATGATCTCCTCTTGGATGATCAGCAACTTTGAATGAATATCTGGTGCTGTGAGCAAGTCCTGTGACTGTTACATTCTTGTTTCCGTTGTCGTTGAATTTGACATGGAAAGTTTTGAACATGACTTTGCCTGTTGCGGTATTGAGAATTCTCACTTTTACCGTCATGCGATCACCTTTGTTGTCCCCATCATGAAGTCGCAATACGACAGAATTTGATGTCTTGTCTGATATGGACCTGATGGAAGGCTTGTCCGAAGCAGCTTGTGCTCCGCCTGCAGCCAAAACACTGCCAATGATCGCAATGCTTGCTACTGCAAGTGCCGATTTCCTCAAAAATATACTCATAATATTTATTGTTATATATTGTTAATTCTATTCAAATTTACTTTATTTCAGGGTTATTTGTCATCTTTCATCTGATTGAATATATTACAAGAAACCCCAGCTTCTTATTTCGCCTAATTTTAAGGCTAAAATAAGGCTTTTTTAAAACGAAAAAGCTCCCCGAAAGGAGCTTTTCGTTTCTTGCGCGATCCTCATGGATGCTACTGAGAAGATGCGCCGCTTTCCTGCTGTTGCACTGCCGTGCTTTCAGAGGATTCTACTGCAGACACTGTGCGTTTTGCCGCACCCGCAGTTGTTACGGTTACTTTATTGGAGTAATCGGAGTAATCACTCAAGGTGATCTTGCGGATTGCCACTTTGAACGAATAAGTGGTTCCCGGCTTGAGCCCTGTCACAGTCACTTTGTTGTGGCCATTACCATTGACTCTGGTGTCGAACAGCTGGAACATCACAGCGCCGGTAGCTTCATTCCTGATCCTTACTTTGACTTTGACATCGACGTTGTGGTCAAAATATTGTTTCCATGTTATCGGCAAAAATACCGTTTTTGAAGTGACCGTTACGTCATTGACTTTGATATGAGGATCATGATCATCAGCCTTAGCGCTCAGTAGCGGCATCACGCTCATAAGCAACCCTGTGATGAACACGGGAAGAATGGTTCTTTTGAAAAATACTCCACTCATATGATTGTGATTAATATATTTAAGTGCGATTTTCGAATGGCCGACCTTTGCTTAATCCACTCGAATTCACATTTGCATCTTATATTACAAAATAGGCATTCAATTCTTCTGTGCCAACACACGCAAGCAAAGCCGCGACGCACTAAAAAACTCCAGGGCTTATGCCAGGAGTCTTTCAGTTCTCACCAAGCGCAAAACATGGCGCACTCGCGTGGGAATTGCTGCGTCTACGCACGAATACGTAGCGCTGATATTTATTACAAGAGAAGAAAAAGATTATTACAAATTATTTGCCATGACAATTCTTATACTTATTACCGCTGCCACATGGACATGGATCATTTCTGCCAACCTTGTCTTTGTTGACAATCGGTTGTTGCGGCCCGCTTTCGTTGCTGTCGACTTGCTCTGTTGCGCCGAACTGCGAGACGTTGTCTTGCGCTCCATGATATTGCACATTCTTCGGTTGCACTTCCACTTGCGTGGCTGGCTCAGCAGAAACCATGGAGACTTTGAACAAGGTCTTGACTGTGGTCGAACGCATGTTCTCCATCAGATGCGAGAAGAGATTGAAAGCTTCGCGCTTATATTCAACCAAAGGATCCCTTTGCCCATAGCCACGAAGACCTATGCCCTGCCTCAAATAATCGATTTCATCCAAATGATTCATCCACAGCGT
>DASVYU010000009.1:0-38397 GCA_036391995.1 Patescibacteria group bacterium
GGCTGCCCTCTTTTTTAATTTTACAAAACAGACAAATACTTCAATTATTCGAATTATTGGAGTGTTTGTTGATTCATTTTGATGAGTTTTTTGGCATGAAAAAAGCCCGGGGCAAATGCGCCGGGCAAATCGGTCAATCGGGCTCACCCAATTGGATGAGTTCATAAGGATCATTAATTATGACATCGGGATTATGGGCGCTCAATTGTTCATGCGTGAAAACTCCCCAAGTCACGCCAACCGTCCCGACTCCAGCATTCTTACCTGCCAGAATGTCAACGTCAGCGTCGCCGATCATGATGACATTGGCGCGTTCATAGCCGCTTTCCCTCACGATCAGGTTAATGCCTTCAGGGTCAGGTTTAATCCTACTCACATGGTCATTGGTGATGATGCGCGAAAAAAATCCAGCCAACGGCTTGAGTGAAGGCATAACACTTGCAGGTATGGACGAGGTCAGCACGGCCAACTCATTGTCGTATGACAAGTCTTGCAAAATCTCCTGCACCCACGGGAACACTTGGATCTGCGGGTCGTAGACCTCATGGAATACATTTCTGATTTGGGTATAGTCGCTTCCCAGTGGGATTCCCATTTTCTCCAGATTACTGCCCCAATGAGTGAAATCGACCCATGCGCTGAACTCCTCAAAATCTTGCCAGAAGTCCCTGGGATCACGATCTATATGGAAAGCGATCGCCTGATATGCGTCATATACAGCCGTTGGCGAATATGAACGCAACACTCCGTCACAATCGAAAATAAGCAGCATTGTTGTTCCCTCCTTTATGGAAATGTTAAACAGCTTTTTTATTGGTGCCATTCTAGCAATTGAGAACAAGAAAAGCAACTACAATAAAAAACCCCGCCGGGAATATCCCAGCGGGGGGGTTTTTCTTTTGGCATTCCATGAAATATTATCTTTCCATCTCATCAAATGCCCAGGATATTATTTCCAACATCTGATCATAGTCGATGCCTTGGCGTTTTTTGGCATATAGATAGAGGAAATTGCCGACCACTTCAATATTGAGTTCAAAAGACAAAGCATAGACTTTTTCCATGAAGTTCGGGGTCAGCAGCTCCAACGAGCTCACCTGATCGCCAGGAGAAGCCCAGAGGCAGAATCTGTTTTCGAAATCATTGCTTTCAGTGTGGATCCTTTCCAATCCCAAGGGGGTAAAATTGAATAGCTTCCTTTTGCGGCGCACCAGAATGTCCTTGTATGCCTTGGGAATCACGGCTTGCGCGACAATGTAATTTCCAAATGGAGAATTGCCTTGCCGCTGAACATTAGGAATGAAGGTGTAGAATTCCACGATCTTGTCGCGGAAATAGCCGATCACGTGGTTGTTGATGTCAGAAGTCTGGAAATTGGAGCGACGGAAAATCACGCCTTTATCGGGCATCATCAGCCAGCCGAAATCCGGATCATAGAAAAAGCCGTTGCGATTGGCGAAGTCTTCGATAGCCGATTCCTTCATACGTGCATCTTCTGTTTCCTGGCTTATCAGATCAAGTCTCCAATCTTCTCCGTCGCGGACAAAATCCCAATATTCAGTAAATGGACTGCTGTCGGCATAGAGCTGCTTTTCATTGGCGGTATCGAAAAGCACATCATGCGCGCTGGCAGAAATCTCTGCAGTAAACTTATCTTTGGAATCATCAGACTCATCGATGGCGTCGATTATCTTCACACTATGAAGTTGTACATCCTCCATAATATTGCGCCTGCCCTCGTTCTGCAGCACATTGAGCTCCAGCACCATGCGCCGATAATATGCATCCGACAAGTATTGTTGCATGGACTCAGCATTGAAATTGCTCCAATCCTGCTGGAAGCGGTTGAACACCTCCGCGACGCGCGTTTCCATCTTGCCCATATCCCAAGCGCCGCTTTGCTGGGAGGCCGCTGCAATGACATTTGAAGCCTCCGCGATTTCCTTTTTCTTGTTTCTATACTGTCTCCAAAAACCATATACGAGAAAAAACAGAAGGGTTCCCACGATAAGGAAAAAAACGGGAAAGAATATCCAGGGATTCGGATTATTGGCTGGATTGCCGGAGCTGCTGAAGGAATGGCCGCCGGAAAATCCTCCACCACCGCCACCTCCTGATCCTCCACCGCCGCCGCGAGCCCAGGCATTTTGAGCAAGCACCAACTGAGCCAAGATGCCCAGCACAAACATCGATAATTTTGTTTTCTTTTCCATATGTATTGATTTTAGCTCATTCCACATCTTTTTTCAAAGCCTAAAATCGCAACAGCGGGGTTTTCTTTTGGCATGAAAAAGGCTTGGGATTTCCCAAGCCTCGTGCATATTCATTTCATATAATGCTGAATAATTGCCTAGCCTTTCCAATGATAGTCGTTGGCTGATGCAGTTTCCTATAAGCCATTTTGAATTGCTCACTATCCAAATAACCTAATATGCTATCACTACAAAGTAACCTCCCGATTCGAATCACATCTCCATAACCCAATGCTATGGCACATAAGTCCGTTGCGACTTCACTTTCACGCAAAGGATGGCGTATTGCGTAGAGAAAAATATGGGAAAATTCATGCGCAAGCAAGGCAATGAAAGATTCTGCCGACTCATATTTCATCGTTTCGCCTATCTCCATCCTGAAAATGTGCTTATTGAAAGAATCAGTCCCATACAACGGAACAGCATCGCTAACCATTATTCTTGCTGGCTCACGATATCGGTCGAAAGGCAATCCTGAAGCCACAACATGCATAAACTCATCCGAAACCCCTGACTTCTTCAATTCATTGAGCAAATAGCTATCTTCAACAAACTTATATCCAACCCTTGTTTTTAATGCCATGTCACCAAGCATTTTTGCTACCACCTCGTCATAACGTCTTCTTTGCAGCAAGCCCTTGAACAATTCGATTCTCTTTTCAGATATGCAAGGCTTTGCATACTTCAACATCTCATAGATAGATGCCTTAAAATCCCGCTTAGAAAAAGTTTTTTCTTCCATTGTTCCCTCCGAATATTTTTGATTTCAAGCTACTATTCAATATGCCACTCTACACTGAAAAGGCTCCCCCTGTCAATGAAAAATTACCCTACCAAATCAGGCCTTTGCTGAGCCACGAAACGCCCTGCTATTGACTTTATTGTTTTTTTGATGTATAATGTCAGGTTGGTGTAGTCATTTCACATCTCACATCAGGGAGGATCATTTCATGATATCTATGCAATTAGGGCAGGTAATCAAACTAAGGATGTCCATCAAGATTATGTTCGGGGAAACAATCGGGGACATCCCCATGTATTCCCTGCACAGGATCAAAAGGCTTCTGCTTGGTCCCCAAGGCCCGGAAGGAGTCAGTGACGACATGAGGCACATGCTGTCCATCTGCCTCATCGAAGCCAATTCGAAATACAAGGAAGAGAGCGGCAACGATTGGAGTTGCCTAACCTCCAACAACCTTGTCTGGGCGCTCGAGCGGCTGGATCGCAAGGCGGCCATCGCAGTCAAGCAGATGAAGAAGGGTCAGCCCAAGGAGATGCGGCCGCTGATCGATCGGATCATCATGGATTCTCAAAGGATCCGCGAGGATGCTATGGAAATCATCAAACGCTGGTTTGATGAGAATTCCGAGAGCATCCTCTACGACATGAATGGGAAGATTCCCTGGGGTGTCGTGAGGAATCTGAGAAGAAGGCTGTCCTTCTGGATAGCCAGCAAAAATAACCCGTTCCATGACGATATCGAGGCATCGATCATTGAAATCGCCAAGGAAAACGGGGTGCAGGCCACTAACGCGCAAGAGGCCTGGGAAATTATGGGAGGGAAAGTCTTCACACCCTCCTGAAAGACACCGGCCGCCCGCTGAGCACAGCAGGCGGCCTTTTTTGTTTCCGGATATGAAAAAAGGGAGAAGACAATGTCTTCCCCCTGTTGCTTTTTCTTTCTTCTTTTCTACTTTCTCAGGATTTCTTTGATGGACTCGCCAAAGAGCAGGAAATCCGGAATGTCTAGCGGCTCGAGTCTGGTGAAATCATGAGACATCTGATCGACTCCCTTTTTGAGAGCTTCGCGCAGTTCCATGTTGAGGCGCCCCATGACGTTGTAGCCGACCAGTGACCCAGCTGGAATCATGTCGGACACTTCATATCTGGTCTGCTTTTTCTTGATCTTCATGCCCAGGATCTCGTCGGCTCCAACCAATAGCGTTCCCCAGAAATCATCGCTCTTGGTGGAAAGCTCCACAATCGGCATGTCTCCTGTTTCCAGCAGCACATGGGAAAATCTTTCGAAGTTATGCAGAAGCTTGACCCTAAGACACCATCTCATGATTTTGATGTTTACTTCGTCCCAGTCGGGACGGTTGCACATCTTCCGATATGGCTTGCCGACCAGCTTGGCCATCATGGGACTTTTCTGCTCAATGATCTTTCTCTGCACATGAGGATAGCCGGTAAAGCGCAACGCTTGGAAAAGCGCTTCGCTTGTCCTGATGCTGATGCCGTTAACGAGCAGAATGAATCCGCCGCACATATTGGAACACTCGCCGAAACGCTCTTTGACTTTGCAAAAAACTGCGCATTCGCGAGGATCGTATATTCTCAAATCCGAAACTTTGTCCACGATAGACCTCCTTTACATTTTTCTCGGGAAAAGCGGATACCACTTGCCGAGCGGATGATTGGGACCCAGCGACGGGTCGCCATACCATAGCGCCAGCGGCGCATTGTTGGGTATATTGCGCCAAGTGACAATGGGCGTGCCGAAACCCAAGGTCGCGATGACTTCGAAACCCATGGGCCGCATTGAGAGGGCAGGATTGTTGGCTGCACAGAACATCCGCGCTCCCGCGTCCAGAAAAGCCTGCTCCACGATGTGCTGATTCTTGGCCGAGGTGAACACATTGGCCGACATCCTCTGCTTCTTGCGAAACAGCGGCCGCTGAGACCAACCCATGTTGGCGCAGAAATTCGCCACATGGCTCACATAAGAAGTTACAAACTTGTTTCCCTGGATATATTGCGGCCAAATGATGTCCAGCGAATTTTCGCCATCACGGACATTCTCATACCAATCATGGCGAAACATTATGAGCTGACCGCCTCTTTGCGAAACATAGCCTTCCACATAAGGCTTGGCATAATCGCGGCCTCCGCTATAGATTGCGAAGTGATAGGAAATAATCTTCATCCCTTCGCATTTGGCCGGCAGTTGGATAGAGTCGCGGATGTCATAGCGCCATTTGTTCCCAGAATACAGACAGTCATCCAGATAGACAAATACTTTCGATCCTCCGCATTCCTTAGTAGTGACACCGTGCATATCCTTGAGAATCCCGTCTGCGATTTCCAGGATAGCGTTTTGGCTCTTGCCTTCTTCCTGTGTCCTGAGAAATGTCACATCGGTGACAGGGCATCCGCCAGCACGCTCTTGGCTCATGATGTTGAGTATGCGGCGGGTGTTTTTCTCAGCTGCCTGCTTGGAAATGTAGAAATTTCCCAGCATGTGAGCAAGCTCATGCAGAATGATAGTCTGCTCCTCTTTGGGAAGAGGAAACTGCGAAACCCATTTCTCAACATGCGCTGCATCAAATTTGGCAATCTCCCCTTTCCTGTAGTCTCCTGCTGTTTCCACGATCTTCCCGATCAAATCATTCCTTTCCATTTTTCCTCCTATGCCATTATTGGGCCTCTTGATTTTTAACGAGCCTTTGATTTTCAGCATCTGAAACAAAAAGCTGAAATTAATTCATACCAGTTTTATGCTTGATTGTCAACCATATTAAGCATCCTTAACTAAAAAAGCCGCTAACTTGAGTCAGCGGCTTAAGGGGGGGCTTATTATAACCATCAAGCTTGTTGTTCCTTAGCCATCTCCTTCTCGCCCATACGCATCATCTCCTCGGAAGGCTCCAGGATACCAAACATATTACCTTCAGTATCATAGTAATAGCCATGCATACCGACGCCTGGGATCTCATGTTTCTCCATCTGCAGCTTGCCACCAGCAGCTAGGATTCTGGAATGATATTCATCGAAATTCTGCACGCCCATCGTGCACACATAAGCATTGACTCCGCCTTGGGTGCGGGGCTCAGTGTGTTTAGCCAGCCCTCCGTCTATGCCCATCGTGCCTCTCTCACCTGTCATAATCATCCAATAATCCATATTCGCTTCAGGCGCATTCCATTTCTCAATCTTCCAACCGAACACATCGGTGTAGAACTTGGCTGCCCTTTCGGGATCGTCGGCGAATATCTCGAAATGGACAGGTCTTGGATTTTGATTTTTTGGCATATTTTTTGTTTAAAGAATTATTCATGTAATACATGGGCGCTCAAGAATAATTGCAAAATAAAAAAGCCGGGGAAATTCCCAGCCCATAAGCTTCATGCAAATCAAAGCATTTCGCCCAAGATTGCCAACAGTTTTTCCTTGTCGATCAGAATGAGCGTCAGATGCATTTGAGGCAAACACTCGAAACCACTTTGTCTCAAAAGAGAAGCCGCTCTTTCACTGTTGATATTGACCGTTTCAATGAGCATGCTCACTTTTGGCGCGCCACTGCGTCGCCAGTTTAAGCAAAGCATTCTTTCGATTTTGCCCTGCCAATGAAAAAAAGGGACTGCTTTCCTTAGCTGATCCTCAAGCGTTGTATAAATCCTCGGCAGGTTCTTTTCGACTTCGCAGTGCACATTGACACCAAGCGAAACTTCGAATTTTCCGGGTCCCATTATTCTGAATCCGCGTTCACGAATCACAATAAGCCCTCCTTTCCCAAGTTTTTTATTTCAACACCCTACTTTCCCATTCCGAAAATGGCAATCATGACTCCCACCAGCGCAGTCATCATGGTGAATATCCAAACGCGCATCGTAACTTTCGTTTCCGGCCAACCTTTGGCTTCGAAATGATGATGCAATGGGGCCGACAAGAAAACTTTGCGATGAAAAAGCTTCTTACTGGAAAGCTGGATCACCACGCTTGTCGATTCCATTACATACCAAAAAACTATGATGAAGAGCACCAAGGCAGAATTCGTCAGCATAGCGACTACCCCCAAAGTCGTTCCCAAAGAAACAGCTCCTGTGTCGCCCATAAAAAAGCGAGCAGGATAGATGTTGAACCAAAGGAACGCCAAAGTTGCTCCAGCTGTGGCTGCACAAAATGATGCCAGATCCACTTTGTTTTGCAAAAAAGCGATGATTGCAAAAGATGAAAATGCCATCAAAAGCACACCTCCATTGAGTCCATCCAGACCGTCTGTTTCATTGGAAGAAACCGCACCGAAAAGGATCACGAAAATGAAAAGCGGGATATACCACCAACCGATCGTGAAATCTCCGACTGCCGGAATATGCAAACGATCCCAACCAAGTTTTGAGTAGAACCACCATGCGCCAGCTGAAGCAATCAAGACTAGCCAGCCAAAACGCACTGCGAAACGCATGCCACCTCCCTTGTTGCTTCCCCAACCGCGCACACTCATGATGTCATCAAAAAGCCCCAGAATGCCTGCTGTCACCATGGCAAACAAAGGCAGCCAAACTTCCTTGCGACTCAGAAAATCCAAACGGGCCACAAAGTTCATGTTCAGCCATTTTGCCAATTGAGGAAAAAAGAAATGCGAAGCAAAAACCAGCACCAAAACAGAAAACCACACGATTACACCCCCCATTGTAGGAGTGCCGGATTTTCCGCTATGCAGGCTGCTAACATAGGTCAGCTTCTCGCCGTTCACATCGTTCTTTTTGATCTTGATGCCTATCTTATATTTGTAAAGGATATTCGTCCAGAGAGGAGTGATGGCAAATGCCAAAAGAAACGCGATCACACCAGTGAGTAGGACTTTGAGTGCGTTTGCAACCAAGGGAATATTTTCAATTTGAGCAAAATGCATAATGGATTTTTGGCTATTTTCTTATTACTACAAAATCTATTTCCAACTATATGCCTTGAATGTCCATTCAAGAGCTGTTTCCACATCGCTCCAGCGATGACTGTCATCCAGCAGCACCACAATGACTCTGTGCTTGTGGCTCGGATCCCAAACTCCCATCAGCAAAGAATATCCAGCCAAAGGCGTGAAGCCCGTCTTGCCTCCGATGATGTTGGGAATCTGATCAAGCACCAAATCGCTGTTCAAAATGCTGTGCTTGACTGTGCCATCAACCGAAGTAATGGTCGAATCATTAGGCAAACGGAACATATCCCAAATCGTGTCATAACGCAAGGAATAGGCTGCGATCTTGCCGATGTCATTGGCTGAGGAATAGCATTCCGATTCGCGACCGTCAGGCTCAAGTCCCGAAGGCGTACAGAAATGCGTGTCGTTCAGTCCCATCTGCTTGGCTTTTTGATTCATGATGTCAGCAAATCCCTCCTGGGATCCTCCCATATGTTTTCCAAGCGCGACAGCGGCATCATTAGCACTGTTCATGAGCATAGCCTGCAAAAGATTTTTTGCCGAAACCTGTTCACCAACCTTAAGTCGCGGACTGATGCAATAGCCGCTGCGCGGACAACCGATTTTGGTGCCTTCGATATACACTTCCTCTTCATCAGCCGTTATGGGCACATTCAGATCCTTGATACGTTCCATGGCCAAAGTAGCAGTCATCATCTTGGTAAGAGACGCGATCTGTCTTTGGTCGTCGGCATGGTTGCCAGCCAAAAGAGTGCCCGTGTCCGCATCAATGATTGCCCAGGCATGCGCATTCGGAATGACAAGATTCGGCACCTTCTCGTTGCGTACCGGCTGATATTGCGGGTTTTCGACGGCTTGCGCCTTGATAGTTTCAATTTTGACAGCCTGCGCCCCCTGCACCATCCCTTCAATACTATTACCGCTGGCCTGAGCCGTAGCTTGTACGTTAGAAGGCAGATTGCCGCTCATCAACAAAAAAGAATTCAGTGGAAAAAGCACAATCATTGTTATGATAGCTACAATACCCATGTTTTAGTTGTTTTCAGGATTATTTTCTGTGTCAGTCGAAATGATCGAAGTGATCCTTTCTTCTGTTGACAGTGTAGCATAGTCCGGAAGTTTTTCCACTCTATCCACTCCTAGTTTTTTGAGCAGCTCAAATGATATGGAATAGACATAGCCGCGGCTGTCACGAGGATTGTCCGAGCGCTCAATGAGGCCGCGCAGCAAGAGATTGCGCAAAGTATAGGAACAATTCACTCCGCGGATTGCTTCGATTTCAGTTTTGGAAATCGGTCCGCGATATGCAATGATCGAAACCACTTCCAAAGCAGCCGGCGACAAGCCTTCTGCCAGTTCATTCTTGACCATCTGCTCAACAAAAACAACATTGTCAGCCTTGGATGCAAGCTGCACTTCTTCGCCTTTTGCCAGCAGAGTCAGACCGCTCCGAGGCAAGGAATATTTTTCAGTCAGCTTTCCCAAAACCTCTTCCAAAACCCCATTTTCCACTCCTGCGATTTTGGCCAACTTGCTTTTCTTGATGCCTTCCCCGCTCACGAAAAGCACGCTTTCGATGATTGATTGTAATTTTTCTTGTTCCATATATTTTAAAAAATTTTGAATTTCTAATTTTTAATTTCTAATCAATTTCTTAATTTTTTAATGTTTTAAACATTCAGTCATTAGGATTTCAATCGAAATTCGAAATTCAGAATTCGAAATTATTTCTCCTCCTTATGCTTGAGCTGTATCTCACTGAAAAGTCCTTCTTGTTCGACATGGATGATGCGTTGCTTGACCAATTCCAGCATAGCCAGAAAAGACACGACTACTTCCACCTTGTCTTTAGCATTAGCTATAAGTTCCGAAAAAGAAGCGTGTGCTCTTTGACGCAAAGCGTCTTGGAGATGCACGATCTTTTCTTCCAGGGTCAGGATGTCTCTCACTGTTTCTTGTTCCAATTTTTCCACCACTGGAATTTCACCGACCACTTTTTCAAAAGCCTTTTTCAGATCTTCAGCAGTCATGTTTTCCGGCGGATAAAAGACCACTCCCAAACCGGAAAATCCTTCTCGCGTGAAGCTGACAAAAGGAGCATCCACAAGGTCGCCCACTTTTTTGGCCGCATCCTTGAATTTCTTGTATTCAGCCAATTGATGTTCCAAATCCCGGATTTCCTCCTCTTCCTCTTCCGTAAACTCCAACAGAGGCAGCAATGCCTTGGACTTGATCAGAATGAGCCTGGCTGCCACAGAAAGAAAATCTGCCAAATGATCAAGTGTGATGTTTTGGGCGTGTGAAATATAGTCCAGATATTGATCCGCAATCTGCGCCAAACTCACTCGCGTAATGTCGAGCTTTTCCTGCTCAGTCAGCTGCAGCAAAAGATCCAGCGGCCCTTCAAATTGTTCAAGTTTTATGTGATATGCCATATCAATTGTCTATTCATACGAATTCCTTAGCCATTTTCATTTCCGCTTCGCTCTTGTTGTCCACGAGTCTCAAGGCTGGCAAAAGGCCCAACAAAATCAGGGCGCCCAAAAACAAGAAAACATATTTAACGGAAACGAACAGCAGCAGCAAAGCAGAAAGCGCCGTCGCAGCGACATATGCAACACTGACAGCCGTACGGAAAAAGCTTATGACATCGACATCGCGCCCATCGATTCTTTTATAAAAATAGGAATCCCTCAGAATCTCTATCATGGCAGCCCCGATACGTGTGGCCAGAAGCACCAACGACCAGACCCACACCGCATTACTGGAAACAAAAAATATGCTCAGTGTCGAAATGCTCAAAATGATCAAGCCGATCGTGATCATTTCTTTTTCGCCGAATTTTTTGTCTGCCAAATAGCCCAACGGGTATTCCAAAACCACGAATGGAATCAGCATGACAGTGAAAGCGATTCCGATCTGCGACCAAGAAAGTCCGCGATCAAGCAAGTAGAGCGGCGTGTAAACGATCATGAGAGCATAGAAGAATTCCAACGTGAAGGAAATCGCATATATTTTCATGACATCCTTGTTGACGAAGATCTTCTTGACCAGATCGCGAGTAGTCAGTTTTTGAGCGAATCTCTGATTGGCCCCGCGAAGATTGACCAAGCCCACCAAGAAAAGGATCATGTTCATGACCATGGAAAGGAAAAACAAGCCATCGAAACCGAATTTTTCCAAAACCCTAGTCGAGATCAGCGGTCCAATGATGAATCCCGCATTCAGGATCGTCATATGGAGTCCACGGATCCTGCCGGAACGCTTATCTTCAGAATATGATTCTACCATGATGTCCAAAGACACATAAGCCAGATAATTCGCAATGATATATAGCATCAACAGAAAGATGCCTGCAGTGGACGGCGGCACAAAAATGAGAAATGCCACAAAACATATCTGCAAGAAAAAGAACAGAAAAAAGACCGTTGCCTTCCCAAGCCATCTTATAAACTTATGCATATTCAGAAGGAATAACAGCACAATCGCATAAGACACAAGGTAAAAAAGACTCACATTGTCGAATCCCAGCGCTTGGCGGAAATAATCAGACAGCACATAGATGAGAAGTGCCTGGGAAAACCCGAACAAAAAAGAAATGAAGTTGATTAGCTCCAATTTCTTTTCGTCTGCATGTTCGATGTGTTTGCTTGTTTTTTTCATTTTGTGTTTTTAGCAATAAGATCCGGGAATCAATATCTTGAGATTCAATTCCCGGATCAACAATTTCTGCTAAGCAGTTTTCTTTTTCTTGATGATTTCAATCCCTGCTTCTTTCAGCTGTCTGGCATCCAATTCGCTCGGTGCATTCATCATTGGATCTTCCGCTTCGCCAGTCTTGGCAAAAGTGATGACTTCGCGGATGTTCGGCTCATTCTGAAGAATCATGACGATGCGATCGATTCCTGGTGCGATGCCTCCATGCGGAGGAGTGCCCAACTCGAAAGCTCTCAGCATATGTCCGTAATCGCGTTCGATCTTTCCTTCATCGATGCCCATGATTTCCAGAACTTTGTGCAAAGCTTCCAGCTCATGATTACGGATGCTGCCACCGCCGATTTCATAACCATTAAGCACGATGTCATATTGCGTGGTCAGGATCTTCTCGATGTTCTGCTTCTTCATTAGGTCATCCATGCATTCCGGTTTCGGACGAGAGAAAGGATTATGCGTGAATGTCCAACCAGTCGAGGATTCCTCGTCCTTTTCAAAGAATGGGAAATCAATAACCCAGCAGAAAGCCAGCAGGTCAGGATCATTCTTATCTTCCCTGATGTCCGGTCTGTCATTGCCATATTTCTCCATCGATTCTGCGTAGGAAATGCGCGGGAAAGGAATCTGTTGGATCTTCTTTTCAGGATAAAGCGTCTGCACCATCTTGATAAGCATCTCTTCCACCACATTCATCACATCCTCCTGCTCCACGAAACTCATTTCCATATCGAGCTGAGTGAACTCAGGCTGGCGATCGCCGCGGGTGTCTTCATCGCGGAAGCATTTTGCTACTTGGAAATATTTTTCCATGCCGGCAGCCATCAAAAGCTGCTTGTATTGCTGCGGAGACTGCGGCAAGGCATAGAATTTTCCATTGTATATTCTGGAAGGCACAATGTAGTCACGAGATCCCTCGGCTGTGGACTTTCCCAGCACCGGAGTCTCGATTTCAACGAAATCCTGTTGACCTAAAAAGTCCCTGAAGAATTTGACCACTTTGTAGCGCATCAGGATATTGTTCTTCATCCTTTCGCTGCGCAGATCCAAATATCTGTATTTAAGCCTCAATTCCTCATTGACATCCTTGGTGTCCTTGTTGACTTCGAATGGCAGAGTTTTGCATTCGTTCAAGATCTTGATAGCTGAAACTTCCAGTTCCACCCCTCCGGTTGGAATTTTTTCATTACGCGCGCTCATCGGACGCTCTTTCACGAGCCCTTGCATTTCAATCACGAACTCACTGCGAAGTTTCTTGGCAGTTTCATAAGCCTCCACGTGATCAGGAATGACGACAGTCTGGATTATGCCGCTGCGATCACGCAGATCGATGAAAATAAGCTTGCCATGGTCGCGACGGATATGCACCCAGCCGGAAAGCTTGACTTCTTGCCCTATGAATTTTGGAGTATCTATAATCAGTGTTCTTTGCATATGTATGAGTTTAGGATAACAGTTCTTTGACGCGCCGGGCGAGATCACTTGGAATTAATTTGGTCTTTTCATAGAATTCCCGGATTCCCATTTCTCGCACCGGCTTGATATCTTCTTCATAGAGCGATGCGCTCAAGACCATGATTGGAATATCTTTCGTCTTATCTTCTTGTTTGAGTCTTCGCACAATTTCCTCACCTCCGACTGCCGGCATTACCATGTCAGTAATGATCAGATCGAAATCCTTTTCCAAAGCTTCCTTGATTCCCCATGCGCCGTTCTTGGCATATTCCACAAAATAACCTTCGTCTTCCAGCTTCTTGCCGAACATTTCCAGGAAAATCTCCTCGTCTTCAATGAACAAGATGCGTCTTTTAGCCTCCCATTCTTCATTGACAGGCTCTTGGGTGCGCTGCTTGTTCTTTTTCTGCTCTTCGAATTCATTGATAAGCCTTTTCACTTCTTCAGCCAATTCAGACGGACCATATTGCGTTTTGCCTATGTATCCATTAGCACCGCTTTCCTTGACCTCTTTTTCATGCTCCGCTTTGTCCAAATTGCTCAAAACCACAACTTTCAAGTCAGAAGGATAAACAGGGTTCTTTCGCAGCTCTTTCAAGACATCAATACCGCTCATTTCAGGCAAAACCATGTCCAAAAGGATCAGATCGAATTGCTGCTCGCCGGCAAGCTTGAGCACTTCTTTGCCAGTCGCAGCATTAACAGCCTCAAGACCTGCGATCTCGAACTTTTTCATGTATATTTCAGCGATCATCGGATCATCCTCCACTAGCATGACTCTGGCCATATTCGTTGTTTTTGCGGTTATTAAGATAGTTGAAGTATACCTTAGATAAAGGAAAAAAGCAATATTGATGCAGAAAATTTAAAATTCTAAGTTTTAAGTTTAAAATGAATTTCAAATGAATAAATGTTTTAAAATTTAGACATTTATGATTTGATTTAAAATTTCAAATTTAGCCTTTAAAATTAAACGGTTGAATGATGCTGGCAGATATTTGCATCTACAAGGTTCTAAGTTTCTCCACTACTTCCTCAATAATCCAATCAGGAGTGCTGGCTCCAGCCGTCACTGCCACTTTTTGCGCGCCTTCAAACCATGCTTTTTCCAACTCATCAGAGCGTTGAATGAAATGGGATCTGGCATTTATCCTGGACGCGATTTCCCAAAGGCGTGTGGAATTGGCGCTCTCAGGCGAACCGATCACAATGACGACGTCATTGCCTTTTGCCAATTCAGCAATTTCAGTCTGCCTATGATGAGTAGTGAGGCATATGGAATCGATGATTTCAGCTTTGGGATATTTGCTTTTGATCGTTTGTGCGGCTTTTTCCACAAATTCTTGATCCTGAGTTGTCTGGGAAAGCACCACGATTTTCCTTTCTCCATCCAAAACAAGGCCGCAAAGATCCTCTTCTGTTTCCACGAAAATCGCTTTTTTCTGCGCCCACTCATAAATCCCACGCACTTCCTTGTGATTCTTTTCGCCTACCAGCACGATTTGCGCATCGCGCTCCAAAAAAGTCTTGGCCAACCTTTGCACCTTGATCACGCGTGGACAAGTCGTGTCTACTAAAGGCACGTCGAATTTTTTGGCCAGCTCATATATTTCCGGTCCGATGCCATGCGCAGTAATGACAAGCGTTCCGACATCCTCTTTGATTGAATGGAAAAAATCTTCCAATGGACCTTCCACGTGGACTTTTCTGACGCCCATTTTTTCGATCTTTTCCACCACATCGCTGTTGTGCACCAGTGATCCGAGCACAAAAATAGGCTTTTTCACATCCGGATCCTTGGCGATTTTCTCCACGATGTCATAAGCCCTTTGGACCCCCTCGCAAAAACCTGCATATTTTGAAAGCGTTATTTGCATATTTATTTTATTTCATTATAAAAGTTAGACCTTTTTTACCACAAAAAACCCCTTGCCACAAGAGCAAAGAGTTTTAATGCTTGATCCAATTTTAGTATGCTCGTGCAAAAATAATCCGCTTATTGGATTTCTTTCCACAATAAACGCAAGTTCCTTCTTCCTCTGGTTGATCAAAAGGAATGCAGCGAGTCGAAGCTTTTGTTTCCTCTTTTATCTTCTCCTCACAAGTAACATCTCCGCACCAATGAGCCATCAAAAATCCCCCTTCACCATTTATAATTTCCTTGAATTCCTCCCAGGAGTTAACTAGGTGCGTATTATTTTTCCTGAATTCCAACGCTTTATCAAAAAGATTTCGCTGTATATCTTCAAGCTCATCAACAACAAATGAAACGATCTCCCCTTCTGCTATAAATTTCTTCTCTCCACTATCACGCCTAACGGCGACAATAGATTGCTTAGCAATATCTTTCGGTCCGATTTCCAAACGCATTGGAACGCCTTTCTTTTCCCATTCAAAAAACTTAGGCCCTGGTCTACCTTCTCGTTTGTCTATCTTCACATCCACATTTTGCTGCCTTAATTTTTCAGCTATTTCTTCAGCTTTGGCAAAAGTTGCTTTTTCCTCCTCCTCGGAAACCCAGACTGGAACAATCACGACCTGAATGGGTGCGATCTTGGGCGGAAGCACCAGCCCCTTGTCATCACTGTGAGTCATAATGAGTCCTCCAATAATGCGAGTGCTGACTCCCCAACTTGTCTGCCATGCATATTCAGTCTTTTCATCCTTATCCAAAAATTTCACCTCGAAAGGTTTGGCAAAGTTCTGCCCAAGCATATGCGATGTTCCTGATTGCAAAGCCTTCTTGTCCTGCATCATTGCCTCGATCGTGGTTGTATATTCAGCTCCAGCAAATTTTTCAGAATCGCTTTTTTGTCCTGGAATAACAGGCATTGCCAAATGGTTTTCCGCAAAATCCTGATACACTTTTAGCATTTCCATAGTTTTCGCATCAGCTTCTTCTTTTGTGGCATGCGCAGTGTGTCCTTCCTGCCACAAAAATTCAGTAGTACGCAAAAACAGACGCGTGCGCTTCTCCCAGCGAACTACATTCGCCCATTGGTTTATAAGAAGAGGCAGATCGCGATACGAATGAATCCATTTGGAGAACATGTCATAAATGATTGTTTCCGATGTCGGTCTTACCACAAGCGGCTCTTCCAACTCCTTTCCTCCAGCATGCGTTACAACAGCCAACTCAGGCGCAAATCCTTCCACATGTTCAGCTTCGCGCTTAAGGAAATTCTCGGGAATAAAAAGCGGGAAATATGCGTTCTGCACGCCCGTTTTCTTGAATTTCTCATCAAGCGCCTTTTGTATGTTTTCCCAGATAGCGTAACCATATGGCTTAATCACCATGCAGCCCTTAACTGGTGCGTAGTCCGCAAGCTCAGCAGCTTCAATAACATCCAAATACCATTGCGAATAATCTTCCGCTCTTTTTGTAATCTCCTTATCCATTGTTTTCAATTCATGAGTTATTGATTTGAGTATATCCCCGCTAAGCCAAAAAATCAACAAAAACGGCTTTTGGCCGCCTTTTACTTAATGGAATTTGCGAGCCTTTTAAACACTTTGAACAATTACGCGCTTACTGGCAATTCAAACACAAACCTCGTTCCCCTACCTGCGCCATCCGATTCAATCCAAATCTGTCCATTATGCGCTTCCACGATGTTCTTAACTACATAAAGCCCCAATCCAGTGCCATTGGCATGCAGACGGCTGATGTCTTTACCGCGAGAGAATTTCTTGAAGAGATAAGGGATTTCTTCGGCCGGAATTCCAATGCCAGTGTCAGACACGACAACTTTCACAACCTTGCCGGAAACTTTCTGGCCATTTTCCAAAGCCTCAGCCTTAACAGTAACACCACCTTTGTCTGTATATTTAATCGCGTTTTCCGTCAGATTGGAAACGACTTCCTTCATCTTAGCAGGATCAAGATTGATATCAGGCAGACCATTTTCTGGCAACTTTAGATCCAGATATAAATCCTTATCCTTAGCAAGCACAATCAGGTTATCATATATCTCCTTGATCACATCTTCAATATGGCCTGGTTTCATGTCATATTGCATCCTGCCAGACTCAATGCGTGACACATTCAAAAGCTCTTCCACTAAATGAATCAGGCGCTCACCAGAAGAAAACACTTTTTCCAAGGCGTCATGTACCCCATCGTTTATTTCCCCATAAGAACCTTCCAATACCAATGAAACATAACCTTTGATGGCAGTCAGAGGCGTGCGCAGCTGGTGTGATGCGATCGAGATAAACTCCGTCTTGGCATTGTCAAGCTTTCTGAGTTCATCATTAGCCGCCGCTAACTTATCCGCCAT
This sequence comes from Patescibacteria group bacterium, assembly GCA_036391995.1. Lineage (GTDB taxonomy): Bacteria > Patescibacteriota > Minisyncoccia > Moranbacterales > GWC2-37-73 > DASVYU01. Next base: position 17,361 of record DASVYU010000009.1, read on the forward strand.
AAGTTGAAGCTCTTCTTTCCTTTGCACTTCCTGTTTGATGGATTTGATCAGCATAATACCAAAAAGTATTGAAAGCAATAACGTCATAGCCACAAGAATATGAACTAATCCGCCATCAACAAAGAAAAACATTGAACCAATCAAGAGCCAAATTGTATAAGTTAAAACCTGAGCGGCAATCAGTTTTATTTTCAGGAATTGATATTTGGTGATGGCATACGCAAGAATAGCTATGAAGATAAGTAACCCCAGTGGTATGAACAACAAAACCTGATCGCCATCCTCATAGCCATAAGCAGTTAGCACGCCAGACACAGCAGCAAGCATGAGTATCCATATGCTAACAAAAGCAATCGCTGAATTTATTATTGTAATCTGACTTGTTGTTTTTTCATTTTCCCTGCTTTTCTTTGCAAAAGAACGCAATTTAATAATAGACCAACCAGCATAAACTAAACCAATAATAACAACATATAGATACAATTTTCCAAATTGCACTGTGCATGTTGAATCATCCAACATGTAGGCATTATATTTCGTAAAAATCAAAAAAATCATCGGAGAAAATGGAATGAAAAATAGAAATTTTTTCTTAACAGAAAGATCCTCTCCAACAAATGCATAGGTAAAGTAAAGAAAAAAAAGCAATGAAATAACCTCCAGGATTGCCACACGGCTCAAGTAAAGACTCAATTGCACGTCGTGGGTTATCCACTGAAACATGCTATTAAAAGTTCCAAGCCAAATGAAAACTATAAATAAAAACAGATTCCTATTGACTGGGGATTTTCTATCAGAAAGCAAGATAAAAACCCCCAACAAGAATCCAACAATTAATGTTGGTATATTTGCATAATACAAAAGAAACGGGGTTGCAAATTCACACATATTGCATACAATCACTTAAAAAAATTAACCCTTAAGGATATTTTACCACAAAAAGCAAGTCATTAAAAGAAAAAGAGGCCGGGAGCGTTCTACGCTTCCAGCCTCACTGATCATCACTTGACATATGTGCCCTCGATGTAAAGAAATTCCTTACCCTGATGGCACATGAGCTTGATGCTCTTTTTCTTTGTCAGCATCCGTCCGAATGCCATGGTCACGGCTCTATCCAATCCCTGATCAGCTAGGATATGGCTAGATATTTTACACTTGCCTTTTGACCAAAGCTCATTCAGAAAACTGATAACAAGCACCAGAAAGTTTCCATGAGCCCTGCCTGAAGGCTTAAGGGCCATTTGATCGATATACGTCCTCTCATTCCTAGGATCTGGTGACATATACCGCTCATCCTGAGTATCTTTCAACTCAGAAATCGCATCTGCATGAGGGGTTCCAAGGATGTATCCAACCACCTCATCCCCACACATGAGAAACATGTTGAGGTTTTCAGGATTTGCAAGATTCCTTCGAATCTGCTCGTCCGTATTGCGGACAGTTTTGGGAAACAATGAGCGAAGACCTTTGATGGCCTCCATATTATGCTCACTGAAACCTCGAACAACAACGGCCTTCAATTTGCCATTTTTCTCCCTCATAAGGACTCACCACCTTTCTTAGTTTTGTATGAGCAAAAGAGCACACTGCACAGCAGAACTACTGCCAATATATCTTTACCCAGACGCCTTGTCAAACCGAGATCCTTGTTTTTTTCAGCATTTTCCTTGCAAAAAACATCAGCAGTGCAACAGGCAAAACATACCACTTGTACAGCCAAACGAACCTCATTCCACCACCCCACACCAACGCACAAGGAATGCTTCCGAGCGAAATAAGCACGACTGCTTTAGCAAAACTATCCCTGCTGCTCTCTCTGATGTAAAGGTAAGCGCTAAGAGAACATACAAAGACCGACAAAGCAACAAAAGCAATCCATTTGGAATCACGAAGAATCCTTTTGATCGCCTCATGTTTGCTATCATCAGCCTGGATCCACTTCTTGCCTTCCTCAAACTCAGCCAGCAACTCTTCACCGATACTATCGATGGCCAACAGTCCAGCAGAGTTGATCAGGACCATACCCACATACAACAGTGGCAGGCCCCACTTCAGCGGGAAAAAAATCCCCAACATAACAATGTAACCCTCGAAGGCGATGTAAACGCCTCCCGCGATTGACGCCAAAGTGGCGACTTTCCTTGTTTTTGTCATCGTCACGACACTCTCCTCTCTGATTGTCAAATAAACAGGCTAACTTAGGATTATACACCCAAAAAAGGCGCTTGTCAAGACCAAGCGCTATTTTTCTGCTTAAATAAGGGATATTTATAGTAAGTTTAAAAATCTTTTTTGATTTTTTATTTAAAATTAGATAAGAAAAAGAGGTGGTATTTCTACCACCCCAAAATCAAAGACTCAACTGCTTAGAAAATCTCACTAGGTTACCAGCAAGATCATCAGAGTTGTTATCGAAAACGATGTCAGCAATGTGCCCTACACTGAGGGCCTCACATGCAAGCTTCTTTTCATCCTTTACTCTAATGGCCATCTCGACATCACTGACTGACGCATTAGTTCCGGCAAGGGTTCGTTCAACCCTCTTATCAAAATCAGTGTCAATAAAGACGGTTTTATAGCGATCACCAAAAAGGAGCTTGAAGAATGCCGGAAAGTCAGGACTATGGAGACTCTCAAGCGAGAATCTGCGCACGTAGTAATGCGCTTCAATGAAGCGAATGAACTCCATTGCAATCTCGCTTGGCGAAGGTGTAATTCCTCTCGACTTTAGCATTTGTGAAAAATACCGGATCTTGATCCGATAAAATTCATGATTCAATCTCAAGTGATCACCGAACGAACTCTTACCGCATTCACTCATGCCTCCAAGCCCCACTATCTTCTCCAGATTTCTTGCAAGAGGATCGAGTGAGATGTTCAATTTGCCATTAAGGGAATCCCTTATGGCATTTTGAACATCTATGATGCATGCATCGATGTTGATAACCACAGGACTTCCCTGATTGAAATAAAAACTTACCGCCTCCGACAAGTTCCGTTGATACAAAGCATATCTTTTTTGCGATTTCTCAGAATAATTTCCCACTGGCCTAGATGCCGAGATGGAGATGTTTTGAGATACACTTTCAAAATATGCCAGGGATGGACGAAGAAATAATTCAACTTCATCAACCGCGAAGTTCAAACCATCTGAAAAACGACGGTCTACATCCTCGATGAAATCCATCACCTCACCGTCAAGACGAGTAGCACATGTTGCAGCACATACCGCCTTGAACATTTTAACTCCCCGATCAAAGATAGGAATCATGCCGTCTGGGCATGATTGCGCTCTTTCATTAAGAGAGTTGATTATTATGCTGATGAATTCGGTTATCTCAACATCCTCAAACCACCACTTTGCCACTTCTTCACCAGACCCCTGTGGCCAGCGATCAGTGTATTTGACAAGTGGCTTAGTGAAATAAAACAAGTTATCAGAACCAATCTCGAGAAGCTTGATCTGTGTAGTTTTTCCGCAACCATCCATACCACTAAATGACACTCCCTTCATGAGAAATCACCTCCCTCCCTTGATCAGTTTGTCACGGACCATTTCCGGCAAGATGTTGAAATTACACAATGCATCAAACGGAATAATTTCAAGTGAGTATTCTCCCTCATAAAGCGTTCCTTCTTTGAACTCAGGACCATCCCCGGTTCCGAGCGTGCCACTTGCGATTTGGCATTTGAAAAACAACTCGAGTTGATCATCTCCGAAAGGAACTTCGCAAAACATCTCATTAACATTAACAACCACCCCGAGTTCCTCCTTGCATTCTCTGATAAGTGCTTTAATATTGTCTTCACCTTCTTCAACGCCGCCTCCTGGAAAAACCCAGTATTCATTACCCTTCTTAATCCGATGAATCAAGACGACGCCACTTTCGATGAAAATAATTGCCCTTACTCTTGTTTTCATAACTACCTCCTAGATTTTTAATGTGCCCTACCCTTCCATTAATAAAATCCAACTACGACCATGAATTTCATTAACGGAAGGGCAAAATCTTACTCAAAAGATAATTCCTTAAGTTTATTAAGGCCTTTTCTTATCAGTTCTTTTGACATACCAGTATTTACCATATAACCACCATTGTCAAGAAGAACGAAAGAATATCCACCATGCGAATTAATCTTATCGAATTTAAGCTTCTCAAGAATGTGCTCCATATCAATTTCAATCTGCAACTTTTTTAAGCCATTAATACTTTTTTCAAACAAAGCTGCAGTACTCAAGATGGACCGATATTTCTTATTACCTACTTTATTTAGTTCAAAAGAAAGTATTGTTGAGAAAATAATGCCATAAAAGACAGCCACTCCATGTCTGAAATTCTTATGTGCTTCAAGATAATTGGCAAATGTATGACCAAGACTTAAGGCTTTGTGCCTACCCTTCGTATCCTCCAAATCAGCCTTAACAAAATCTTTTTTTGTTTTCATTGAGAAATAGATGATTTTTTCCAAATCTATTTCACCACCATTCAAAAAAGTTTCAATTTTATTGATAACTTCACGGTTATTTTTCAAAAGAGCATGCTTCCAGACCTCAACCATACCAAACAAAATTTCTTCCTCCTTTAAAGATTCAAGGAAATTTGTATCACAAAAAATATATCTAGGTGAATAAAAATTTCCAATAATATTTTTATGTCCATTGTAATTTATAGCAACCTTTCCGATTACGCCATCTGCCATAGCCATAAATGTTGATGGTATCTGAACAAAATCTATTCCGCGCATATAAACTGATGCAGTGAAACCTACCAGATCTCCAACATATCCACCACCTATAGCAACAAGGCATGACTTCCTGCTCGCCTTCATATCCACAAGTTTATCGAAAATAATTCCACAATTATTAAAATCTTTAAATTCCAATTCTGGCTTAACCAATATCACATTTTCCGAATCAAGTGATTTAGCGATATTATCAATATATGCCTTATATTTTTCATAAACATTCACGTCTGCAACAAACAGAACCTTATCATATTTATTCAGTAATTTCTTATTTACAAGAGTTGAAATAATATCATTTCCGATACAGATTTCTTCGGTCCCTTGCTGCTTTTTTTGTCTGACAATTATAGATTGCATAAAATTTCTCTTAATTCTTTTGAGTTTATTACCTTCTTGTGAGAAACAGTACCAGATTGAATATCATTCTGATTAAAATATATTGTTTCTGATCCAAATAATGAGACCTTATCCAAATTAACAAGCGTATCATCTATGAAAATGTTTTTCCTATTACCACTAACAGACTCAAGTATCTTTGCATAAAAACCAGAAAATGGTTTTGTGATTTTAAGATCACTACTATAAAATTTAGCCCTAAAGCAATCATTGATATTACCTCTTCTTATGATTTCCTCAGCCCAGACAGCAGGTGCTTCTGAAGCAATATGTAGGTCATGCTTATCCTTAAAATCCTTAATTAATTGGCAGATATCATCATTTAAGAGTGTCGCGCTTAGAACATTTTCCCAAATTAAATCCCTATCATTATCAATTTCAATACCTTCCCAAAAATCTTCGTCACTAATATTTCCCAAGCAATAAAGTAAATACTTCTTCTTAAATAAATCATAAGGAATCCTATCTTTTACGATTGGATAAAAAACATTGGTGGCAAAATAACCCTCACTTGTTATGACGCCAAATAAATCAAAAAATATATTTACTTTCTCCATACCAAATAATTATCAATAATAAGATAATCCAGTTTTGAACGGCAAAACATATTCAATGCATCCCTTGGGTTTTCAACGACAGGCTCCCCAGCGTCATTTAAAGATGTGTTCAATAAAACCGGTATCCCTGTTTTATTCTCAAACTCAAGCAATAGATCATAAAAATTTCCATTGTCTGTCTTATTTACTGTTTGCACCCTTGCTGTTCCATCAACATGTATAACTGCCGGTATTTTGTCATATGCCTCTTTCTTTGCCTTAGCCACCATAAGCATATAAGGACTAGGAATTTCAATATCAAAATACTGATTAACTTTTTCCTCTAGAATAGCTGGCGCAAACGGTCTCCATCCTTCCCTGTGTTTTATGTCTTTATTTATAAAATCTCTCAATTGTGTTGAGACAGGAGAAGACAAAATGCTTCTGTGTCCCAATGCTCTTGGCCCTATTTCCGATTCTCCTTGAAACCATGCCACTACCTTACCTTCCGATAGTAGTTCTGCAGTTTTTTGAGCAATATTTTCAATTTTAACAAACTCTATATCCGTTGATTTTGTTTTATATGGGAGAGAATAAATAACCTGCTTTTTCTCCAACACATCAAATATTTCATCATCGGAATACTTTCTTCCCAGATATGCATTTTTAAGATTAAATTCTTTTTCCATCCCAAAATGCGCATGATGTCCATACAATGCATTACCAAACGGCTGTCCAGTATCATCGCAACATGGAGGCACAAAAACATTTTCAATCTGAGTTTCTTCAAGTATCTTTTTATTTATAATTCCATTCAAAAATACTCCTCCAGCTAGACAAATATTTTTTATTCCGTGCTTTTCATATAAATTTTTAACCAATTGTATGATCACTTTTTCACTTCTATCCTGAACAAAGTAAGCAGCGTCCATATTTTCAAATTCTGAAAAGGGTTCTCCGAAATTAATCGAGTTATTTTTTACAAAATTCATTGCACCCATATGATATTTTCCTTCAATGAAACTTTCTATTTCGTTTTTATCATTTATTTTATAAAGTTCAACATCGGGACAGACTTCTTTACCATAAGCGGAAAGCCCCATAGTTTTTCCAGCTTCTTGGGCGCTCCAGCCACAGTAATTAGTAAATGTCTCATAAGCCCTTCCAATTCCCTTATAAGCTGGTCTATTTTTATCATTTCCACCAACCTTGGTGATTTTAGATCCTTTTGCTATGTAATAACTCTCAGTGTCTCCGTTGTTGCCCAAGCCATCGATCACAACTACGATAGCCTCATCAAACGGAGATAAAAAATATGCAGAATAGGCATGCGACAAATGATGGTCAACTGTAATGAATTTATCATTATCTATTCCTAGCTCCTTAAATTTTCCCTGAAAGTCGGGGCTCAAATTTTGGTGATAACTACTGGAAACAAACAAGTCAATATCGCTGGCCTTGAGTCCTAGCGTTTCCAAACAATAGAAAAAGGAATAGAGATACCCATCAGAATACTTCTTTCTATTTAATCGCTCTTCTTGCATTGCAACCACTCCGTCTTTACTGATAATTGCACAACCTCCATGATGACCAGTATTAAATCCAACGATATTTTTTCTTTGTGGATTAGGATAGTAAAGCATTGTTGTTATTATTTAACCAATTAAGAAAATTTACATAATATTTCTTCCGCTCTTCCGATTTATCCGGATCCCCTAATATATCCTCTGGTAGAATTATTTCCTTAAAGTCATTACTGTAATATTTTCGAATCTTCTCAAAAGCATCCTGATATCCCAATGGAAGCTCACCCTTAATAGTGAGAATGTTTTTCATTATCGTCACCATGCATTTATATATTTTTTTCTCACTTTCAATCGAATAATTCATCAGATCTCTTTTCATAGCATGGAGTTGTTTGGTCATTTCCGCAATAGAAACAGTTCTTAAAAGATCATCCTCAATATTTCCTATGATGATCTTAGCGTCTTTAATCCTGGGAACAAGCATCCCCTTATTAATAAAGTGCATGGCAAGATAAGTTTTTGGATCCTGAAATTTCATACTGTTAAATTCCTGCAATGAGTAAAATGTGATACCAACCTTTATTAAGTATCTTCTTTTTATGTCTTCAACTAAATTGTTTAATTGCGAAAACATGACACTATCATATTTATCAAACACTAGCATAATATCAATATCACTCCATTCTGGAATAATTTCCTTTCTAGCAAGACTTCCAGTTAAGCAATATAAAAGCAAAGATTTTCCAAATTTGATTTGAATATTCTCAAAAAATTCCTTCTCAGCATTTAAATATTCATCTATTGTTTTCATAGTTTTTCAATTATCCTTATCAAATCATTCGGTTCCTTAACCTTTAAATCATAAAAAAATTGAAGGAATCCTAATGACAACAACATATCGGATTGCTCCATTTTTGATACATCAAAAACACCGATGATTTTCATTGCCAAATAATTTTTAAATTCATCATACCAAGACACCCAATTATCCTCCTCTAGTGCTTTTTCATATAAGGGCTGCACTATCTTATTTATATAGCCAATCAAAAAATATTTTCGAGAATCAGCAACATAAAAACTCATGTCACCATTATTCACCACTAACTCACTTTGGAATGAAAACATCCTCTCATGTCCATGGAAACTTTCCTTATTATATTTAAGCGATAAGTATTGACCTTGAGCAATACTATACCAGAAAAGTGTAGCGAATTCTGCCATTAAAGGATTAGTTCCTCCAGCAAGGTAATCAAAAATTATTGGCTTCGTGCCTATATTAAGATCATTGGGATCACATTGTGAAATTATGCACCATGTTTCTTTTTTGTCTTTAAAAAACTCCTTTATATCGGAGAGCACCTTCCCTGTTTCCAGTTTCACATTAAAACCATTAAGATTGAAATTTTTAATTTCTTCTGTTTTTTTTATAAAAAACTCATCATAAAATCTTTCAATTCTTGTCTTTATTCTGTCTATAAAAAAAATGTCACTCGCCGAGTGCATGCTTTTTGTAAATGTTTTTTCAAAAACCAAACTATAGAAATCTATTATCTTTAATACTTCCTCTTTTTCATCACCGGTAAAAACTCCTCTTGAAAATATGTCCACAAGCAATCCTTTATTTTCACCTATCGTTTCATCATATATTGAGATTACAGCACCCTTAATATCATCAATCCTAACAATAGTTAAGAATTCCGGTACAGGATAATACTTTTTAATGAAACCATAGCCTGACATTTCTTTTTTGCAAAGATCCCAGCCTTGTATCTTGTAATAATATTTTACACCATCAACCAAGACCTCGCCTTTTGTTTTTTCTTCACCACTGCCAAAATAAAGATGACTAACACGATCTGATAATTTTTCATTCAACTTATTTTGCATATAAATCCAGTAAAACATTTTTAATTTCCATAGGCCTAATATCGAATTTTTTCAATTCTCCAAGCTTTATCCATTCCAATTCATGGGTACCTTCGTATCCGGAATTTTCCTGATATTCAGGACCATCACCTGTTCCCAATTCTCCACCGACAATATTACATTTATAAAAATATTCCCTTTGCTCTCCATCTTCTTTGCGAAAAAAAGAATTTTCAAACATCAGTTCCAAAACTTCAACATCAACCCCTAACTCCTCCCTACATTCCCTGATCATAGCCGCCACATTATCCTCATCATTCTCAATACCACCTCCCGGGAAAACCCAGTAAGTTTCATTTGATTTCACCCTTTTCATTGTTAAAAGGGAGTCATCTTTCACAATTATTGCTCTGACTCTGTTTTTCATAGGACATTTAATAATACAACATTATTAGTAATTTGTAAATGGTTTGTACAAAAACTCTAGGTCCAATTGCACTGCAATGCCAAACACCACTTTTCCGCTTAAATAAAGGATTTTTTATTCAATTACCTAGCCCTGGATCTAAAGATGAGTCCTATTTTGGTAATTTTACAATTTATAGATCAAACCTGTCTTTTATCATTCTAGCTACAACCTCAGGATTCAATCCGGAATTATCGATTTTTATATACTCTTTTTTCCTAATCTCCCCATCGTTAGAATTTAATCTATATTTCTTATCGGAATCCAGAAGTTCTTTCTCATAAAATGAAACATTTCTTTTTGAAGGCTTATGCTCCAATCTGTGCTCACTTTTGTTTCTTTCGAGTCTTTCTTCCAGATCTGCTTGCAATTCGACAAGATATGTTTCGCCACCCTCTCTTTCGAAAATATTGCAAATCTCCGAAACATAATTCCAGTCTTCTTGCTGATCGAATGCCCAAACGAAAGTAAATATCATTCCCTCCATATCACTTCTTGCAAATTCTTTGAAAATTTCGTCGCGAAAATTTCTCACTAATTTTTTTCCAGCTTGACTCGAATAACTGAAGAATTTGTTAACAAGATCGATTGTCATATGATTATGAAACAATTTCAATCCTGTAATCTTTTCAAGCTCATGTCCAACAGTCATTTTTCCAACAGCCTGGGGTCCGAATATTATAACAAGCTTCATAAATTTTGGTTTGATTTATATCTTAACAATACTTATAAATACCGTCTTATGCAACATGCCCCAGTTTTTCCCTGCCCAGCACATGCAGCTCTGAAATAGCGCGTGTCAGCGCGACATACAGCAAGTCCCTGTTAATCCTTCCTTTTTCTTCCAGAAGATCATTGGACACATCGCCATCAGCAAGAACACTAAACGCGTCCTTACTTATTCCCACCAAAAAGACGATATCAAATTCCACGCCCTGCGCTTCATTCATGGTCATAATGTGAATCTTCTCATTGCTCGAAAATGCCTTTTTGAATTCCTCGAGATATTCCTGATCCTTGGCCAAGATACCCGCGCTTGAAAATTCTCTTCCATTAATGAATGTATTGATGTGTTTGATTTCCGCATGTTCATCGGCGCAGATATATTCCCCGACTTCACTGCCTTCCTTGATGCCTTCCGGTATTTCGATGTCATAACCCAAGCTCTTGATGTAGCGCAGGATACTCTTGGTGTTGCGATAGACTTTCTGCAGCACCACTTTCCTTTCCTCATTTATCCTCTCGCCGATATCATCCCAATTCCTGATCGTGCCGAGCTGGACCTGCTGCGCCATGTCGCCGACATAAAGAATTGATTGACTTTTCTTATTTATGCAAGATTTGATAAGTTCCAATTGCTCAGGCAGATAATTTTGGAATTCATCAACGACTGCCAGTGAGTATTCAAAAGGCACAAAGCCTCTCTTCTTGCGCATATTGCCATTTTTTAGTTCTTCCCAGTAATCTTTTACTGTGCCAATGCCGCCATTGGACTGGCTGTAAATCTTGAGCAATAGCGCTAGGTCGATCCCATCCAAAGTTTTCTTTCTCTTCTGCTCTTGGAAAATTTTCTTTTGTCCCAAATCAAAGTGTTGATCATACATATTTTCCAAAATGGAAAATATATTATTTTTCCTATATGTTTCCCGTATAGGATTTCTGAGTGCTTTCAATTTTGCAAATTCATACAAATCTTTTTCCGTTTCGCTTTCACCCGGACGAATCACATAATGAGCGTCGATATCCAAAATTGAAAATGCCCACTCTGAAAATGTTGTGATCAAAACGTCATCAATGCCAAGTTCCGGAAGCAGATGGGAGAAATATTCTTTCGTGCCATTGTCTTGCACAAAAACAACTATCGAGTCACTGGTGTATTTATCAGAAAGATCAGGAGCTTGCACGAGATAGGCCACGCGGTGAAGAGCCAGTGTTGTTTTCCCAGATCCAGCCGGCCCCGAAATGAGAAATGGGCCGACATGATGCGCACGGATAACCTGATCTTGGGCTTTTTCCATTTGCGCCACGATTTCCGGCAAAACGAATCCTGTTTTCCGATTGGAAAAATATTCTTGATAAATAAGCTCTCTAGGCTTATTAATCGCCTCACTTGAAAGAAATTTTATTTCTCCGCCCACAATCATATATTGATCCTTGCGCACAAGTTTTGCTTTTTGCATCAAGCCATCCGGACGGACATATTTCACATCACCAGGATTCTCATAACGAATCGTTGAGGCAGGTGTTATCCACGAATATATTTCATCTTCACTGAATCCAAACTTTCCAAAATAAATACTTTTAACTTCTTTTTCATTTTCCCAAACCACGTCGCAGCGCACGAAATATGGAGAACCTTTCAAGTAAGAAATTTCGCCTATTCTTTTTTTGTTATATCTCATCAATCTGCTTTCGACGATCTTGTCAGCATCCGAAAGTGTCTTGAAGATCTCCTTGCTGCGTTTCAAGGATTTCTCCGTTTCCCCGCGGCCTTTTTCCAGGTTCAAAAGGACCTTTTTGAGGTGGCTTTTGGCTCCCAACAAGATTGCTTCTTTTTTGTCCATAACGATGAAGTTCTTAGCAAATTAAAAAACCGATCCGTAAGAAACAGCTAAATGCGTTTTTGGATGCAATCCACCCGTTCTTACTTTTGATCAGTTTTTTCAAAAAAGAAGCTTCCTTCGAATGTTGATGAAGTTTTTTGATGTATCAATATGATACCACGTTTTAAAAAACCGTCAAGGTCTTTTCAATTATTTGAATTTTTGTCTATTTATATTCAAATTCTACAAGAAATAATAACTTTAAACGGTTACGTTCTGCAATTCGCTTAACTTCTTATAAAGTCCGCCGTGCGCTAAGAGTTCAGCATGAGTTCCAGACTCAACAATCTTTCCGCCTTCCAAAACAATTATTTGATGAGCTTTTTTGATAGTGCTCAGCCTGTGTGCAATAACAAAAGTGGTTCGCCCTTTCATTACCTCTTCTAATGCTTCCTGAACCAAGCGCTCCGATTCGCTGTCCAGCGCACTTGTTGCTTCATCCAAAATCAATATCTTTGGATCACGCAAAATGGCGCGTGCAATTGCGATTCGCTGCTTTTGTCCAACAGAAAGCTTGACTCCTCTCTCGCCGACAATCTGATCATATTTTTTAGGGAAAAGCGAAATGAATTCATCAGCCTGTGCCAATTTAGCCGCTTGCACGACACTTTCTCTGGATGAATCCGGTTTGGCATATTTTATGTTATTCAAAATTGTGTCATTGAAAAGCTCGACTTCCTGTGGAACGATGGCGATCTGGTTACGCAAATCTTTCAAACGAATCTTGGAAATATCCACCCCATCCAGGAGAACTTTTCCCTTTTTTGGCAGAATATATTTCGAAACCAAATTAACCAGCGTGCTTTTCCCTTCTCCGCTCCTGCCAACAATAGCAAGCATGGAACCAGCTTCAGCCACAAAAGAAATTCCCGACAGCACATCTTCTTTGTCGTATGCGAAAGAAACATCTCGAAATTCAACCAAGCCTTTACTGGAAGGAAATTCAACGAATTCCGGATTCTCATACTCTTCCAGAGGCTCATTGAAAATTTCTTCATTGCGCGCAATCGTAACCATGGACTCTTGCATGTTTTTGTAATATCCACCCAACCACTGCATATTGGAAGAAAGCATGTTCACATAGAAAACAAGGGTAACAAATTTGCCGATACTCAGATCCCCACTCGAAATCAGTACGATTGCGACACCGAAAAAAATCATGAAGCTGATGTTTTTTGTGATGTTTTGCCATTTCGTAAGATCCGCCCAATAGGAAACCTGGCTCAGGTTGAATGCATTGCCTTTGTCGAACCCTTTTTTGTGATGTTCATCTTCAACATTTTCAGCCGTGTTGGCTTTTATATTCAAAATATTGGATGTGTGATCAAAAATATCGCCATACACTTTCTCAAACAATTTGTTGAGTTTCTTTTGATATTTGATTATGGGATTTGTTTTACATACTGTTATGAAAATGTAGCACATTATGAACAATAGATATATCGATGCCAATTTCCAGCTCATCCACAGAATAATACCGAACGCAACGATCGAACCCGCTAAATTGGGAAGGATGTAAAAAATTCCATCTTCAATAATGCGATATAAATATTGATCTGCTCGCGTTATTTTTTCAATGACTTCACCTATTTTTTTGTCTTTATGATATCTCATCGGAAGTCTCAGAATGTGAGAAATCGATGATTGTATCAGATCTTGAGATGCCTTATATGCAATTATGGCCACTCTGCGCATACGAACACGCATTGCCCAATTAGAAAAAATGTCCATGAAAATCCAAATCACCAAAAGCTGCAATGCATGAATGGAATAATCTTTTGTCTTTGTGACAAAATCAACCATGTTTCCAAAAACAAGTGGTGCTATCAAATTGAATATTTGTTCCAAAGCAACAAAAACAAAAGCAACCACTACTTTCTCTTTTTGCGGTTTTAGATATTTCAATATGTATCCTAAATTCTTTCGAAAAAATTGTTCCTTTTTTGCCATATGTCTCAATCTTACAAAAATTCCTCATCGAACACAACCGCAATAAATAAAAAAGCCGGCGCGGTTTTGCCGCGTCGGCATCATGTTTGAGCAAACCCGATCTCGGATTCAGCTGAAGGAATCTCTGCGATCACCTTCATCGCGTCGATCTTGGATCCTTTTGGGAGCAAGAACGGCTGACCGAAGAACACTTGCAGTCTCCGCTCTCCACGCAGCATTGCTGCGAAATCCCAAATGTCTTTGGGATCCTTGTTCGCATAAAGACCCTGGACGCGAATGGGTTGGACAATAATGTCCGAATACTTGCTCATGAAATCGAGCAGCTTCCTATCCTCACTCATTTCACCATCCAAAGACACTTTGCCTTCAGGAAAAACAAAGACTGTTTCCCCGCTTGCAATGAGGCGCCTCACTTCCTTCACACCCTCGATGCTTTTCTCCCCGATCGGCTTGCAACCTAGCAATCTGGCCGCCCAATCTTTCCACTTCTTTTGAAACCAGTCTTTCGTGGTTGGAAAGTTGATCGGAAAAATTCTACATTTCAGAATTGCAGGAAAAAACGCTGTGATTGCAAAAGGGTCATTGCCGTTCGTGTGATTGGCAATGAAAATAACACTGCAATCACTGTTTCTTTTCATTTCCGCAAGCCTGTAGAGGTTTTCCAAACCTTTCGCCTTCGGAGAAAGAAAGAGGTTATTAAGAATGTTCGCGACAAATGTCGCAACCCACTGCATGAAAACTATTATTTTTTTCAAAGTGCTCACCTGCCTTTCTTTTGGGATTTTTGTTTTCACGCCAGCATACCACATTTTGAATAAAAAATCAAGCCCTGGCGATTTTTTTGCCCACATTAAGCCATTTTACTCAAAAAATACAAGAGTTTGCGCTGAAATAAAAGGGGTATGTTCCGGTACTACCTATATCGATATGAAAAAAGCAATCAACCAAAAATCTAAAACATTCCTGTCCATTTCCGTGTTGATTTTTTCCGCCTTTTTCGGATTCACACCCAAAACACAAGCTGCTCAGCCAGCTCCGATTCTTAGCATATCCATTTCCAGTTCGACCGATTCTCTGACTTCAAACAGCCCGGTTTCCTATACCGTGACTTTTGAAAACAAAGGCAATGCCAAAGCTGAAAATGTGCGCATAGCCATGACACTTCCCCAACAGCTTTCCTATATTTCAGACACCAGCAAGGTGCCGGCTGGTGCAAATGCACTGGGCATCACTTGGCCGATCGGAACAATGGAAGCGGGAGCAAAGAAATCCTTCCAAATAAACGCCTTCGCCTCGGAAACCACGGCAGCCAGCGTTGAAAAGATACACGTCATCACCATAATCAACACAAGCACGACCCAGACCGACAAAAGCGCCAATGCAGCTTCCATCGATGTGTTGCTCTATCCAACTCCATCATTGTCTTAATTCGGAACATATGAACAGGCCGATTGCAAAATTACCAAGAATCGTCACGGTGGAATTCGCTTTTGTTTTTGCGTTTCTCATTTTCAACACCATCATCGTCGCTTTGCGCAGCTTCGTTTTTGCTGCCATCTTCCTTTGCTGCTATTATATTTTCCTTGGTCTGCAGAAAATATATTTCAAGCATCAAAAAACCGGACACAAGTTGACGGTCGTAAAGATGTGTCCGGATTTGAAGTGAAAAAACTGGCGGATATCTTATCTCAAGTTCTTCGCAAAGAAATCTTTGAGTTCTGAAATCTTGATTCTTTGCTGTTCCATTGTGTCGCGATCGCGCACTGTCACAGACGCGTCTTCCAGACTTTCGAAGTCCACAGTCACGCAATATGGCGTTCCGATCTCATCCTGCCTTCGATATCTTTTGCCAACATTGCCATTGTCGTCGAACTCGCACATGAATTCCATTTTTAAGGTGTCATAAATTTCGCGTGCTTTTGCAACCAACTCGGGTTTGTTTTTCATAAGCGGAAACACTGCAACCTTGATAGGCGCTAGCCTCTTATCAAACTTCAAGACCGTACGGATCTCTCCGTCTATTTCTTCTTCAGTGTAAGCGTTATCAATAAACATCAGCACTTCTCTGTTTAAACCAGTTGATGTTTCCATGATGTGCGGTATGAATTTCTCACAAGTCTTTTCATCGAAATATCTAAGATCAACTCCTGAAAATTTGGAATGTTGTGAAAGATCCCAGTCGCCTCTAGCATGGATTCCCTCAACTTCCTTGAAACCACCAAGGGATTTATAATCAAACTCAATATCATAAGCTTCCGAGGCATAATGAGCCAGTTTCTCATGTTTGTACCATCTAAGTCTGTTTTCAGGAATACCATAATCCAAATACCACTGCCAGCGGACATTTTTCCACATCTCATACTTCTCTTTCATGATGCTTGGATGCAAGAAATATTGCATTTCCATCTGTTCAAATTCTCGCGTGCGGAAAATAAACTGTCTCGCAACTATTTCATTACGGAATGCCTTTCCAACTTGGGCAATACCAAAAGGCAATTTAACTCTGGTTGAATCCAAAGTGTTTTTATATTCAAGATAAATGCCTCCGCATGTTTCTGGGCGCAAATAAACAACGTTTTCCTCAGTCAACTCGTCTGTTGGGGAACCTATATTTGATTTCACCATCAAGGAAAATCTTTTCGCTTCAGTGATATCTTTGGAACCACAATTGGTACATGTCAGTTTTCCCTCTTCTCTCAATCTGTCGAGTTCTTTATTTATGACATCAATTGGCGCCTTGTCAGCATTAACACCAAAACCTTCCAGGATATGATCGGCGCGCATTCTATTTTTACAGTTTCTACAATCAATCTGCGGATCATCAAACCCACCTACGTGACCAGAAGCTACCCATGTTTTCGGATGCATAAAGATAGCGCTATCTAGTCCGACTACGTCATCTCTTTGCTGAACCATCGCCTTCCACCAAGCTTGCTGCACATTATTCTTCAAAAGAATTCCGTAATGACCATAGTCATATATAGCAGCAAAGCCACCATAAATTTCCGAGGATGGATACACAAATCCCCTTCTTTTGCACAGCGATACTATCTTATCCATCGCGTTTTCTTTTTTCTCTGCCATATGTTTAATAAAAAAATTATAAAATAAAAAACCCGTCCTGCACACACCAAATAATTTGATATGTACGGGACGAGTCTTTTCTCGCGGTTCCACCCGACTTTCCTGTCGCTCACGAGCGACGGGACACCTCTTTTTTCAAAGATTCGATTCCTCCTTGTTTCCAAGGGAATGGCGCCACCCACCCATCAAATCTTCAATGAGCTGATTATAAAACATTGACAAAAAATGTCAAGGGTGCTACAATCAGTTTTTATGTTTATCCCGCTACAACTTAACCATTTCTGGTTATCCTGCGGGTCCGATATGCTATCAAAATAAGATTTGTTTCGTTAAACTTTCTCAGTTAAGTTGTGGCGGGATTAATCTCCTACTCGCCCCATGTAAGCGTATCTATACATAAAAAGTTTTACTCCTTAGTTTTCTCCCCTTATCAAGGGGAGATGTCACGAAGTGACAGAGGGGTCAGACATTAATCATTTTGTGTATAGAAAAATACATGCGCAGTAGAAATTTCCGCGGCAATGGCCAGTCCAAGCCGCGACAAAGACGGCCTTTTCAAGGCGGTCAAAGCAATCCTTTCAATAATAGCGGCAGCCGCAAAAAAAAGTTTGCCGGAGCATACATTGATCCCAGCCGATTCATAAGCAGAGCCACTGCTCAAGTCGGAGGCGAAGCTCCTTATGTGCCACAAATGACCTTTTCTCAAATGCACATTGCCGACGCGCTCAAAGCAACAATTGCTAAGCGCGGTTTTGAGAACCCCACGCCGATCCAAGACAAGACCATTCCTCACATTCTTGACGGTAAGGACATGATCGGCCTAGCCAACACCGGCACAGGCAAAACCGGAGCTTTCCTTGTTCCGCTCATCAACAAAGTTTTGGCCAACCCGCATGAGAAAGTTCTGATCGTTGTACCGACGCGCGAACTGGCTATTCAAATAGAAGAAGAATTCCGTGAATTTTCTCGCGGTTTGCGCCTGGATGCAGTTGTTGCCGTGGGCGGCGCCAGCATCAATCCGCAAATCCAAAGACTGCGCTCACGTCACAACTTCGTCATCGGGACACCTGGACGCCTCAAGGATCTGATCATGCGCAAGAATCTGCATCTTTCAGGTTTCCGCAATGTGGTGCTTGATGAAGCTGACCACATGCTAGACATGGGATTTATTCCAGACGTACGCTATCTGCTTTCCCTTGTTGCCAAAAAAAGACAAGTTCTGTTCTTTTCCGCCACGCTAGCACCTGAAATTGAAAAACTCGTGAATGAATTCCTTGTTGATCCCGTGCGCATTTCAATCAAGCAGCGCGAAACATCTGCCAATGTCGACCAGGACATCGTAAGAATCAAACCAGGAGAAGACAAGATTGAGCTGCTCCACAACGTGCTGAACAAATCCAAATTCCAAAAAGCGCTCATCTTTTCGCGTACCAAATATGGAGCAGAAAAGCTTTCCAAAGCTTTGCATCGCAAAGGTTTCAAGGCTGAATCCATCCATGGAGACAAATCGCATGCCAAGCGTCAGAAAGCCCTGAAGCTTTTCAAGGAAAATATCATCGAAATCCTGGTAGCTACAGATGTCGCCGCTCGCGGACTGGACATTCCCAACGTCTCGCATGTCATAAATTTCGATGTACCGGCAACATATGAAGATTATGTGCACCGCATCGGCAGAACAGGCCGCGCTGGCAAAACAGGCATAGCACTGACTTTCGTAGAATAGAGACAGGATAATAAAAAAACGGGGCATGCAGTCCCGTTTTTTGTTGTGGCAATTACTGATCTGATCTATGCAATAAGCATGAATTTTTCCTTCGGCGCGCCGCAAACCGGACAATTGTCAGGCTCTTCCCCTGCAATCAAATTGCCACACACGCTGCACACATGATATTGAGTCTCTTCAATATCTTCACCCGCCTGGGCTTTTTCCAAAGCTGCGCTATAGAAGCTTTCGTGGATCTTCTCCACTTCATTAGCTCTGTGGAAACTTTTTTCAGCAACAGCATTCCCCTCTGATTGCGCGTCCGCAATGAACTCCGGATACATTTTTTCAAACTCATATGTCTCTCCACCAATAGCTGCTTTGAGATTTTCCACACTATCTTTTACCTCACCCAGTGCTGACAGATGGCTTAGCGCATGCACAGTCTCTCCTTCTGCTGCCGCACGAAAAAGTTTGGCCAGATTCTTCTTGCCTTCCGCCTCGGCAGCTTTGGCAAAAGCCAGATATTTGCGATTAGCTTGCGACTCACCAGCAAACGCCGCCTTGAGATCCTCTTGTGTTTTTCCCATATGCTTTAAGAATAAATGATTACGCTTTCATTATACTACATGACATCAGAAATATTCCCAATAAGAAATAGGACCTACTGGATCCTATTTCTCTTCGCTAATCAGAAGCGAACGATCGCTGTTGAAATTACGAAACCAGAAGTGGGATACTATCCCATTTTCGGATGACCCATACCCATGGTTGAAGACATACCGCTCCAGATGGAAAGCACGATCACAACGATGCCAAGAATTACGCTGTTCCAAATTACGCCCATAGCCATACCTGCGAAGAATAGTGGGGTTAGCAATAGCCAAAGTCCCAAGATTCCATTGACCCAACTTACCCACATCGAAGATTCGACCGAGAACAGCTCAATCAAGGCGAAAATTGCCACCAAGAGACCTACGACGAACTCATTGCTGGAATATCCCAGAGCCATGAAATATGAAGACAACATAAGCCACAAACCGGCGATCAAACTGATGCCACCAGCGACCTTTACATTTGTTGTTCTTTCATTCATATATATTCACCTCCTTCTGCTTAATTTTCTCCATGTATATGTATTACCCCGAAACCGCAATAATCTGCCAAGGGATTATTTGAAATCCCTCTTTCGTTGCGAAATTTTCAAATTCCGTGCGAAAAGCTTGAAAGTTGAGGAACGCTACCTGGAAGGTAACGTGACGAGACTTGAAAGTTTTGCAGCCGAAATTTGGGAATTGCAGCAGAAAATGGGGATTTTAAATGATCCCTATAATAAAAAGGCGGTCCTGCTCATTGAGCAAGTCCGCCTTCAACATCACCATCTCCCCCACTTTCCAGCCGGACGACCTGTCATGGATGTCCAAGCGATGGAATTGCGCACCGACATTGCAGCGCGCTCCGCATGATTGGGGTAATTGCAGCCGCCTCCCCACCAGCCACTGTTGCCATAGACATAGCTCCAGGTAGTGGTCGTGGGCATAACTACCACAGTCTGGAGCTGTGCAGCAGCAACCTGATTAACAGGTTGTGCAGGCGGAGCGACTTCCGGCTCTGCAGGCGGCACCGGAGGCGCAACTTCAGCTTCAGCAGCGGAGATTTCATTTCTCATTTCCCGCTGTACAGGTTGTGCAGCAGGTGCATGATGCTTGGCGTGCCGGTGAGCATACTTGGCTTCGTGCTTAGGCTGCGGTGCCGGCACGGACCTCTTGGAAAGGTCCAGATTCCCCAATGCGTATACTCCCCAAACCAACACTGCAAGCAGTCCTAAAACTATCGCCGTCCATTTCATTGTTCTTCTCCTTTCTGGAAAATGGTTTTTATTTAGAAATCAAATAACTATTGTCAACTATATATGATATCATATATTTTGCATTTTGTCAATGCGATTTTAGCATAAGCAAAAACATGGCCCTATTGAGCCATGTTTTGCTAAGTGGATAAAAAAGTATTTTACAAATCCAAAATAAACAACCACTAGCTAAACGCTAGTGGTTTTTATCTTGCCGTCTAACGACGGCTAGAACATCTTGAGGTTTTCCATGTCCACTTTCCTGTGGTCTTGGTTCTTGATGTAGTTGCGGATTGCGTGCTCATTGATTCCG
>DASVYU010000010.1:0-58065 GCA_036391995.1 Patescibacteria group bacterium
AGTCCCTTCCAATGGGAGCCCGCTTTAGTCAGCCGCACGTACTCACCCACCACATCCACGATGTTGAGCCGCGATTTGATTTCCTCGACGTTGTTATTCATGTTTTAAGACTAAAGAACTTTAGGTAAAAAGGCAAGAAAAAGCGAATGTTTTATGTGCGGAGAGGAGAGGATTCGAACCTCCGATACCCTTGACAGTATAAAGTGAGCTCAGTTTCAAAGCGGAGAGGAGAGGATTCGAACCTCCGATACCCTTGCAGGTATGCCGCCTTTCCAAGGCGGTGCACTCGACCACTATGCGACCTCTCCGCTTTGAAACTGATTTAGAAAAATAACCAAGACGGTGCACTCAAAAATTCAAACATTTCAAACCTCGGCAAAGCCTCAAGCAAAAAGTTGTTTTGAATTTTTGCCGGGGTCACCTTTTGTGACCCGTCCCGACCTCATCCGGTCGGGACCCACACTGCGACCCCTCCATAAAGCCGCCTGAGGGCGGCAAGGTTTCAAACTTCTTTTATGCCGATGAGCCTCATGTGTTCCCCATCCGGCGTTCTGCCCAAGACTAGCACAACTTTGTCGCCTTCGGCAAGTTTGCCCTCTTTTTTGGCTTCACCGATAAGCCAATCGATATCTTCGCGGAAAACTTCCCCTCTTTCGTATAATTTGGCTTGGATACCCCAAACAAGCGCCAATTGGAAATAGGTCTTCTTGTTGTGAGTCACAACCAAAAGCTGCTGCTCGGGCCTGAAATGTGACATCAGGCGTGCCGTGAAGCCGCTAGCTGATCCCAAAACGATAGCTTTGGACTTACTGCTTTTTGCCAATTCATATGCACTTTTGATAACCTTCTTGAAATCCTCATCTCCCCCATTGAGAGTCAAAAGATGAGTCACGTCATCAAAAGGAGACGCTTCGGTGTTTTCAATGATCTCTTTCATGGTGCGCACGCTTTCAACTGGATATTTTCCACTAGCGCTTTCACCAGAAAGCATCACTGCATCAGCATGATCCACGACTGCATTGGTCACATCGGAAACTTCCGCTCTTGTCGGGCGCGGATTCTCGATCATAGAATTGAGCATCTGTGTGGCCACAATCACAGGCTTCATAGCCTGCAGGCTTTTCTTGATGATTTCCTTCTGCAGAACTGCCACTTTGGTGCCTTCGATTTCAATGCCGAGGTCTCCACGCGCCACCATCACTGCATCAGTATGCTCAATAATATCATCCAAATTCTTAATCGCTTCTTTCCTTTCGATCTTGGCCACGATTTGCGGCAGATTATCCTCACGCCCCAAAATGTTTTTCATTTTGCCACGCAGATCCTCGATATTCTCTCCACTCGAAACGAATGACATGGCCACAAAATCCACGTCCTTGCCCAGCACGAAAGCCAAGTCGGCTTCATCTTTTTCCGTAATTGGACTGATTTTGAGTTTGGCATCAGGAATATTCACACCCTTGTGATTATTCACAATGCCACCATCAATGACTCTGGTTTCCAAAACCCCGTTTTCCTTCTTTTCCACCATGACTTTCATGAGCCCATCTTCAATGAGGATTTCATTGCCGACTTCAATATCATCGATGATATTCGGAACATCCAACAAAATGCTCTTGCCCCCTGCCGGCACATTCTGTTTGTAGGAAACATCACTGAAAAGCACTTTCCCCCCCACTGCAACTTCCACCGGCTCTTCCACTAAAGTCCTGATGCGCGGTCCTTGCAGATCAGCCAAAATTCCAATGGAAATATTCATTTCTTCGGAAAGCTCTCTGATGATGTCGATAACTTTGCCATGCCATTCATAAGAGCCATGGGAAAAATTAAGGCGTGCCACATTCATGCCAGCATCGATCATTTGGCTAAGTGTTTCCTTGGTGTCTGAAACAAGTCCGAGAGTAGCAACTATTTTTGTGCGTTTCATATTTTTTGAGTATTTTAAGCCTTTAATACTTATTAATAATCGCACAGCAATCAAAAACAGGCAACCCGAAGGCTGCCTGTATTGCTTGCTTGAGAAGTCCTATTTATACAACTCTTTGACTTGGAAAAGGATATACCAGCCGATAATGGCTCCAATGATTCCTCCGACAATATTGAAAGCCAATAAACTACCAACCAAACTGGCCAGAGAAGCATAAAATGCAAAGTTCCAGCCTTTCTTGCTGCGCGCAAACAGTCCCGGCACAGCCATAAGTTCTATAATAAAGGCTACCAGAGAAAATACAGCTGAAAGAAAAAATCCCGTACCGAAAGATCCGGCAAAAAAAGCAAACGGTGCAAAAATAGCAGTTAGCCCAAGCCCAACCAGAATAGCTGGAATAGCTAGGATTGCAAAAATGATGATCAAATATGGCGCGATCTTTACAATGAACTCCTTGCCACCAGCCGGAATAGCAAATGGCGCTTTTTTCACAAGATACTCATTAAGAAACTCCTCTAACTGTGCAATAGCCCCTGTGGGAGATTTTGAAGCTCCCTGCTTGTTCTCTTCCATTTTTTTATTATTAAGTAATTAATAGCGTTTAATAGCTAATACAAGCACCTTTTGCATATATTCTAGCACATCATTGACAGTTGACCAATAAAGGAGCATGATTCGATATTCACTTGAGCAGCATTAGTTCAATGGCGCAAAACAAAGGAGGCTGTCAATGAAAATCGTTCTTTTTGCAATCATCTATTTGTTGGCAACAGCGGCCATGGCTTTCAGTGAGAATATTACTGAAAACAAACCTACAGAAAATCCAGAACAGGACATGGAAACGCGCCTGATTACCAAAATCGCACGCATCGAAGTGGGCGTCGAGACAAAGGAGGTCAGGATATTCCAAGAGAACGAAGGCTCTTTAGTGGAACAAGTTTATCCCGCCGCCACAGCTAGTCCTGGAAAAAATTCCCGCGGAATTCCTTATGGCAAAGTCGGGGTCGCCACCAAGATCGTTTTCAATCCAGGGTGGACGCCAACCAAGGACATATGGAAGGAATATTTCAAGAAGCGCAAGAAGCCGATGAAAAAATATTTCCATCCAGGAGCCAGTGATAACCCTCTGGGACTCGCCAAGATTTTCATTTCCTACAATGGTTACAACAGCACCTTGGGGATTCACACCACCAACGAACCTCGTAGCATAGGCAGACGCGTCAGCCACGGCTGCACACGCATAAGCGATGAGTCTATGCTCGAAATTGCAAGCATCATCCTCAAGCAAAATGGACATGATGCTGAAAAAATCATCGGGCAAGCTTTGGAAAATCCAACCAAACCGATCACAATCTTGCTCGAGGATGGCCCTGAAGTCATCTACATGAAAAAGTGAACAGCAGAGGGAATACCAGCAGGCGTTCCCTCTTTTTTGCTACATCATTTCTTCAATTTCCCTCAGAATCTCACCAGGGATCGGGTCGCGCTCAGGCGCCACACCCGGATATCTCCAGGCGCTGATGATGACCAGTTTCTTGTCTGTGTTTATTTTTTTTTGAAGCTCAGCTATTTTCGGACTTTTGCTTGTACTTTTAACTTTCAACTTCTCGCTTTTGACTTTGTATAGCACCCATATTTCCTGGCTCCATTTTTCTTTGCCATTCTCATCTTTCTTGATGGTACCAGCCGGCTGCATCACAGCTACCGTGTCTTCCACAATGCCGGTCTCAATTCTTCTCGGACGATTGATCACGCCCAGCACCTTCTGCTGAGACAGGCCATAGTAGTGCATCTTCATCTGCACATGATCCGTCCAATGATATTTGCTAGTATTTTTTGGTTGTTTCCATTGCATAAAAAGTTTTCTTCAATAGTTTCCTCTCCTTGAAAAGGAGAGGATGTCACGTAATCGTGACAGGTGAGGTTTACACTTGTTTCACATCTTTCCATATTTTTTTGAACACTTCTCGCATGTTGTGTGCAAGCACCGCGTCGTGGATTTCTACCAAGTAAAAAGGTTTCTGTCTGGTTGTTATCATAACCAAATAATCACCAATGCACCAAGTAGTAGCTGAGAAATCCAATTCTTTCCCCCAAAATTTGATGCTGCGTTCTTCTGGAAAATCTTTTTCTATCTTTTCTTCAACCTCAGATTGATTGCTTAGCAATTTCACAAACATATCTGGATATTTTTTCCAAACCCAGCTGAGCCATTTCAAGTTATGTTGGACAAAACTAGGATCCTGGAATCCCCAAAAAGTCTTATCTGCCCTCTGCATGCTTCCATACCAACGCTCCATTTGACTGAA
Source organism: Patescibacteria group bacterium (assembly GCA_036391995.1). Taxonomy (GTDB): domain Bacteria; phylum Patescibacteriota; class Minisyncoccia; order Moranbacterales; family GWC2-37-73; genus DASVYU01. Next base: position 4,237 of record DASVYU010000010.1, read on the forward strand.
CAAAAAATCTTCCATATCCCCTTCTTCAACAAATCTGATCTTCGGAATCGAATACTCCTTGCTTTGAGGCATCTTTTCCAACTCCTCAGCCAATTTGGCAGCGATTTTCTTTTTTTCCTTAAGCTCCTCCTGCTGATAATAAAACATCTCTTCCACTTGTTCAGCAGAAGCCGGAGAAAAGTACAAAACCTTGGAAGTTATATCTTCAATAACCAAACCTTTTTCTTTAAGCGTATTCAGGACTGCATAAACAGTGGAACGATTAATCTTCGTGGCTTTGGCAAGCCTCGCTGGGGTCGTTTTGCCCTGCCCAAAAATAGCGAGATAGACTTCGATCTCCTTCTCAGAAAGCCCCAATTTTTGCAGCAATTCTTGAATCATATGCTCTATTTTACTCTCTTTTCACAATTTTGTCAACAGTTTATCAACAGTATATATTGGCTTATTTAAAACATTATTTAGTATTTTTACATGATAGTTGTGTATAAATTATTGACGTTTTGTTAATTTTGAAGTATACTTACCTGTTAAGATCAAAAACCAAGGAGGTATTGCTTAACATAAGTTATTTAAAAATCCAAAATCAACACACTTATAACTAACCAGGAGGATACTATGAAAAAAGACAGATTTGAAAAGATTTCCAACAATTATGGCGAGCTTTTCTCCGAAGTCTTTGCTGAGCAAAGCCTTGACTACAAGCGATTGCAGCTATCGGTGTTTGAAAATGTTTCCAAACTGGATCCCGATTTCCGCAATAAGGCAATCCTGGACATCGGCGTAGGAGATGGTGCAACTAGCGCAGCTTTTGTTGAAGCTGGCTGTAAAAACATCATCGGGATAGATCTCAATCCCGAAATGCTTGAGGCTGCTAGGAGAAAACTTGGGAGGGATATTGAACTACTGCAAATGGATGCAACCGATATGGGCGCTTTTGAAAGCAACCGTTTTGCGATAATCATAAGCGCCACCATGATCCATAATATTCCCAAGAGTGAACGAGAAAAATTTTGGAAGGAGTTGCTCAGATTAGCTCCGGAAATATTCGTAAGCGCTGACAAGATAGCTGATCCGAATCCTGAATTGCATAAGCTTTATTACGACAACGAAATTGCCGCCATAAAAAAAATATATGGGGAAAAGCATAACCTGCCAGAAGCTGAGGCTACATGGTTGGAACACTACGAATGTGACGAAAGAGAGAGGCTAGAACTTGAAGAGATCAAAAAAGCCCTTGGTGACTATTATGACATACATGTAGCATTTGAAATGGGTGTCAACAAAACAATCGTAGCCACCAAGAAAACACAACCTTAACCTATCAAAAGCCGCCGGCAATGACCGACGGCTTTTTTCATTTTCCGATATTTTCTAAAAGCTAACAGCTATAAGCTAAAAGCTATTTAATGTCCATGCCTCTCAGAGCGGCAACCCTGTCCTCAATCGGTGGATGCGTCATAAAAAGCTTGGCGACATTTTTTCCTTTGAAAGGATTGGCTATGAAAAGATGCGCTGTGGCGCGATTGGCTTCGTCCAAAGGTTTCGGATCAGCTGAGATCTTTTCCAAAGCTCGCGCCAAACCCTCCGGATAGCGCGTCAGCAGTGCGCCATCAGCATCAGCCAAAAACTCCCTTTTGCGGGAAATAGCTAATTGCATGAGCAACGCAGCGATCGGCGCCAAGATAGACAACACGAGTGCCAGAATCATGAGGATGAATTGCAATTGATTGCCTTCCCCATCATTGCTTCTCCTTCTTTCTCCGCCCCAGAAAGCCCAATTGCGGAACATATCAGCCAGAAGAGTCACGAACCCCACCAGCACCACCACCACAGTCGAAAGCAAAATGTCACGGTTGCCGATATGCGAAAGCTCATGCGCCAAAACCCCTTCCAATTCGACTTTTTCCAGTTTCTCCACAATTCCTGTGGTCACACAAATGACGCCATGCTCAGGATCGCGACCAGTCGCAAAAGCATTTGGCGAACTGTCTTCAATGATATATATCTTAGGCAAAGGCAAACCGGCAGTTATGCACAGGTTTTCCACAATGTGGTATAACTCCCTGCCGTCCTCATGCGTCACTTCTTTGGCATTGCTCATGGCCAGCACGATCTTGTCGCTCCACCAATATGATCCGAAGCTCATGAAGATGGAGAAAATGACCGCAACATACAGGATGCCGCTGTTATGCATCGCCCCGGCAAAGACATAGCCGATCGCGATCACGAACACCAAAAACCCGGTTATATACAACCAAGTCAGGCGGATATTCTTGTCAGCTTGATTATATAAAGTAGCCATTTATCCTTTGGATTAGAATTTCACTGCCACAACTTCCCTTTCGCTTTCCTCTGCCGCAAAGAAATCGCGCTTGACGAAGCCTAGCATGCTGGCGAAAATATTGGTCGGGAAAACCTCAATCTTGGTGTTGAAATCGCGTACATTGCCATTGTAGAAGCGTCGAGCAGCTTGAATCTTGTCTTCAGTGTCAGTTAGTTCCCTTTGGAGTTCCATGAAATTCTGATTGGCTTTGAGCTCAGGATAATTCTCTGAAACTGCAAACAAGGTTTTCAATGTTCCACTAAGAGTGTTTTCCGCTTGTTCCTTTTGGGCTGGAGTCTGCGCGCCCATGGCAGCAGTTCTAGCCGCAGTCACCTGTTCAAAGACTTCTTTCTCATGCGCCGCATAACCTTTGACTGTTTCCACCAAATTAGGGATCAGATCGTGCCTTCTTTTTAGCTGCACATCAATGTCACTCCAAGCTTCATCGACGCGGTTTTTGAGGCGAATAAGCCCATTGTACATACCGACCGCCGCCAGCACGACTAACACGATAATGACCAGAATTATGATTACCATAGTTTTTTTCAAGGCAACGAAGCGCCTTTTATTGATTGATTATGCTTTTATTATACTCCTGAAAACTGCCAGAAACAAGCAGCTGTGCTATAATATCGATGTAATTAATAGCCAAAAATTATGACCTTTCTTTCAACTTACGCTCCGTTTCTTATTCCTATTTTTGTAGGAATAGTCGTGCAGGCCGTCAAATTCATCATCTATTCCATCAAACACGGCTGGGACATCCGCTACGCTTTCACGCACGGGCACATGCCTAGCGCTCACACAGCACTAGCCATCTCACTTATGACATCTGTCGGCTATTACGAAGGTGTTCAAGATGCTTCTTTTGCAATTGCAGCCGTGCTGGCCTTCATTATCATTGACGATGCTGCCCGTCTTCGCATGCACCTCGGAGACCAAGGGCGCTACCTCAACATGCTTGTGCAGGAACTCACTCAGCAGATGAACATTAACGAAAAACAATTCCCTCGACTCAAGGAACGCACTGGCCACAGGGTCAGCGAAATCATCGTCGGAGCAATTCTGGGATTCACACTTTCAATCCTGTTTATCTGGCTTTTGAAATAAGCTTTGCAACTAATAAAGGCTCAGCCTTCGACGAAGGTTGAGCCTTTTGAATTTTGAATGCCTACAGTTTTTTAAGTTCTTCCTCGATCACTTGTCTGTCATTCCAAGGAACCTTCTTGCCTTTTACAACCATCGATTCTTCCGCGCCCATACCGGTCACGGCAATAATGTCACCTTCGCCAGCTATCTGCAAAGCTTTGCGAATAGCTTCTCTTCTGTCAGGAATCTTCCAAAAATTCTCACCTTCTGTTTTATTCTCAATACCGACAGCGATTTCAGCTATAATTTTTTCAGGATCTTCATGATATGGTTCGTCGTTAGTTAGAACAATAACATCAGCATATTTTGAAACGACTTCTCCCATGATCGGACGCTTTCCCTTATCGCGATCGCCGCAAGATCCAAACACAGCGATAATTTTGGAGTCCGGCTTTCTTTTGGCGCCTTGCAGAAAGCCATAAAGCTTTTCCAGAGACTCTGGAGTCAAGGCAAAATCCACGATAATATCCACCCCCCTCGTGTTCACTACAGCCTCTAGGCGGCCCGGTACGCCCTTTATTTTTGAGAGTGCGTCTTTTATTGTTTCCAGCTCAATCCCCTCTCCTAGGGCTACACAAGTGGCTGCGAGAGCATTCTCGATGTTGAACAAAGCTGGCAGTTGAAGTTCGAATTCCATGTTTCGTATCTCATATTTTGATCCCGTGATGCTTTGTTTGATATTTTCAGCTTTCACATCAGCATTGTTTTTGATGCCATATGTCATCTTCTTCTCATTTGGAAAACTCAGGAATTCATCAGGATCTTCCATGTCAGCATTCACAATGGTAATCTTTGTCTTAGCAAAAAGTCTGGCTTTGGTACGGCGATAGTTCTCCATCGTCTTGTGATAATCCAGATGTTCGCGCGTCACATTTGTAACGACAGCCGTGCGATAATCTATTCCCCACACTCTATACTGATCCAACGAATGCGAAGACGTTTCCAAAACGGCATATTCACATCCCTCCTTAGCTGCGCGCTTCAGGAATTTCTGCACGGCAAAAGCCGAAAGAGTCGTGAAATGGGAAAGATTCTTTTCTTCCTGGCCGTTGATGCGGAAATTGATGGTCGAAGCCATGGCAGTTTTTTTGCCGGCTTCTTCCAATATTTTAGTAATCATCTGCACGGTCGTCGTCTTGCCGTCCGTGCCTGTCACTCCGATGACCTTAAGCTTTTTTGACGGAAAACCAAACCAGACATTGGCCAAGATAGCTTGGACTAGATGATAGATATTTTTCAATGACTGTGGGATAAGCGCCTTTAATTTATGCATATATTTTTATTTTTTGAATCTTTTTGCAAATGCTTTTGCCTTCTGCAATCCCCTATACAAAGCATATGCTCGCGGGTTTATGACAATATCATAACTGCCAGGAAAGACAACTGTTTTCGTTTCCGGAGAAAATCCCAATTTGAAATTTGTGACGCCGGTCAGATCGCTGTGCGCGACATGCCTCACTCCCGCTGTCTGTACTCCGCCGAAATCATATTTTTCACAGCCTCTTTTTTTGGCGTCCGAAATAGCCTGCCATTGCAAAAGAAAAGGCGCCATCACATTGCGATTCTCATTGCCCGAAGCTCCATGCAGATAGGTTGCGAATTTTCCGAAAAACAGGACCAGATTGGCTGCTATGATTTTGCCTCCAAACTCGGCAGCATAGACGCTCAGCATATCTTCAGGAAAAGATTCGATCATTCGGCGATAATAATTTTCTGGATGCGTCCCGATGCTTTGGCGCGTTGCCATCTCTTTGGTGAGCCGCAGAAAATCTTCCGTGTATTGCTTGCCGGAAAGGATCCGCACGCCTTTTTTGCGAGCCAAATTGAGATTGTAGCGCGTCTTGCTTTTCATTTCAGACAGAAGCTGCTCTTCTGGTTTTGCTATATCCAAAATGAAGACTTCCTTTGGTTGCACGTCATGCGGAGCTTTGGATATTTTTTCTTTGATACTTCCTTTTATCTTTTCCAGAATTTCTTCATTAGCCGGTTCTATACGGATCCAACCAGCATTCTCTTTTCTTGCCAAATCAACCAATTCACCCAAAAAACTTTTCACTTTCAACTTTTCACTTTCAACTTCAAATATTGGTCCGCGCGGGACATAAAAATATTTTCCTAACAATGGCAGGCTGTGTTCGATGATGCTGGCAACAAAATCCTCTTTTTCGATAGAATAGGTCTTTCTGCCGGCTTGTTCTTGGAATAGGCGCCAATTTTCAGACTGCAAAAAACCTCCGTCTGGGGAGTTTTTTTCCATAAACAAAGCGTTTTTTTCTGCTGTTTCCATGTCTGGATTATACCAATGAGCAAAACAAAAGTCGAGCCGCCCAAAGAAAGCTCGACCCAAAAAATTCAGTCTTTGCTAATTAGCAACTACCCCTGTTGGCGTGCTGCCGCTTCCAGTGCTTGCAATTCCGGCATAGCTAGGATTCGTAGGATTGGAGAGATTATAGGCATACACATTTCCATTATCGATGCCTGAAATATAAAGATACTTTCCCCTTACACTGAGCCCGTATGGTCTAAATCCCAAAGGAAATGTTGCGGGATTGTTCATGACTCCACTGGTGTCGAATATATAGACATTGTTAGATCCATCAGTGTCGGCCACATACAGATATTTGTCATATATAGCCAAACCAACTATATTCTTGCCGGCATTGGCAGTTGTCAGCGGACTTCTCCAATTTATACTGCCCGGATTTGAAGCATCGAAAACTTGGATCATTCCATTTCCAATGCCCGTTGGAGTCCAACAGCCAAGATACATTTTTTTTGAAGCAGCATCCATAACAAGGCCGGCAGGATCTAAACATACAAATCCAGAGTTACTAGTTGTTGATGTTGGCTTTCCAGTTGCACTGTCCAGTGAGATCGTGTAAACAGACGGAACAGGAGTTGCTCCGGATTGACTATTGAAGCATGAAGCATAAAGATAATTGTCGTTCACAGCCAAACCCGTAACTTGGCAATTACTCATATTGTTATTATAAGTACCCATTGAAACAGGTTTCGTTGGATCGCTTATGTCCAATGTTTCTATCCAATTGTCGCCAGAATCAGCCACATAAAGCCTATTTTTGTTGACTGCCAGTAGCCTTTCCCCTCCTGCGCCCGGATTTGTCATGGTAAGAGGAGAGAAAGTATTTGTTAGCAACGGATTGGCAGGATTCGTTATATTGAAAATATCCAGTTTGCCATCAGTTTTGTGCACAGCATACAGAAATCCTGAAACACCAACGGAAGCACTTATTGCTCTAGCAGTGTTTTTGTATGTGCCGACGGATTTGATTGTGGCTATCTTGCTTAACAAGTCATAGCAGGTCAAGGCCGTGTCTGTGCTGTCAAAGAAAGTATACACGATTGAATTTGAACCGCCGTAATTAATAGTTACCACTCCGTTTGAGCAATTTTGAAATATTAACGGGTCCTTTATTTGTTTTCCCAGGTTATCATTGATAGCCTTTAAAGCATATTGCGTCCCAGTGTCCGCCATTTGATAGGCTTGCACGGAAGATTCTGTCGATGTGGCGCTCTTTTTGTTTTCCAGCGAAGCCACCGTTATGCCACCCACAATCACAAGCATGATTGTAATGACGATAAGCGAGTAGGCCAGAATCGAGCCTTTTTTGTTTCCGCCTTTGGCGGACATTCCTTTGTTTTTCATTTTGCAAATGTTTACTATTGAGAAGATGTCTATTTATTTTATTATACCACAAAATAAAGCAAGTCTCAAACAGGCTTGCTTGCAATTCAGATGATTAAAGTTTATTTCTTGCCAAGAATCTTAAGGGCAGCCTTGACCCTTTCGCCCACATCCTTGATTTCAACCGGCACAATCTTAAGAGTTTCGCGCGCTTCACTGGCAGAATATCCCAGTGCCATCAAGGCTTCCAGAGCGTCGCTGTCCGAAGCGACCTGCGCCTTTTCCTGGACGGAGATATCTCCGACTTTATTCTTGAGCTCCAGAATCACCCTTTCAGCTGTCTTTTTGCCCACTCCCGAAACCCTTGTCAGAATTGAAGAATCTTCGTTAAGTACGGCTGCTTGCACAGTCTTGGCATCCGCAATGGAAAGGATCCCCAAGGCAGCTTTGGGACCAATGCCGGAAACAGAAATCAGCAGCTCGAACATTTCCAAATCTTCAATCGTCAAAAATCCATACAATGCCAAAGTGTCTTCGCGCACATAAGTGTGCGTGAAAAGCTCCACTTCTTCTTGTCCTGCAATCAGACCGAAAGCATGCAAAGTCACGAAGACTTTGTAGCCAACGCCATTCACGTCGATAACGGCGTAGTTGTCATGCAGGAAATCAATTGTGCCACTAAGTTTTGCAATCATTTTTTGAATTTTATTTACATTTCAGTCTAGCTCTACATTATGCTCCTGGCATTGGAGTTGGAGCAGGCGCGGGAGTTGGGGTTGGAGTTGGAGCAGGAGTTGGAGTTGGGGTTGGAGTTGAATCAGGAGTTGGAGTTGGAGCAGGTGCGGAGTTGGAAAAATAGCTAGCTTTGCAATCCTGCGTTGGAGCTGAATCTGAGGATTTGCCATCACCATTATCTTTAAGCCAACCTTGCACGCCTTTTTCCCAATTATCAAACTGAGGATCATTTCCAGGGCGTGAAGGCGCAGCACCTAATGGATCTTTGATATCGACATAATACAGAATATCATGACCTTCATTGAATGTTTTTGTGTCTTGCGAATCAGCTGGACAAGTATCGTTGGCCAAACAATATTTGCTGCCATTGCGCTTTTTATCCATCTTGCAAACTTTCACATCCTGCTGACCGATTTTGCCATCAAGCACATCCTTGCCTGTATCCTGCTTGTCATATTTAGGAAATTGTTCAATCGGATAGCGACTCAGCACTTGATTCATAAATGCCCGCCACATAGGCGCCGCCACAACAATGCCGTCAGCCCCAGGGCGCATTGGCGAATTATTGTTGTTTCCCGCCCACACTCCAACAGCCAGCGATGGAGTGAATCCCATTGTCCAACCATCACGGAATTCATTGGTAGTTCCAGTCTTAGCTGCCACTGGACGGTCCGTAAATTTCAAAGGATTATTGTCTCCAAACACAGGCGCACGAAAATCATTAGTCGACATGATGTAGTCCAATTCGGACACATATTTCTCATCAACCACGCGTTGCCCAGAGCTATCCCTATATTGTTCCAACACATTGCCATCTTTGTCTGCAATCTTTAAAATAGGGGTTTTGTCATGTTTGATTCCCCCAGTAGCCAATGAACTATAAGCACTTACGTGGTCCAATAATGTTACTTCTCCGCCGCCCAACACTAAAGACAAGCCGTAGCGCTTTGGATCATTCAATCCAGTAATGCCTAAGTTTTTAGCCATATTGATTGAATCCTGCACGCCTGCCAAATAAAGCGTTTTCACAGCCGGCACATTGAGTGATTCCGCTAAGGCATTTTTCATCTGAATCGGACCGTGAAATTTTCCGTCGTAGTTTTGCGGCGTGTAATCGGACTGCGAGGGATCTGTACTGAAATTAGTTGGCACGTCATAAAGCATCGTTTCTGGAGTGTAACCTTTGGTAAACGCAGTCAAATAAACATACGGCTTAAAGGATGATCCTGGCTGACGCTTTGCCAAAGCCACATTGACTTGACCGTCAATTGATTTGTCAAAATAATTCTTGGATCCCACCATGGCCAAAATCTGTCCAGTTTTCGGATCTATGGCCACCAAGGCCGCATTCGAAGCTTTGTTACCAACATTTTTAGCAACCCCATCTGTCACTGCTTTTTCTGCAGCTTGCTGCATGTCCCAATCCAAAGTCGTATAAACCTTTAGGCCGCCCTCTTCCACCTCTTGCTCGCCGTATTTCTGCACCAAATAATCCTTAACATACATCACGAAGTGCGGAGCGGAAATGTTGTTCTGCATCGGCTTGATTTCAGCAAGCACATCCATGCCTTTGGCGTCATCCGCTTGCTGTTGCGTGATATATCCCGCATCAGCCATGTGCTGCAAAGCTAATTCCTGACGCGCCTTCAAGGCGTCCGTATGATTGCCAAACGGCGAATAATATGTCGGTGCATTCGGCAACGATGCCAACAAAGCTGCTTCCGGCAAAGTCAGATCTTTGGCAGATTTCCCAAAATAAGTCTGCGCAGCTGCCTCGATACCATAGGCGCTGGAACCATAAGGAATCTGATTAAGATACATGGCCAGAATGTCATCCTTGGAATATCTCTGCTCAACTTCCAACGCCAAGATGACTTCTTTTATTTTTCTAGTGAATGTTTTTTCCGAAGTCAGCAAAGACTGCTTCACAAGCTGCTGCGTAATAGTAGATCCCCCTTGAGCCTTTCCTCCATGCAACACGTCAGTCAGGGCGCTGCGGATAATGGAAGTTATTTTAATGCCGTGATGGGTATAGAATTCCTGATCTTCCAGTGCGATTGTGGCATATTTCACATTTTCCGGGATCTGTGCAAATGGAATGACTGTGCGCTTCTCGTCGCCATGCACATCATAAAGCAGATGCTGGCCTGTGCGATCATATATTTTGGTAGATTGCGCCACAGCCAAAGAATTGAACGAATTCGGACTCGGCAGATCTTTGGCATAGAAAATGAAAAGTCCTGCCACGAACAAAAAACCTGCGCCCATGGCATAAAGCAGGGCTTTACCTGCGGCCCTCCACTTTTCCTTAGGAGTCATGCGTTTGAAATTGCGAAAATTCTGCGAAACAAAAACTGGTTTCATATTTTATGTGTATCAATAGCAAAAATACCTTTTATTATGCACTTGGTGCATCACTGGTATTATGGCATAATTTAGCGATTTATGGTATCTGTTTTTGAGCAGCTAAAGTATACACGAAGAGATTTTTTAATCAAGAGCTAGAGCTGGGCAAAAAATAAAACCCACCAAAGAGGTGGGTTAAATGAAAAACAATTTCCTTACTGCTTTTCAGCCAAAAGCGCATCCAGAATGTTTCCCGCGACATTTATCCCGGTTGCCCCTTCGAATCCTTCAAATTGAGCCGAGGTATTTATTTCAATCGCCAAATAGCCATCCTTGCCTTTGATGAAATCTATGCCCGCATAAAACAGCTTGCCGGCCTTTACTATCTTTTCAACCAAGTCTTTCATTTCACTGTCTATTTCAATTTTTTTCGCACTTCCACCTAATGAAATGTTAGCCTTGAATCCTTCACTTGCCTCTCTTTTTATGCATCCCAAGATTTTTCCATTCAAAACCAAAACCCTATAATCAGACCCCGCTGACTCCGCTATGTATTCCTGGAGCTGAAAGGAATAGGTGCCATTGGGAACTTTTCCAACTAAAGTTCTTTCAAAACCGCTTCCTATGGTGTTTTTAACAAATTCGTGGATATCATTTTCATCGCGCACTATTTCGACATGTTTCCCTTGGGAGCTGATGTTCTTTTTAATAACACATGGGTAACCACCGACATATGAAACAGCTTCATTTATTGATTCAGTTTGAAGTAAGGCTGTTTTTGGAGTCGGAATTCCATTGGCGGAAAAAAAATAATTTGTAACATATTTGTCAGCAAAATCCAGTGCTTCATGCGATGGCCAAATTCTGTTGCCATTCATATGCAGAACCTTGGCTATATAATGGTTTCTAGCGCAATTGGAAGCAAACCAAATAATGTCTGAAGGATCGATTTTCAATGCCTTTCCTTCATAGAAAATAACTCCGTCACGAAGCTGCACCGTCCTTATATCTACGACATGTATATTTATGTTCTTACGTTCAGCTTCCTGAGACAAACGCAGCCCCCTGTGGCCATCGATTTTTTCCGTAAACACTACTATTCTCTTTTCCATATTTATTCAAAGTAAGCATTAAAATATTTCTTGATCGATGCAATGGTCTCTTTGTGATCATCACCGCAGATAACAACAACCACATCCCCCTTGTTAACAATTTCACTGGCTTTTTTTATTGCCTCTTCTTCCACAATGATGCGTTCGGCCTTTCCTTTTTTCTTAAATTTTGTGATGCTTCCATGAAGAATTTCCGAAACCTCTCCAACACTCCTAACAATCTTTTGTTTTTTGCCTTGGTAAGACATCTTTTTCACGCCATCTATTTTGTCATAAACGATAATATCAGTAAATTTGTTTGCAACCGCTTTGCCAGTATCAGAAATCATTTGATTTGTCCTATCTGGAGCAAGTCTTATAACTCCAATGGTCCTTTTGCCCAATTTTTTTGCAAATTTTGCTATTTCAACAAGTGAATATTTCTCATGAGCATAATCAACTAGAATTTTCACATTATTATCATTTTTAAGCATCGTAAGTCTTCCGCCTTCCACATCCAAGCGATAACGTTCCAATGTTTCCCGTACCTCATCTGTAAACTTGCAATCTCCAAAAGCATATAATGCAGCCACTACAAACATAAGATTCCAAATCGAAGGTATGTAGTTGCCTTCAAATGTCCAAGGGATTCTATCAATGCTCAACAACACTTCATTCTTTTCTTTTGAGCGAAGTATTATGTCCTTGTTTTCATGGGTGATACAAAATCCGCCTTTTTCAAGATGGGTTGCAATGTCAAAATGATTGAATTTCTTGCCAACAGGAATAAGATTAACCGCTCTTCCGTATGGAAGCATTTTTAACTGGGAGCAGACATGACCATCGTCAGCATTGAAAATAGCAAAGCCATCATCTGCTATCCTTGAAAATATGAAGTTCTTAGCCTTCGCAAGATCGCGTCTGCTTTTCAAGCGATCCGTAACTCCCATATGGTCTTCAAAAACATTCAGGAATATTCCAATATCATGACTCCCATAACCCAAACCTGCAGCAGAGCTGCTTCCCAGGGCAGCCTCAAGAATTGCAACGAAGTTTGGAAAAAATTCCTTCATTTCAATCAAATATTTTCCCGGACAAACAGTTGGCACCAGAGAAAACAATGCCTTGCTGTCTTCCAATGTGCTCATTTGCTGCTCATTGATATAATGCCCGTCAGTATCAACACGCAGCGTATTTTGTCCTAAAGCATGAATAACTCCGCTTAAAACTCTTGTTACTGTTGTTTTGCCTTTAGTTCCAGTAATGGATATTTTTTTCATAAGATTGTTATTTTTTATTAACATCTATAAGAAATTTTCCGAGATTTTTTTTGCCAATAATAACATCGTAAGTCAGTTCTTCCCTATCTACTATGTTTGCATTAGCCGATATGACTACTCCATCCAAAACAAACTGTATTTTTACTTTGGGGCGAATTGAAACTCCATGAGAAGAATACACGATTATAATGTCCGCCAAATCCTCATGTTTAGACAAATATTTTTTTCTTAAATTTTCTTCAATGGCTTTCGCTTCCTCTCTGGAAAAGTTTTTTGGCACTTCTATTTTTTGAAAGAATTCCAAAACATCAGAAAAACCCAACTCTTGAGCCAGTTCTACATCGATTGAAGTTGAAGCGGCTCCCGTGTCTATCTTGGCTTCAACTTCCACCTCTTTTCCATTCCTGCCAATCAGCTTTATTGTCTCAACTGTACCGATCACTTTGCGTCCGGAAATTTCCTCCACTTCCTCTTCGACTTCACCGCCGAAAAGATCGCGTCCCACACGCACACCGCGCAGCGCATTCTTGATTTTCACGCCTTTGATCCTCACCAATCTTTCCTTGAGACCCGCCATATTGGCGACTTGAATCGCAAGACCAGGACGAGCATTTATTTCCAAAAAAACAGGCCCGCGTTCGCGATCAATGGCAATGTCGGCGCCCAAAAATCCCATGCCCGAAACTTCCTGAGCTTTGACGGCCAACAATAAGATGTCTTTCCAATATGGAATCTTGATACCTGAAAGCAGCATGCGCGTGCCCGGCACATAGTCGATGATTTTACCTTTGCCAAGCACTGCTGTCGTAGTCACGCCAGTAGCCAAGTCGATTCCCACTCCGATACCACCTTGCTGCAGATTGGCTTTGCCGCCCGATTCTCTGGTTGGCAGACGCAGCATAGCCATCACCGGCACACGATTGAACACGATCACGCGGATGTCAGGAATACCTTTGTAGGCATACGGCTTGAAAAGCTTGAGCAGAGTAAGACGCTCTTCAAAAAAAGCAATGTCCGGCAGATTGGAAAGCGAAAATGCACCATCCAGAATGTTGCGGATGTGGCTTCTTAGGTCATCAATAGTCACCTTGCTTCCATCTGATTTGATCCATACCGGCTCGATCACTTCTGTTCCATCTTCTTGGATGATCAATTTACCTTTTTTCTTGCGACCATAAACGACCAAAATGCCGCCGCCGCCGAATCCTCGATTAGGCTTCAAGGCGAAACTGGCTGGCAACATGGTCCAATCGAAATTTTCCAATTCCTCCATGGTCTTTATTTTCGCAATCAAACGAGGCACCGGGATGCCTCCTTTTTTGAGCACACGCTTGCTAAGAATCTTGTTGTCAGCCAAGCGTTTGGCGTTTTTGCGATTGTAAGGACGGATATAGTCGAGGTTGCGGGCGTTCATGCCAAGCAACTTGCTTCCGCCACGAAGATAATCAAACATATATGCAAATTCCGATTTGAATTTTAAAACAAAAACAAACTTTCAAAGCCCAGCAAGAAAATTTTTGTTCGCCTAGTCTCCTTCGGACCGGACTCCAAAAATATTCTTGCTGGTCTTTTTTAAAATAAGCAGACTTATTTTATATTTTTCAAAACTTCCCTGAATCTAAAATATTCACTGAGTCTCAAGCCGTCCCATTTGCCAAGATAGATATTGATCGGAATCGTCAGAAGAATCAGCCACGGGAAAGCCACGATACCGCGAATCAGCAGCGGCCAGCTGGCCACATAATATCCAGCCAAAGAAATGACCAGTGTTTCTGCTGCCAAAATGATGGCGGTCTTGTCGCCTTTTTCAATCTGCGTGGCCACGAATTTCTCCACGATCGTAATCATGATCAGGATCGGAAAAATGGAAACCGAAGCCAAGCCGGTCCTTTGCAGCGATCCGCCCAAAGAAAGCAAAATCAGAATGGAAAAAGCGATTATGCTGAGAGTTATGGCCACGCGCGGCAAATAGAGCATGCGCAGACTCTTGAGCACATAGCGCATCAGCATACCCATCATAATCACTGCCACGAAAACAACCACGCCATATCTAAGCCGCGGAACAGCCAAAAAAGCGAATGTCACGATTGCAGGAGTGTAGATACCGAAGGCTTTGACTCCGATCACCTGACGGAAAAAAGCGATCAATGTCACAATGATCGGCAAAACCAAAAGCAGGATGACCGTGTCTAGCGGCACCCCCTGTTCAATAAAATAACGTATGATTGGACTGATGTTTTGCATACTGTATTCAAAATATTATTTTAGACTCCGCATTTTTCTGGAATTGAGATGGCACAAGGCGATGGCAATCGCATCAGCTGTGTCATCGGGCTTCGGAATGCTTTTGAGGCCCAATATTTTTTGTGTCATGATCTGAATTTGTTTTTTCTCCGCCCTTCCATATCCCGTCAAAGCCTGCTTGACCTGCAGCGGAGTATATTCAAATATGCTAACACAATTTTTCTCTAATGTCAAGAGTATGGCGCCCCTGGCTTGGCTAACCTTCATAGCCGTTGTCACATTCTTAAAAAAGAACAAATCCTCCACGGCTGCTTCGTGGGGATTGTGTTTTTTGATTATCTGGTCAAGATCTTCAGCTACCTCCAAAAGTCGCTCTGTTGTGGTGTTTTTTGGCGATGTGCTTATGTGTCCATAGGCGATGGCTGCTGGCTTTCCATTTCTCTCTTCCAAAACAGCCCAGCCTACAATGGCTGTGCCAGGGTCAACTCCGAGCACGCGCAGCGGCTCAGAGGTTGTCATAAATTTCTTGGACATCATCATTTTCGTCCAATTTCTCAAGAAGTTTTTCGTAGTCAAGTTTACTATCTTGATCAAGTTCTGTTTTTTGAAGCGGAGCCCAGACAATGCCACTGCCCTCAATTTCAAGACCTGCTTTTTCCAAGTTTTCCTGCACACTCTGCAAATCTTCCATCTTGGTGTATATGGTCAAAGTTCCATCGGAATAGATCGTGTCTTCAGCTCCCGCTTCGATGGCAGCCATTTCCAACTCACTCAAGTCTTTGCCTTCTGCAGCAACATCTATGTTGCCCACTTGCCTGAACATAAACTTGACACTGCCCTCTCCGGCTGGCTTGCCACCCGCCTTGGTGAGAATTGAGCGCACCTCACTGCCAGTACGATTACGATTGTCAGTCGCGCATTTGATGAGCATGGCTACATTGCCAGGCCCGTATCCTTCATACATGATCTCTTCGATTTCAGCTCCATCCTTGAGTTCTCCCGTACCTTTCTTAATAGCCCTTTCAATATTGTCTTTAGGCATATTGAAAGCTCTCGCTTGATCGATGGCGATGCGCAACTGGAAATTGGAGTCGAGATTACCGCCTCCTTGTTTGGCTGCCAGAGTTATGTTGCGGGCAAGTTTCGTGAATGCATTGGCTCTTTTGGCATCCTGCGCGCCTTTTCTGTGCTTGATTCCTGACCATTTATTGTGTCCAGACATAATTCTTTTCAGTAGTTATTGCTTACTAATGTAATACTAGCACCCCAAAACCGGCATTTCAAGAGAAAGATTGAGCTAATAGTTTATTCCTACCGTTTTTGTTGGTATTCCATTTTTTTCTTAGCGCAGATGCTTTGGACGAGCCCATAGACTTTGTCCCCGCGCTCCATTTCGTCGCTGTCCACGTGATCTTTTTGCTTGATGATGTCCTCAAGCAATCCACGCACTCTTTCCGTAGCGTGTCTGATGTAGCTACCATTTCTGCGAAAAAGCGTAGCATACATGTCCAACTGCGTGGTCATTTCTTTGAGCATCACGATCTGAGCTGGGTTCTGAGAAAGCTGCTGTTCTATTTTCTTTTCTTTGTCAGGATCGCCTGCTGCCCTCTCCAGTTCAGCAAAGAGATGCACCAGCTGCTGGGCATTGTGCGATTCGATTCCCAGCACGATCGGCACGACCATGGTGAGTTTGCCTTTGAAATCATCAACTTTTGATTGGAAATATTTCACCTCCATATGTCCTTTCTCGATTTTCTGTACACCGCGCACCATTTTCTTTTCAATGATATGGATATCCCGACTCATGGAAGCGTCGATAGCCAGAGCGATTCTGAAAGGCTCATCTTCTCCCATGTCGAATTCCAAAAAGGCATCCGTACCGTTAAACACATCGTCGAAACGTGCCGCACGGATAAGATAGGCATTTTCCCCAAACCAGTTTACTCTCTGCCCTCCAGCCACCACCGCTACTTCCAAAGCCTCACTCAAACCTTCACGCTGTTTGATGCGCTCAATCTCTTCAGCAGTGAAATGCTCGTCGCGCTTTTCGAACTGTTCCTCCATGGTCATCAGCATTTTGAGATCATTGAAAATGTCTTTGGAAGTGTACCCTTCCTTGCTATCATCCACGAAATCTTCTTCCTTTATGCGATCCTCTTTGTGACGAGAAATGATGAGCTCGACGTCGCGCGCCACTTGTTCGCGGCTAAGCAGTTCCTTAGGTTTGTTGTTGAAAAACATCATTTCTCCACGCATAGTTTTTAAAATTAGAAAAAGTTATTTTACCCTGTTAAATTGCGCCTATAGCGCACCCGCACTGCGGGATTTAACAGGGTTAACCTTGATTTCAGGCAGCAAATCCCAGATAAGCTCGAAGATGAGCTTGAGAGTGTTGTGGATTTCCTGTCCTTCAATGATGAGCCCGATTTCTTCCTTGGCTGACATGAGCGCGACTTTGTTGTGGCCATAGATATTGATTTCGATCGTGAAAGGATACTTCTTATGATCGATCACTTTGGTCATGCGCCTTTGCTCCTGATCTTTGGAGATGTATTCGCGCATCATAGGCTCAGCACCCGGGATGATTCCGCGCGCGTACACATCATTTTTGATTCTTTTCTTCAGATATTCCGCCGCCCATTCTTTTCCTAAGACATTGATGATGTCATAGGAAGCGAAACCCAGCAGTTCTCCGGGATATTTTGTCGTGTCATCATATACTTCCTTGAGCCCTTCCTTGCCTTCATAGAACCTGATCTTAGGTTTTGAGCCGCGTGTGTTGTTTATGGACTGGAGCTGCGGCAATATCTCAGAAAACAGTTTCTCCTTATTCTTGAGATTCCTTTGAATCTTTTCCGGATCCTCGCCGACAAAAAGCCTCTTTTTGCCCTTGGTTGTTTCTGAAATGAGTCCTTCGGTCATAAGATCATGCAGAATATCATAGCAAGTCGTCCTTTTGATCTGGGCTTTTCTGGCTATCTCTATAACAGAAGAACTGCCCAATTCCAAAGCAGCCAGATATACATCCGCTTTTTTTCCTGCTAATCCGAATTGTTGCAAAACCTGCTTTATTTCCATATGTCGATATTTATCGTCAACATTTATATTATATCAGATTGGCATTATTTGTCGATATTTTGCTTATTTTAGGCAATATACTGTTTCCGTCAACACTTGCCACTTGCAAAACTTGACGCTTATTATTGACATTTTGTTATTTTGGGAGCATACTTGCTTGTTACGATGAAACACTGGAAACATCTAACGCAGTTCATTCAAAAACCAACCATAATACAGGAGGATGTCATGAACACAATCATCAGAAAAAGAATGACGTGCAATAAGTGTGGCAAAAAGGTTTTTATTCCCAAGTCGCTTTGGGACATAAACCTGGGATCATGCATGTGCAAAGAGTGTCGCGAAAAAGAACTTGGGGCCGCCCATGCCAAATATCTTACCAACGAGCAGGGCGAGATAGAAGTTACGTGGTACAAGGCAGTTGTGCAAGAAAGGCAGATGAGTGTGGCTTGCAACAAATGCAATTGCTCACATGCTGTTAGCCCGCTGATTTTCATTGATTGCACGTTCAAATATAGCGACGGGCACCATCAGCGCTACGAATATGGCTACATCATACCTCCCAAACAATACTGGTGCCCATTGAGCTGAATGATCGGTTATTAAGGCGAGCTAGTTAACACTTCTCTCGCCTCTCTTATCAAGATTGCAATTATTGTAATCTTGTTGGAGAAAAAGTTCCTTACATTCAAATACGAAAGGAGAATCACCATGTCAACTGATACTTTTGTCTTTAAGGGGCAATACGATGTGTACACTGGACGGGGTGTCGAGACTATCGCCGTTCGCATCGAATTTTCTGATGCGATATGCCTTGAGACCTGCAGATTAACACTCTGCACCAAGGGCTCAATAATCGCCTCTCACTATGAGGGGATTATCAAGGAGGGTATTTTGTCTGGTGAAATTCAAATGTCGTACAGTGGTTCCATTTGCGCCTGTTGCGGTGGAGACAATTTCTCAAGAGTAACCGAGAAACATGATCTCTATCCGCCTCGTGAATTCAGAAAATTCATCGAGGAAGCGCGGAACCGGCGACATTATTGGTATTACGATATCATTTGCAGGGTTTGATATTTGCAACCCTAGCAAATAAATTCGTTTGGCAAGGGAAAAAATCTTTTCCCTTACCCATTGCCCCGTCAAAGCTTATAAAGCGGCGACGGGTCTCTCATTGAGTCCATCACGGTGATGGATTCATAGGAGAAGAGTTCATTAAAAAAACTCAACAAAATAGGAGAATACCATGAGAAAATGCATAGAAACAGGTAATCGTGATGTTGCGGAGTATATAGTTGCAACGTATAAACTTAATCGCACGCTATGTTTATCCTGGGACTATCCACTTTACGCACCCATGGATTACGATATTTTTGAGGTAATCGAACCGCTTGAATACCCCAATTATGAAAACAATTCCGTTTCCTTCCTAGAGCCTGGCATTTACAAGGTAGTCAGACATATAGGCTGGATATGGGATACTTATTATCCCATTCATGTAGATAAATATGTCGATGGTAGCTGGAAAGAAAGAAGGTCTGTTACAATTGCTGTCGACGGCGGCCTAATGATGGACTGGAGAGGCACAAGACCAGCTGACATTCAACTTGAGTTGCCTCTTTAAAAAAACCAGCCATCGCGAACCTGCGGTGGCTTTTTTTAATTGAAAAAATAATTCAAAAGCATGTTGAGCCTGGTGTTGGTATTGAAAGAAACGCTTTTCAAAAACACAATGGCATAATGCTCATTTTCTTTTCCTTGCCGTGCGAAGAAATATGCGCCATCGATTTCTTTTAAGTTAAGCTTCTCTGTTGTTTCCTTCAGCATTGCTATTTCAGAATCGTTTTCCTTGAGCCACTGCGGCAATTCTTTCTTCTTTTCAATCCCAAGAACTTCTTCACTAGGAATTTCTTCAGTATTTTCATCAACATTTTGTTCTTGAACTTTAGGAGAGTCTTCTGGATTTTCTGCATTTATACTAGATACTTTATATAAAATACTAGATACATCCTGTTTCCATCCCCATCCTCCCTCAACTTTCTGATAAACCTCATTTTCTGCTATTGAGCCTTCTTCTTTTTTGTATTTCACTTTGTAAGCCGTTTCTCCGTCTGGATATCTAAGTTCTATTTTCCCCTGCTTATTATTCAAAGTGAATTTAGAATATTTTCTAGTGATTTTCTTTGTCTTTTTGCCTTTGATGATGAGATCTTTTGTGATTGGATGATTGGCTAGCTTTTTCCAGCCTGTTGCGATGCTCCAATTTTTGAGATTCAATTTCTTTTTGGAGTTGTTTTTGATCGTGAAAGATTCATTCTTACTATCACTGCCTTGAGGATTGGCATTCAAAGAAATGATATGTACATCGGGGTGCGGGAATTTCTTCACTTCGACTGAGAAATTTTTCAAAACATCTTCGGAGCCTTCGGAAAATTTAACATTTGCCGCGTATGCTCCAGCCTGCACATATTTATGACGAGTTTTTTGCAGATAACTTTTGTGCCCATCGCCGAAATCCCAAATGACTTTGGCGTTTTTTGCAAGACCCAATACTGCAAAATCCGCATACATGTCGCGATAAATGTCTTTTTCTATTTCCAATTTTCCATTTGGAGTATCCTCAAATTCATTTTCTTCTCCAGGAGTCAGGAACTTCGTCCAATGCCATTCGCTTCCATTGAAATCATATGATGCATCCTGTTTAGTGCCGTCATATCCCACAAAGGAGACTTTTTCGCCATTGGGATCAAAGAGTGTGACACTTTCATGGCCTAAATTATTCAGTGCGAATTCGAAAGCACCTTTAAAAACCGCAAAGTATTTCCCGGCCTTGATTATGGTATTTTCAGGAAAAGTGTACTCTCCGGTTTTTGAAGAATCATGCAAAGTCCAGCCATAAAGATTCACATCTGTTTCGCCGCCATTGTACAGTTCAATATACTCTTCATAGGCTGATTTGAAGGGATTCGGAAAAAGTTCGTTTATTATTATGTTTTTGGAATATATTTCAGGTTCTTGTATTTTTTCTTCAACGTGGCATGGCGTGTTGTTGTTTTTTCCGGGTGTCCCGTTTTTTCCACAACTTTCAATCCAATCCTTCGAAGATTCAGTGTCTTCGCCATCTGTTACCAATGCAATTGAATCGCCTTCTGTCACTGCCTTGGCTATGAACTCTCCTTGATTCCATAGTTTTCTTTTAATTGCCGCGCCTTCCCATGTTTGGCCGATTTTTCCGTACTCAATAAAATCCACCATCGTGTTTTCGCTATGCGTGTGCCCTGAAAACAAGGCGATTGAACCCGCCGTGTTGCCCATGTTACTCTTTTCGTTCATGCCTTGGTAAAGATCATCACTGCTATTGCCACCTTCTCTCCTTAAATGGACAACCACGAAAGATTTCGGTTTCAAAGAAAATTCAGGAAACACGAAATATCCACCTGCCCCGGTATAAAGCTCGTATCCGGTCAGCGTAATAGGATTTTTCGTTGGATTAAACAATTCTATCCATTCTTTTCCTGTATCATTGTTTCCTTCAGCTTGGTATAAAACTTCATTAATGACAACGTGAGTACCTGCCGCACAAGCCATTGAAACATTCAGAGACGCGATTGAAAAAACAAGCAATGGAGTTAGAATCAATTTATATTCATTTTTACTGCGCAAAAATATCCGCCATGCGCGGATTGCCCTGCACAACATGCAGGTTTTTTGTTTTGTGTTCACCCGAATTTGACCCCCCCTATTTAAAATAAGGATTATTCACTGCCTTGCCCCATCTTCTCCTTGATCATGTCGCCCAGGCGTTCGGTCGAATTAAGCTCGTCTTTTTTGTGCATTTCCACAATGATGTTTTTGATGTGATAGGGATCGGAAATAGTACGAAAAATGAAATCTTCTATTTCTCCCGCAGTCTGCACCCTAACGTCGCCGAAATTGAGCATGGTCGGCAAGAATCCATCTACCTGCACGCTGATGTCCTGCATCTTGTCGAATGTCATCTCACTCACTTTGCGCGCAAAAAGTCCGCGCTGCTCTATGTTTATGATGCGCTGGTCGGTAATGATCCAGATGTCATAATAGTAATCGATCCATATGATGAAACTGAAGATCCAAATAGCCAGCATGAAAAAATTTTCCAAAAACAAAGCCGTCGGACGAAATTCTCCACCCAAAAGATTTGGAAAATATGCCGGTCCCAGAACGACGGACAAAAAAATCACAATTGAGATCACCAAAATCCAGAAGAATTGTTCGAAAAGATAGAACCAGTTGCGATGCAGAACTTTTATGATCTGCTCGTTCTCTTCGAGATCCTTGAAATGATATTTGGAAAATCCGTCCATAAGATAGTTTTGTTCAATAGTTTCCTCTCCTTTTTAAGGGGAGGATGTCACGAAGTGACAGGTGAGGTTGAATATTTTTTCTCAATACATTACTTTTGAGAAGATGTCCTCCAATGGCAACTGAGTGAAAAGCAGAAAATTGGTGAGAAACAAAACGCCAGCCACTGAGATGAAAAGTGCCAGTGTCACCAACTTGGAAAATGTCGAATAGGAATAGAAGATGATGTGATAGACGATAAAAATACTAAGCAGTGCCATCATGCCAAGTACAATAAAATACAATATTTGAACAAGAGGAATAAGCATGGGAATTTTTTACCCGTCACCGAGAGTGACTGTTTTTATTTTTGTTTTTTACTTTACCCTATCACCATTCTACATCATCAAGCCGAAGAAAACTAGATGAGCCTGCCTTGCTGGTCAGGTACAGGATAACCCAAGTGCTGGTAGCCCAAAGGCGTCACCATTCTTCCGCGCGGTGTGCGTGTCAGAAATCCGAGTTGAATAAGAAATGGCTCATAGACATCCTCAATCGTCTCCACTTCTTCCGAAGTCGCTGCTGCGATCGTTTGGATGCCGACAGGTCCGCCGTTGAATTTCTTGATGATTGTTTCCAAAATGTGCCTGTCAGTCGGTTCAAGTCCCATTTCGTCGATGTCCAGAAGATCCAGTGCTTTTCTTGCCACTGCGCTGTCGATATTTTTATGGTCATGGATCTGCGCAAAATCGCGCACGCGTTTGATGATGCGGTTTCCCACGCGCGGAGTCTTGCGCGAAGATTTGGCAACTTCTTCTGCGCCGCTCTCATCCAATTCGATACCCAAAATCCTACCAGAACGGTGGATGATCTGCTTCATTTCATTGTCATTATAGAATTCCAAGCGATGAATGGCACCGAAACGATTGCGCAATGGATTTGTAAGCGAGCCCAGTCTCGTAGTTGCGCCGATCAAAGTGAATTTGGGCAGATCCAGTTGCAGAGTCCTGGCTGATGGTCCTTTGCCTATGATCACATCCAATTTGTAATCTTCCATGGCAGGATAAAGCACTTCTTCGATCTGTTTGTTGAGACGATGGATCTCATCCACGAACAGCACATCTCCGTCTTGCAGATTGGTGAGAATCGAGCCCAGATCACCCACTCTCTCAATGGCCGGACCAGAAGTCACTTTGATGTTGACCCCCATCTCATTGGCTATGATATGCGCCAGAGTCGTTTTTCCTAGTCCTGCTGGGCCATAGAGAAGCACATGCTCGATAGCCTCACCGCGCTTTTTGGCAGCATCAATGAAAAGCTGCAAGTTCTTGCGCACCTTTTCCTGCCCCACATATTCGCTCAGGCGCTGTGGGCGCAGGGTGGTATCCAGTTTTATGTCCTCATCCTGTTCTTGGGAACTCGTAATCATAAAAAGTCTTATTTAAGTCAAAAAATCATGAAACATATCAAAACCCACGAACGTAATACAGAGTGAAAACAAGTCTGGGTATATTTTTATCATGTCTTAAGCCATTATACCAGCACTTGACAAAAAAATAAAGCTGTGCTAGGCTACATAGTCAGCACAGAAAGTACCTCAAAAATGCTTTTGTTTCCGTTGTTCTGTAGACAGTTGGGGGCTCCTATCTTTTGTCCTCAATCTTGGCAACTTTTTTTGCCCAGACATGGGTTGGGCGGTTTCGGCTGTCCCTCTCCTCGACACTGTTGCTTCCCCGCGGGATTTATCTTGCGGGATATGTCTACAGAACAATAGGAATAAAAGCGCTTATATAGCAAAAATCCGCTCTCAAGGCGGATTTTTTGTTGCTCTTATTTTTCACTGAAGGCCCAATTCATCTCAAAGATGCTTTTCAAAGTGTTGTGTATCTTAGAGCTTTCAATGATGATGCCTATCTTTTCTTCAAAAGCCACGATGCCGACTTTATTCTTGCCATATAGGTTTATTTCCACCTGCAAAGGGAAAAGCGCGCGAGCCGCAATCCTGGTCTTTCGGAGGGATTTTTCGTCGCTCTCCTTGAAGCGGGACATGCGCGGATCATCCGGAGCGATAGCTCTTACCCATATTTTTCTTTTGACTCTTTCCGGCACGTAATAATCATACAGGAATTCTTCATCGAACGATTCGATATATGCTTCCGAAACCCAGGCCAGCAGCTCCTGGTCCGGATAATTCAAGGTGTCCATATACACATCTTTGAGTCCCCCCAGCCCTTCGAAGAATCTTATCTTGGGCTTATTGTCGAGCATATTCGTGATGGACATAAGCTCAGGCAAGATCCTATCCAAAGAGTGCTGTTTTTCCTTGAGATCTTCCTTGAGCTTGCTGGGATTTTCGGCCACAAAGATGGCTTTTTTATTCTTGGAAGCCGCACTCAGGAGGCCTTTTTCCTTGAGCTGCTCGATCACGCCATAAACAGTGGTTCTGATGACGCCTGATTTTTTGGCCAATTGCTGCACATTAGCCTCACCCAATTCCAAAGCAGCCAGATACACTTTGGCTTCATTGATGTTGAGTCCTATCTTTTCCAAGTCTTTGAAAAGCATATTTTGCCTATATTTTCTTATTTGTCGTCGTGCTCGACAACATATTCAGTATAGCATATTGCGCTTATTTTGTCTATATATAGGCATTATTACGTATATCACCCGCAACCATAAGAAAATACTTGACGTAATCATAGACAATTTTGCTTTTTTGGTGTATACTACGTTGTTACGATGAGATAACGTAACGAGTTACTTAAAAATATCAAAGGAGGAAATAGGTCATGGAAAAATGCAACTTTCAACTCATGGGAAAAGATGGTTATTTAAAATGCCAAATGGGACCAACCTTGCAGCATGCAAATTTTTCAAATTCTTTTGAAATGAGATGCGACCCTGAAAAGTGCATCGTTTGGCAAAATTACCTCATGCTTTCGAAACTTACTTCTGGAAAATAAAGGAGACTACCATGAAATGCAGAATCTTCATACTCGATGATAAGAAGGAAAATCTGGCTGCAGCAGTCGCAGCACTCTCTGAATATGCAGAGGAAATAAGAACCGCAACAAGCTATGAAGAAGGGGCGGAAATCATTGAGTGTTTTACTCCTGACATGGCATTCATCGACATGAATTTCCCTCGCAGTGCTAATGGCGCAGAAGAAAAACTTGGTGAAGAATTCCGCAAGGAATTCCTGCAACCTATGAACATCACAAATACGATCGTGACTGGCGGTAAGGATCACGGAGAGGATGTTGTTATCATAAAACCAGCAATATACTTTCCTTTTGGAAAAATCAACCCTGAACAGAAAGGATGGTATCCCAATAAAAGTGTGCTATCAGCAAAAACACATGCACACACATGGGAAACTGCCTGGAATCACACATTTGAAAGCATCGAGGAACACCTGAAGAAATTGGGTGGTCTGGAATTCTATGTGACCGCTATACGAAAACTTCGCAGTGAAATGTAGCAAAAACCCGCAGACTCAAACGAGTGCTGCGGGTTTTTATTTTCCCTCTTATATAAAAAGGGCAGAACGTAGTTTCGTTCTGCCCTAGGCGCTAGTTTTTCTTTTGGAAATTCCAGCAGCCGATGGTTTCAATACTGCCCTTGGCCAACAGGTTTTCATTGGTCAAATTATTGGATCGGCGGCCGAGGCAGGAATTGCATTTGCCTTCCGCGAAGTTGGCGCATTCATCGCCGCACTTGCCGCTGAATTTGCGCGCCCGGATGATCTGCATTTCTGCAGAGTTCCAGGCAGCAGCGAGGCTCACTTCATGCATGTTGCCAAGGACCAAGTCCATGGCACCGATGCACGGCCGCACGTCGCCGTATTGATTGATGTACATGTGATGCATGTACCGGTCGCATACCGTGCCGACGTAGCTCTGGGAAACTTCCCAAACATTTTTGAACTCTTCGCGATCGATCTTCTGCAGCTCGCGAAGCTTGTTCAAAAGTTCCTGCTCGCCAGTGCAAAGCTCGCAAGAAGCCCCCCGACCGCGCTTGAGAACGCTGTCGCAATCGAAGATGATGTTGCTGTTCCGGCAGAAGCGCAGGATGTCAACGATCTCATCCAGGTTGGAAAGCTCACCGTTCTCGCTGGTCATGATTGAAGTAACAAGTGCCATGCGGCTCTTGCGGCCGAATTTCGCCATGCAAGCTTCTTCATTGTTGAAGCCCTTGGACTTCAGCAGCTCGATGGCGGCATTTCTTTTTTGGCCATAGCCTTTGCGGATCAGACCGCGGCTGGGATCGCTTACGAACTTGTCCTGCTTCTCCGGGTCGAGCGTGTTGCCCTTCAGCATGATCTCAACCGGCAGCTCGTATAGTTCTTCCGCCAGCTTCTCGGTGATGAACTCACCTGTCGTGAACATGGTCACGAAGATGCCGAGTTCTTGGCATTTGCGGATGATGTTCATGGTGAGCTCGCGATTAGAGCCAAGCAGCGGCTCGCCGGCACCAGGGATGCCGAGAGAATCGACACCCAAGACTTTGGCTTGCTCCAGGATGGCTTCGTACTCACTCCAGGAGAGCAGCTTTTCTTTTTCCAGCCCTTCCCCGCCACAAGCGTAGCAGTAGGAGCAGAACAGGTTGCAGTAACCGGGTATTTCCAGCCAGAGAGTCTGCAGCTTGCCATTGTTTTCCCGCTCGAGGCCGTGCTGTACCGCTTTGGCGCTGATATGCTTTTTCATAATATGTCTCCTTTTTTGGTTTATTATGCTTCCGGCCGGATAGCATAATGACCTTTGGGAGATCTCGTCTTCTTTAGTTTTCAAAGGGCTTGTTAAGTGATTCTCCCTTTGGGCCTGCCCCGTAGCGAGATTGCTCTGCTTCTGGGGTTTTTCATCTTAACAGCCCAGTATAGCATATGGAAAAGATTTTGTCAATAGTTATTCGTCATTTTGGCTAATGCAAGCCAAATTCCATTATTTAGCTTTATATAAAGATATATTCAGCGTTGACTTTTTATTGTATTTGGAATATAATGACAATATGACGACATAATTTCGTCACTTTTCAAAAAAGGCTCATGGATATCCAACAAACCATCGAAAAACTTAATCTAAGCCAAAAACAAGCTGCCGTATACTTTTCCTTGCTTCAGCTTGGCTCTGGCCATATCCAGGATATCGCCAAAAAAGCGGGTTTAAAACGCACAACGACCTATAGCATCCTAGATGGGCTCACGCAGAAAGGCTTTGTAACGGTGACAAAGCAAGGTGCACATAGGCTATATTCCGCTGAAGATCCCCGGAAGCTTCCCTATCTTTTTGACAGCGAAATCCAGAAAATAAAGCAGCAGCAGAAAAACATCATTGATGCCCTCCCTGAACTTTCCTCCTTGTACAATGCGCATGCCACCAAGCCCAAAATAAGATTCTACGAAGGCATCGAGGGTCTCAAGCAAGTGTTCAATGAGACTCTGGAACTGAAAAAAGGCGAGGAGATCTTGGCTTTTTCCTCAGCAGAATCGATCCACACCTATCTGGGCCATGAATATGTTTCGCATTACCTTGCTCAAAGAATCAAGCGCGGCATCGTGCAGCGGGCTATCGCTGAAGATTCCCCTGAAGCGCGGGAACATCAGAAGAACGACAAGGCGGAGCTGCGCAAAACAAGGCTCGTGGACAAAGACAAATTCCCATTTTCCAACGAAATCAACATATTCAAAAACAAAATGGCTATCGTTTCCTATAAGGATCTCTTGGGGGTTATCATCGAGAGCGCCGAAGTCAGCAAAACCCAGAAAGCCATCTTCGAGCTTGCCTGGCTAGGAGCAAAGGACTTGCAGAAATAAAGCTCGGAGCATCTCTATCTTAATTCCTGGGCAAAGTGTCCCAGAGCAGGTTGAAGGTTAGTTTTTGCAGATCAGCTAATTCCTTGGATTCGATCAGGATGGCCATCTTCTCTTTCCAAGATGCGATCAGGATCTTGTTGCTGTATATGTTAACTTCCGGTGAGAAAGTCATGTCTTCTTCAGGCAGGAAGCGGGTGTCGCGCATTTCTTCTTGATTTTTCAAAACCCTCTCTGAGTTCAATTTTGTCCTAGGAATGATAGCTCTAATAAAAATCTCTTTCTCGCTACGTCTTTTGTAATATTCTGGAAAAAACTCCGGCAAACCTTCATGCATCGTGTCCACATTTGCATACGCTAGTATGATCTCTTTTGAAGTCAGAGTATCTTCATAAGCTTCGCGCATGCCCTTCTCACCTTCGAAAAATTGCACTTTAGGCTTGTTGGTGAAGATGTTCTGCAAGGAAATAAGCTGCGGGAGCAGTTGGCTGACTTTCGTTTTCTGCTTTTCGATCTTTTTGGCTTGCTCTTCTTTCTCTCTGTCCAGATATGTCAGCAAGTGCTTAGGTTCCAGCGCATTGAAAAATGTCGCGGAGCCTTTTTTGTATTTGCTGACCAAGCCTTTTTGCATCAAGGTTTCGAAAATGTCATAGACCGTAGTGCGGTTGAGGCCAGTTTTTTTGGCTATGTCTTGCGCTTTTCCGCTGCCCATCTCCAAAAGCGCCAAATATATTTGCGATTCTTTTTCGGAAAAATTAAGGTCTGAAAGCAGGTTTTTAATCATATTTTAACTTTAGTTGTGGAAAATATTTCGACATATTTATTATATCAAACAAGCCATTATTTGTCAATTTAGCATGCTTTCTCTCCTTCCCTCTTCCACATAATTTGACGGTTTGTTGTATACTTGCTTGTTGAGATGAGAAAAGGACTGTAGCTTGAAAACTTAATCGATGTTCCCTTCTTTGATCATTGTGTTATCCGGCCGGAAACACAATCAAATCAAAAAAGGAGAATGTCATGAAAACTTACCCGCTCGAGAATGCACAGAAAATGTTCGGCGAAAACGGCAAACTGACTGTTAAAATCAATCCTTCGCTTGAAGGATTGACGGCAACAACAGAGATGCTGAGCGAAAAGACAGCCTGCGGACTCAAAAAACTGTTGTCGCTGGAATTCTGCTGGCTGCCCGCTGAAGTTGTTGAGGCGTATAACAATGCCGAAACTGCCAAAGAGAAGCAGGAAGTCCTGGTAAAAAAGGTGTACGGCAACTGCAAGCTTAACTGCAAGGGCTGCTACGCTAAACAGGACAATCTCTTCAACGGCCATGACCTCGTTCATCCGGAAAATATCATGCGCCTGATTGAAGAGTCGGTAGAAAAGCTCGGAACCAAGACTGTTAAATATCTTGGCCCTAGTGAATTCTTTCGTGATGTAGATGTATTCAAATACCTGGACCGTTTCGAGAAAATGAACATCATCCTCGGCGTCTTCGTGAAGGACCCGATGTTCGGGGATGACGCGCAGGTTGAAGAACTGTTCGGCAATCAGGGCATTCACACCGCCGAGCAGCTGGTTGCAAAGCTTGCTACTTACAAATGCCTGCGACTGCTGTATAACTTCCGCTCGTTTGACGACAAGCTTACCAATGATCTGGTGAGTGGCGGTTACAAAGGCAAAGAAGACTACGCGGGCAATTACAAGGAAGTTCAGACGCGCGGTCTACAATTGATTTACAAGCACTTTGCCGAAGCAGAATTTGCCCAAGGCAAAGAAGCCAGGCTCGTGATCGTGAATGCTCCGATCACCGCCGAAACGATTGATGAAGCTCAGGAAATTTTCGAGTATTTCACTGATCGTGGCCTCACGGTCATCTCAACCACTTCCATGCAGAGCGGTTGCGGTGGCAAGTTGTACAATGAGCTCAATGTAGAGTTCATGCAGAAGTTTGAAATGTATTACGCAAAAGTGATCAATCACGCTATCAAACGCGGATTGATCACTCGCGAGTATGTGGAGAAGTTCGGTCCCAGCCCTTATGCTGGCACCAACCATTGCATGCAGCTGTGCAATGGATTGCTGATTCGGGAAACCGGTCAGCTGCTGCGCTGCCCTGGCGCCGACCACGCCGAATGGAGAGATGATGTTTCTCCTGAAGATCTGGTTGGCAAGGGCATCACCTGGGCCTGGGTGCGCACCCGCAATTTCGCGCAGCATGCCTGTGTGAACATCGGCTGCAAGGCTAAAGATCGCATCTTTACCGAGCAGTTCAATGCCAATGTCATGAAGCTGCTCAGAAAAATTGAGCGGTAATATGCACCTTAGTTAAACTTAAAGGCAGAAGGAAAAATCCTTCTGCCTCTTTTTTATTTCCCACCATCGAATCCTATCTTTCTTTTGTTTTCTCTTTCCGGATCTGTGATCAGTTTCGTGATGACTTTGAATATCGTTGCGAATTTGGCGTCATAGTTGCTTTCCAGTTCTTCGATTTTCCTTCGCAGCTCCTTGTTGCTGATTATCATCTCTTTTATTTTCGTGAAAGTCCGCATTATCTGGATGTTAACCTGGATCGCCTTCTCACTTTTCAAAACACTCGACAGCATGGCTACGCCTTGTTCAGTAAAAGCAAGCGGCTTATGTGGGGAGTATTTCAGTTTCTGGAGGTGGTCACAATTTGTGATAACCTCCTCTTTTTCGGCCACAGTAAGCCTAAACATGAAGTCTTCGGGAAATCTTTTTATGTTTCTTTTGACTGCCTGATTCAGAGCCATTGTCTTGACCTGATAAAGCACGGCTAGATCGTAATCCAACATAACCTTTTTACCTCTTATCAATAAAATTCTGTTTTCAATGATTTCCTGAGGAAGTAATGATTTTTCTTTGTTTTCATTTTTCATTTTATTTTTTGAAAGAATTATAGTGATATTGTACCACTATCAAACAATTTAGGTCAATATATACTTTTTTATCATAAAAACAGAGCCTCAAAAGACTCTGCTTTGATCTATATTCGTGTTTTCCTAAAAGTTACAAACTAGCTGATGCTGTTCCAAACCATCTCAAACATGGACCTATATGTCTCAACCACATCCGAGCTTTCGATGACCACAGCCATGGGCTCGTCTTTGTAGGTTATGATCGCCACCTTGTTGCCGAAGATCATGTTGTCGGTCGGAAGCTTATATTGCTCACCCACCAGCTTGATTCTGTGCGTTTCAGAAACCGTGTCTTTGGCGAACTGGATGGATTTCTCGTCGGCCTGCAGGATTTCCCTCACATCCAGCTGATCCTTTTCGATGCGCGGCAAGTATTTCTCTACTTGCTTATACACCTTTGGACTTATGGAGCCGATAGAGCCGTAAAAAAAGATCTCCTTCTCTTTGAATATCTCATCGTAAAGCTTCACCACGCTATCTTCCCCTTGGTAATAAGTCACTTTCGGCTTTTCCTTCTTAGCGTTGAACATGGCCATGAGTTCGGGCATGTTGGCTTTGATCAGCCGCTCCTTTTCCTGCTGCTCTTCCAAGAGCTGCTCTGGCGAATTGGCGGTGTAGAGCACTTTCTGGGCGCGCGGCAGCAGATTGACCAAGCCTTTCATGCGCAGTTCCTCCAAAAGCAGGTATGTGGTCGGTCTTTTGGTCCCAGCTTTGATGGAAATGGCTGGCACAGAGCCTTTGCCCAGCTGCAAAACAGCCAAGTATACTTTGGCTTGTTTTTCCTGTAAACCTAAATTTTTTAACACTTCAATTAACTCCATAAAAAAATTTACTCATTAGCTTCTTCTCCCTATGGGAGAAGATGTCATGTACTCATGACAGATGAGGGTACAGGTAGCACTACAAACACTTCTCAATCTCAATTAAAACTCCCTCCAAATTTTGATTAACTTCATCATTCCAAAATCTCAAGACAACAAACCCCAAACTTCTCAAATATTCATTTCTTGCAGAATCATACTTTCTGTCCTTTTCTCTTTTGTGCTGACTGCCATCCAATTCAATAATGATTTTCTTCTCCAAGCAGATGAAATCCACAATATATTTACTGATTACATGCTGTCTTCTGAATTTTAAACCACAAAAATTCCTATTCTTTAATCTAGACCACAAAATAATTTCCTGGGGCGTCGAGTTGCTCCTCAAACTTCGAGAATTTTTCTTGAGATATTGAGCGTATTTTTCCATGTTTTTGTTTTTTGCCTAGTTTCCCCCTCACCTGTCACTTCGTGACATCCTCTCCCTAAAGGGCGAGGAAGATATTGAGCAACTATCTATATTATACTCGCTCGACTACTTTATGTCAATATTACTGACTACATATTATGTATTTAGCTTATTTAAAGTATTTTATGGCTATTTTATAAGGCATCATTATTGACATTTACCTGATTTTGGAGTATACTACGGTGTTAAGATGGATAACGGATTCACTCTTAACAAGTCCTTTCAAAAATCACCTCGAACATAGAAAAGGAGAACGAACATGGAAGACATCATTCTTATAGCAGGATTCATTATTATGTTTATAGCATTTGGAATTGCTCCGACATCAAACGAAGTAAGGGAAGTATTTTTGACTCACGGTCCTCATCGCTTAGTATTCATTAAGTCTTTTCTTTCTATTGTTCTTGCTCTTGTCAGTATTGCTGCCCTTGCACTCGTATTCTTCGGTTCTCCCGAATATTGCACAAAGATGAGTTTACATCCGTTGATCGCTATCTTTATGTTTATATTTCCGGCTGTAGCCATATGGGGAGAACTGGGATGGCTGCTCCGGCTGTTAAGGGAGAGGTGATTAACGATTTGGGAAGAGAAATGAACAAATTTCTCTTCCCACTCTCATTGAGCCTACCATCGTGGCGGGTTCATAGGAGAAAAAGTTCATTCACAAGTTAATCACCTCAACCATAGAAAAGGAGATCGCCATGTCAGAACTATTGCGCGCGAGATTTGAAGAATTTGAAGAGATGCTTAAGGAAACATCCGGCGTTGGGGAAAAGCTTATCCTCGAAGGATTTCTTGAATTGATCAGGGAATCTGGCTACGGAAAAAAGGAAGCTAAGACTCACAAAAATTTCACTATCCTGGATTACATGCTGGGTTGCAGAGCATTCAACGGCACAGCCAAATATCAGGAATTAATTTCCCACTTGGCCAGAATTATCACAGAAAAAGGCGGTTTCTGCTCATTCGGTAATTACAAAATCGATATGGGCGGAGGATACATGAGAACTGGCGATTTTTACTTCAATCCCAATCGCAGCGGAATAAAAGTAGACGTTACGATTTGCTAGTAACTATCTCGTATTAATAAATAAAAGAGGTGATACCAAAAGGCGACACGAAATCGTGCCGCCTCTTTTTATTCCAAAAGTTTTTCTTTTCTTATACCACTCTGTCCACTTCTTCCAACGTCGTTTCGCCTTCCAGGACTTTGAGCATGCCGTCCTGTTCCATTGTTATCATGCCTTCCTCGATGGCTTTGTCGCGGATCACTGAAGACGATGCGCCTTGCGTGATGAGATCTTCCACTTCGCGGTCCACGACCAACACTTCACTGATGGTCGTGCGGCCTTTGTAGCCGATATGATTGCATTTCTCGCAGCCCTTCGGCTCATAGATGAATTCAGCCGCAGGAACTTCCACCCCACTGCTTGCTGAAATGCTTTTCACCACTCTTTCAATGATCGCTTTCTCATTTTCCTTGATGGCTCTCTTTTCTTTGCAATCGCAAAGCTTTCTCACCAGGCGCTGTGCCATCAAAGCATTCACAGAAGCTGCCAGATCATCGTTTCTTACTCCCATGTTCATCAGACGCGCAATGGAACCGGCTGCATCATTGGTGTGGAGCGTAGAAAGAATGGAATGGCCGGTCAGCGCGGCTTGCACTGCAATGTTGGCTGTCTCTTCGTCGCGAATTTCACCGATCATCATGATGTCAGGATTCTGACGCAGCAATGCGCGCAAAGCTGTAGCAAAGGTGTAACCTTCCTTGTCATTGACCGGCGTCTGCAAGATGCCTTCCAGCTGATATTCGATCGGATCTTCAACACTGATGATCTTCACCTCCGGCTTGTTTAGAACTTTCAAAATGCTGTATAGAGTCGTTGTTTTTCCAGAGCCCGTAGGACCAGTGTTAAGAAACACTCCGTGCGGTTTTTTGGTCTGTTCGAGGATCTTGTTTAAATTCTGTTGCCTGATCCCCAATTTTTCAATATCCAAAGCAATGGCGGATTTGTTTAAAAGACGCATCACAACTGTTTCTCCATAACCTCCCAAAATCACGGAAACGCGCACATCCACTTTGGTTTCAGTGATGTTCTTGAATTGCTTTTCCAAAGCGATCACGAAGCGCCCGTCGATCACACCACCACGTACTTCCGTGGAAAATCCGCTCAAAAACTTTATTTCACCCAGAAGGCTCGGATATTCATTGAGCGGTATCGTCGCGATCGTTTGCAAAATTCCATCCATACGATAACGGATCTTCACGTCATTTTCCTCAGGCTCGATATGGATGTCACCGACATTGAGCAAAAGACTGCTGGCAAACATATATTTAGCAACGTCCTTCTGATTCGCATTCTTGATGAGTTCGCCAAGTTTTTCAATGGATGACATGTTTTCCGATACGAGATTCAGATCCTCCTCGCTGATGTCGATCGAGCGCGAAAGCGAAGATTCCATCAGCTTTTCATATATGTCTTCCAGAAACTGAGTCTGCCCTGTGGCTCGCCACACTTCCTCCATGGAAGTAAGCCCTTCCACTGCTTTGAGAATTCCATCCTGAGCCATGGTTATCATTCCGTCTTCCAAGGCAGCTTGAGTTATTTCCCTTTCGCCGCCCATTTCCAGAATAAGTTTCTCAATGCTTTCGCTGATTGTCAGTACTTCGAAAATACCGATGCGCCCTTTGAATCCGAGTCCATGACACTTGTCACAGCCCACAGGGCGATACAACTGATCGATGTCTTTGGGAATTTCCACTTTGGATTTGGGAGA
The DNA here is from genome assembly GCA_036391995.1 of Patescibacteria group bacterium. Classification (GTDB taxonomy): domain Bacteria; phylum Patescibacteriota; class Minisyncoccia; order Moranbacterales; family GWC2-37-73; genus DASVYU01. The sequence goes on from DASVYU010000010.1 coordinate 39,259, forward strand.
AATGATGGACAGAATTTTTTTGATCGAGTCGATGGTTTCTTTGGCTGGCTTGTAGCTTTCTCGGCAATGCGGACAAAGCTTGCGAACCAGACGCTGGGCAATGAAAGCATTTACCGAAGGCGCAATCAGATTTGGCTTTACGCCAAGCTCAATGAAACGAGGGATGGAAGCTGGAGCATTGTTGGTGTGCAGCGTTGAAAGCACCAGGTGACCAGTAAGCGCCGCATTTACTGAGATGTCCGATGTTTCTTCATCGCGTATTTCACCGACCAGAATTACATCCGGATCCTGACGCACGATTGCACGCAAACCTTCCGCAAATGTGTATCCTCGGTCCTTGTCTACTTGAGTTTGCGAAATGTTATTGATCTCATATTCGATCGGATCCTCAACTGTGATTATTTTTACCCCAGATGTGTTGAGTTTATTCACCAAAGCATAGAGCGTCGTGGTTTTTCCAGATCCGGTCGGACCGGTCGTCAGAATCATGCCATGAGGCTTGGCGATTTCTTTTTGCACTCTTTCGTAGGCCAATCCGCGCAATCCCAAATCCTCCACATTAAGCAAAGTATCAGCTTGACTCAAAAGACGCATCACGATCGATTCGCCATGATTGCCAGGAATGATGTTTGTGCGTACATTAATCTTGCCACTTTCCATGTCCACCGAAAAATGACCATCCTGCGCGATATCACGGATGTTTATTTTCATCTTCGCCATCATCTTGATACGCGACAAAATGAAGCGGTATATATCAGATGGAAAATTTCCGATGTCCTGCAAAACACCGTCTACACGGAAGCGCATGCGTACTCCTTCTTCCTGAGGTTCAAAGTGCACATCAGAAGCTTTCATCTTCACCGCACCTGCCATGATAATGGAGATGATCTGTGTTGTCGGAATCTCTTTGATGCGCTTCCTTAGTTCCAGCATGCTGCCGAATTCCTTTTCAAAATCTTCCAAATCCTTGCCGCTCAATGATATCTGCATGGACTCAAGGTTTTCCATGAGAGGCATCTCCTTGAATCGGGAAAGTATTTTTTGCAGCGAAGAATTGGAAATGATATAGAGATGGATTGTCCAACCATCCTCTTCTTTCATTTTTTCAATGAATTCCAGCGCTTCCTTGTTGGTAGGATCAACAATACCGATACGCAGTTCCTTGCCTGTTTTCTGAAAGACTGCCGTGCCAAAGCGGCGCGTATCTTCTTCGGAAATGGTGCGCATGTCCTCAGCGCCCACTGGAAAAATGTTGAGGTCCACGTAATCCAGGCTGAAAGATCTGGCCAATTGTGCCGCCTGCTCTTCTTCAGACTCTCCACGCATGCGCTGCAACAGCTTGCCAGCCTGCTCTTCTTTGTCGCCTGAAACGTTGATCTGCTTATGTGAAACCTTTGGCATAGAAATTTGTTTATGTTTTTGTTTGAAAAAGTATTTTTCATACTTATTTTACCCCCACACCAAGATTACCACAAGCCGATTTACAAGTATTTGCTTGTAAAAATAATTAAAGTTCAGATTTTTAATTGAAGTTAGCAAATTTGGTGCGGGGGTTTACCGCATTTGCCTGCAAACAGCAAAAGCCCCGAACAACGTTGGGGCTTTCTTGGAAAATATTTTTATTCTTCTGTTTGAGAAAGAAATGCCGCTTTCATCTTTTCCACGACACGCTGTCCAGCTTCGGCAGTCTCAGAAGCAGTATCATGAAACTCGCAAAGTTCTCCGACGACTTTTCCTCCCACGATCTCAGCGATTTTTCGTATGCTTTCCCCATTGCCGCATTTGATCACGCCACGCACCTCATCCGCATTCTCGTTATATACGACCATGAATATCTTGCCTGCCGAATAATTTTCCTTGATCTTGTCAAGAATAAAAGAAAGGTCAGCGGGAGTAGACCGGCTTTGCACGAAATCTTCAATATAAACAGGCGCCCAGACAAGGTTGAGCTCCCCTTCCCAAAAAAGCCTCGCCATGATTCTGCCCCAAAGCTTGAGAAGATGCAGTGGCTGCGTCTTATATAGATAACGAATAATCTTCTGCTGGTCAGCTCCCTTGCTCATGAGCAATGCCGCGGCATGTAATGATTGCGGAGTGGTGTTTTTCTTCTGAAAACTGTTGGTTGCATCAATAATTCCGGCAAGCAGGCATTCCGCCATGGATTGATCAAATTGCTTCTCGCTGATTTTCTGCAAAAGATGCGCAACGACTTCAGACGTGGAAGAAGCGGTTATGTCCACCACATTCACTTGTCCGAAATTGTCATTGTCACCATGATGGTCGATGTTGATCACCGGAACCTCATAGAAAATATCCGGATTCTCTTCATAAACCTTGCCCAGCGATTCTTTATCAGGACTGCCGATCACCATCACGAGATCATATTTGAATTTTGCGGGAATGAATGAAAAATCGCGCGGATCGATCGAACCTTTTTCCGGAGTAATGAATATCCTCAGCTCATCCTCAACTCTTTCCGTGCGCACATTGGTAATCTTGTTGAATTTGGTATTGAATGACAAAACGAAATCCCTCGCTCCAGCCAAGCCTTGCATGACATTTTCAGGCTGCTGCAAAAAAGCGAAACGTTCTTGGAAATTGTTTCCTTCCCCTTCTACCACCGTCGCCTCGATTCCATTTTTCTTCAGGAAAAAATACATGGCCCAAGAAGAAACCACGGCGTCCGCTGATGCATTTTCGGCCGTGAAAATGAGCACGTGCTTGGCTTGCTGCAGAATGTTGTCCAATTGTTTAGAAGGCTCCAGACTCATTTCAAGCGAATAATTAGTTTAGATGTTTTTGAACTTAATTTTCAGGACTAAAGTATTACAACATATCAAGCTTTACAGCTTGTGTCAACAAAAACCTTGACAAAATAGGGGTTTTTGGTCAATATCATGGAATCATGAAGCAATATCAAGAAATATTTTCGCAAATACATGCCACCCGAAACAAGCGCCGACGCTTGATTATTTTGGTTTTGGAAGTCCTGACACTAGCATCAGTTGGTTTTTTTTCCGCCTGGGCTGCCAATGCTAAAGAAAAGCTCATTAATCTTCCCTGCAAAGATGCTCCCGACTTTGATGTGTGCCTCAACGAAAGACAGCGATTCAATGACAAGCCTTTTATGGAAAATTTCAAAATAGATCTGAGGAACAATGAAAAACAGGAAGTCACGGGCAAAGCTTTCAGGGAAAATCACAAAAGAGATGAAAAGAATAATGAAAGACAAGAGGCTCACAAAAACCGTTTCAAGCGCAACAAGAACATAGACAAAAGAAACAACGATCGCCAAAAAGCAAATGCCCAGCCCTTCTTCCACGATCCTCAAATAGACATAGATAACAACGAGAGACAGCAAGTGAAATCAGATACACCCTAAAAGCCTTGACAAAAAGGCTTTTTAGGAGTATAATTGACTGAAGTACCTAAAATTCCACATCTCAAAAATGCCTCTACAAAGGCGAAAAAGACAAAGGGGGATGTCATGAAAAAAATAATTTTTCTGTCTGTTGTATTTTTTCTTTCTGTAAGCAGTAATGCCTTTGCAGAAAGAAGCATCGGGGGATCTATTGTTGGGCTGGTCAAGGCTGCTGTAATCGACCTGCCGGCTGGCGTCATAAACGGCGCAACAAGCATTGTGACTGGGGTTGCTGACGGATTCGATCCTGCCAATGCTTCGCCGCGCACCATAAGTGTGGTGCAGCCTGTACAAACATACGTGGCTCCTCAGCAGGAAGAGACCGTCGTTTGGATGTACACACAGCCACCTGTGATTCCCTCATATCAGTTCAATGGTTGGTATTTCCCAAGGCCTGACTATATCGTTTTTCGGGACATGGGAGGACGCCACCATTGGCATCCATATCGTGGAAGTCGTTACTGATAAATGCCCTTGGGCGTCGAAAGCATTCGACGCCCTTTTCTTTTTTCCAATTTATAGTTAGGATATTTTTATGCAAACATTCGTAACAACTTCAGCGCTGCAAACCAAAAAACTCGGCTCCATGTTGGCCGAGGAGCTTCGCGGCGGAGAAATCATCTGCCTCACTGGAGATTTGGGCGCAGGCAAGACGACTTTTACTCAAGGCCTGCTCAAGGGACTCAGAATAAAAGGTCCATACACGAGCCCCACTTTTGTAGTTATTAAAAACTACAAAAGTAATTTCAAATTTAAAATTTCAAATTTAAAATTATTGAATGTTTATCATATCGATGCTTATCGTATCGGTGCCAAAGATCTTCTGGATCTGGGATGGAAAGATTTTGCCGGCAAAAAAGATTCGATCGTGATCCTGGAATGGCCAGAGAATGTGAAGAAGATAATTCCTACCGGCGCGCTATGGATTGAACTGGAATGGCTAAGTGAAAAAGAAAGAAGGATAACCCTATCTTCCAAAAAATAAAAGGCGGCAGTCACATTGGACTTCCGCCTTGTTTTTATCACCTCCTTTTTTCTAAATATTTTTTAAATCTTTTCAACCTTTCTTTTGAAAGTTTTGAGATTAACCAGAAACCGGAAATTTCCAACAACAGCACCCCTTCTTTTTATGCATATCCGGCCTTCACACAAACCCTCTGAGTTAATATGTGCTTCCTCAACAATATCAACCCACAAAAATCCATGTGTAACACTGCAGTCATAATATCCATTAAACGCAGTAATTGCTTCGCCAACGTGTGAGTTTTCTATTTTGCGTAAAACTCCGTTAGCATATTCCTTGTTGACTTCTAGTATCCAGCTTTCATTAAGAGCCATAACTGTTACTGGATTCCAACCGACTATGTTCTTTTTCCATTCACTTTCCATGACTTTCTCCTTTTCTATGTGGTTGTAAAATAACTTTTCTCTTATGAACCCACCACCGTGATGGACTCAATGAGAGTGGCAAGAGAAGAATTTTCTCCTCTTGCCAAATTTGTTAATCACCTCCTCCTTCTATTCTCCATTTCTGACAGAAACATCCTCGTCCATATTCACGATTCGTTGAAAATCCCCTCTTTTTTTCAATATCTTCAACAACATGGGAATAAATTTCATCAAGAGATTTTCCGTCAACACAAGGAGCGACAACTCCTTCGAAACCGATAACCTGGGGACCAAAAGTTTCTGGATTAATTTTAAGGTGATAGCAAATGAGCTTATATTTAGGTATAAACTCCTCGATTTTTTCCTTAATCATCTTACTTGCGGTTTCATATAAACCAAAGCAGTTGATAATATGGCTTATCTCAATAAATAACCTTTGACGATCATTTTCGGTAAGTCGCCTCAGATTAGATGCACGAACCATTGACTTACCAATTTCTTCCACCTGCCACTTCTCAAGTTCGATTTTTTCCATTCTTTCTCCTTTTGCGTTTTAAGTCCGTCGACTATTATTTGAGGTGATTTTTCAATGAACTTGCTACGATTTGTTTTTCCTTCTTCATCGTAACAGCATATTATAGTAGGTTTTGGGTAATATTTCAATAATTTACTTGATATTTTATAAATAATGTGCTAAAATAGATATATAATGATAAAGTTTAAAAAATGAACCTCTCGGATTTAGACAAAAAAATACTCTTTGAGCTGGATAAGGATGGCAGAGCCTCTTTTTCGGAAATCGCCCGTACCATCGGCTCCACTCCTCAAGTGGTCAAATACCATGTCGAGCAGCTGCAAGAAAATGGCATCATCAAGCACTTTTGGGCTTTCACGGACTATGACAAGATGGATTATTCCTTTTTCTGGGGCTATTTTTTGAAATTCGCCGGCCTCACTAAGGAAAAAGAGGAAGAAATGTACCAAGATCTCAATTCCAACAAATATGTCCCGATCATCCAAAGAACCGACGGACATGCCGATGTTCTGATCGGAATCATTGCCAGAGATGTCTTCCATCACAATGAAATTTTGCAGGACATATATAACAAATACGGGCAATACATAACTTATTCGGATATCTTGGTCGGCTTGGGATTTATCAAGTTTCCCAGAACATACTTGGTCGGCAAACAGAATGAATTCCAAAAGCATGCCGTGTCTGGAGGAACGACCGAAAAAACAAAGCTATCTGAAACTGACCGCAAGATCGTTTCCCTGCTTTTGCAGGATGGGCGCATGGAATTCACCAAGATCGCCAAAATATTGAATGTTTCCGTTGGACTCGTGCACAAGCATTATCAAAGACTGGAAAAAAGCGGTGTGATCACAAAAATCACCTACACGATCGACTACCAGAAAGCCGGCCTGCTCTTTTATCGCGTGGCATTCAAGATAATGCAATTCAATCAGGAAAGAATCGATGAACTGTATAAATATTGCTGTATTCATCCGAAAATTATCAACTACGTAAAGGGCATGGGAAGTTGGGAACTCTTTTTGGACATCGAAGTCGAATCGCGCGAGCAGCTGCGCGATATTCTACGAGAGATGAAAGAAAAATTCCGCGACATCATCACCCGCGTAGAACCAAATGAAGTATACAAAATGGACAAATTCACCCAGATGGCTATTGAATATCCTGAATTACTCAATGAAACAGAAAAGAAAAACTCTGTTAAAAAATCTTCCAAAGCAAAAACATCAGATAAGTCCATTGATGACACAAAGCCATCAGAAGACGGCGCACAAAAAGCGACTGAGGAAGACATCTATTATTGAAAAAATTTTTGTTAAACAAAAAAGGCGCACTGCAGGATTTCCCACAGCGCGCCCGATCTTTTTATGGCTGATCAAGCCCCAGGTGTTTTGATTTTTGTCGCAGCGCCAAAACCTTTCAAAAAGCGCTCAAATCTTGACTCTCATGCCTGTTCCTTTCTGCGCTGCCTCAGTTCACCCGGGGCCCACGGGACTCTGAGGTCTTACGCGCATAAAAACTTTATTTTTTTCTTGACTCTCCATTTTTTTATTTCCCTCTTAAAACCAACTTGAGAAAATTGATTTTGAGAGAGAGGCAAGAAAGTTTCCTTGCCAAGTTCATTCCTGCTTTGCAGGCTTAGGCCGCCGACGAATGATCATGCCGATCTTAACGGGGCGGCGGCGAATAACAGTTGGACTGATTCTGGTCTCGATATAGTTCTTCATATGCACTCCTTTCCAAGCAGGATTGTAGTCGTGTAAAAAAAGTGGCGAGGCATCAATCCATAATCCTCATCCGTTCTTTCTCCAAATGGCACACTTTCCGTTTCCACAGACATAACACTCCAACCTTCGCCATTGGCCTGAGCAATTGCCTCATTGATTTCTTCTTCGAGGCTATCGGTATTGTTCTGGCTTCGAATAATCAGCACTTTGTTTTTCATGTTTGTCTCCCCTTTTGTATTTTTATTTCCCTCTCGTAAAATACTTTTCGAAATATTCTACGAGAGAGAGGCAAGAAATTTTCCTTGCCTATGAATTTTTTACGCGATATACCCAAAGGGCTCGCAACCGATGACTTGTGCCGGGTTATTCGTTTTAGACCGACGGCATCGGATTGTTCCAGGTTTGTTTTATTTCGTCGCCTGTGACCTGGATGCGACTAGGCATGCGAGTCCCCCATGCCTGGGTGAGCGTGTCCTAGCGGATCGCGACGACCTTGGCTTTGGACTGAATGTTTTTCAATTCAGCCTTCACCGCAGGTTTCGCGAAATCCGACAGGAACACACGGAGAGACTGCACCTCAGCGTTACGCTTTTGGGCTTCACGCTTGGATGCCTCCAGTGAAAAGAACCGGAGTGTCTTTCCTTGTGCCCGCGCTTCCCTTTCCAGGGATTTGCGGCATCCGCTGCATACAAGAGGAGCAGACCAGAGGCCGCTCTGCTTGTCTCTTTTGAGAGGCAGAGTGTGCTCAGGCTTTCCCTTGCATCCGGGCAGGATGTTGCAGGATTCGGTCATGGTTTCACCTCCTTTCGACCTGTTAGAGTTGTGGTCACTGCCGCCGAAAAATCCGACGGAGCATCTTGCCGATGGGTCGAAGCAGGTCCGGGAGCATCAAGACGATGGATACGTAGACGCATGCCATCATCAAGTGCCTCTCTGTCCCGATGTGCTGGAAATTCCCAGCAGCAACCTGTCCGTGGGCGATGGAGAGTATTACGGCGCCGACTGCAGCAAAAATCAAACTTGCACATATTCTAGCCATTTTGACATCCTCCTGTTTGGTTTTTTGTTCCCTCATATCAGCCAGCAATTTTTGCGGGCTCATATGAGGGAATTGATTGTTAAACTTCAGTCATAAGCTTCGAGCGAGCTCCCCGGAAAAATAGCCGAAAGATTTTGCTGCTTTTTGAGTCAAATGATCGCTGTTTAGGAGCCTAATTAATTATTATATGGCTCAAACAAGCTGTTTTTGACAAAAGCATCCGATTTGCCGCTGCCTAACCACTGCCATATTCTTTGCTTTTCTCTTGGTCAGTTGCGAGCAACCCAGCTCTTTTTTGGCTATCTATCTTTTGAGGAACTCGCTGTCCGCTTTCTCAGCATGACTCCCTAGTATAGCGCATGAAAATAGTTTTGTCAAGTGTTTTAAACACTTTATTTGGCATATTGCCTTTTTCAGCCTTTTATAGAGCTATTTATGCTATATATTTTGTATATAATTATAAACATATTTATAGCATTTCCAGTTATTAAATAACTGTTTAAGTTCCTCAACAAATAATCACTTCTCCAAAGGCTCATAAAAACAGCTGTTTGATGCCTTTAAAAGAAAAAACAGTCCATGGATATTGACAAAATACCCTGCATGTGCTAGACTGTCATGTAAACGAATGGTTCGTTCACAAGTTAAAAAGGCTTTTCTAAAGCCTTGGAAATATCAACTTCAACAGCCTGTATGGATGAAAGGGGGTGATAACATGGATGATTAATCCTTCGCGCAGCATCTTTGGCGCCAAGGAAAGATCATTCCATGCGGGCACATCCGCCCAAAGCAACCGCAGCAACCAACCCGCAGCAAACTGAAAGGGGGTGGAAAAAGTGGGAGACTAGTTTAGTATTGTCATTCAGCGATGCTGAAACAAGACAGGGAATCATCGCACTGCATCTTGCGTGATACTGCGATGATGTCCATGTGAGTTCAACAACAAAGAAAGGGCCTCGAGCGAAAACGCTTGAGGCCCTCTTATTTTGTCTTTTTTCTCTATTTCTCGTATTTCTCCGCTCCTTCCCAAGCCAGATCCAGCAAGGCTTTGAGCGAAGCTGCGATTTCCTTGTCTTCAATGATTACACCGTTCAAGCGGTCACCCAAAGAAGCGATTCTTACTTTGTCGTCATAAACCGCGATATCGCAAGCGATAGGGAATTTATCAAATGGCACTTTCCTTCTTTGGCTATCAGGAGTACTCTCCCTAACTCCTTCCTTATATGTATATATCGATCTAGTCTTTATGCCCTTCTTGGCTCTTGTAGAGCGCCAGGAAGCAACTTCTTTGTCTTGGAAGAATTTATTGATGGCATCGACAGAATACGCCATATAGGAAGTGCCCGAGCTGGCTGATTTTAAGAATTCATCCAGCATAGTCTTGATGCCCTCCTTGCCTTCGTAATATTTCACTACCGGACGGCCTTGCTGTTTATTATTGAGAGATTTCAGCTGCGGCAACAGCTTTTTCAGATTGTCCTTCTTTTTTTCAAGCTCCTCTTTTTCCTTTTCCAGAATTTCCACGAGTTGTTCAGGATCAGCAGCGATGAAATATTGCTTCTTGCCTTTGTGAAAACTGCTCATGAGACCTCTTTGCATGAGACCGTCAATCACAAAATAAGCTGTAGCACGGTTGACGCCAGCTTTGAGTGCAATCTGCTGGACAGCGGACTGCCCCAATTCCAAAGCGGAAAGATATACTTTGGCCTCTTTTTCATTGAGACCTATCTCAATAAGTTCGCGCTCTAGCATATTTTTTGCAAAAAGTGTTTAATGATATTGACATTTTAGCATGTTTTGAAGCTTATTGCAATAAGCAGCTATTTTTACTATTGACAAAAATACTATAATAGTGTAGTATTCCATGTTGTACAAAATACCCTTAAAAGGAGGCTTTTGTGGCAGCAAAACGCAACAAAAAATCGAATAAAAGGGCCCCGTGCAGCATCACCGAGACGGATTATCCCATCCTGGTGAAAAAATTCGGCAAAAAGAAGGCTGACCAAATGGTACTTCTTGCTGTCGCCAACAACAAAGAAGCTCGGCAACGCATAGGCGCTGACGAGCCCGAAACGGCAGCTTCCGCCTAAAAGTAGGCGGTCAAAAATTTGTAGGCCTTGTCGGTTCTGACCTTCGCATTAGTCTCAACAGTGCGGAGGTTTTTCTTTTTCTCAGCAATGCCAACGAATATCTCCTTGTAATATTCGAGTGTCGCGACAGCTGTGTCCTTGTCTCTGCTTCCGAGCTGTGCGATTGCCGAAAGACGCCCCAACTCATGGATGATTTCTTCCAGCACGATGAATTGGGCATGATGCTTGCTTAGATCATCATTCCTCCCGATCGCTCCGCAAAGATCCAAGACTGTATCCTTGTCAAAACCTGCTATGACGACAGGTATCCTGTCCAACTCTCCCATATAATCTGCAAATTCTGATTTGAAATATTTAACAGTGGCAAAATTTCCGCTTTTGACTCCAGAAATGCATTTGTCTCGCTTCTTATTCAGACTATCAGGATGGCTAGCAGTAGTAAGATCTATTCCTAAATGCAGCAAACCTGCTTCTGTCTGCATTTCCAGAACCACATCGCAATGTGCTCCGTTCATATGCTTATCATCGTATTCACTCAGCTGGATAGCTTTGAAAGGCATGTCTCCTAGAAATTTCCCCCTTGTCAGGACATCCCCGAAGATGTTTTCCAAAACTATCGCGAAATTCTCGGGCTTTTCATATTTATCACTTCTTTTCATCGCCTCTATGTCAGTTTTTTCCTTAGCAATGATTCGGGGAGCATAATTAGCGTACGCTACCGGATCTTCCTTCCATAACTCTTCAAACTCCTCTTCATGTATGCGATTTTCCCTGAGAAGATAAGCTTCAAATATCTCCTGGCTCGTATTCAAGGTGGTTGCCTTCTTGAGAGCTCCATCCTGCGTCTTCTTGTTCTGCGCGATCGGATTTTCAAAAATGTTCATAAGATATGCTTATTTATTGTGTTTTCATTATAGCATAACAAAAAAGAGCTGGTCAGGCTCTTGGGGTTTTGTTTAAAGACCGTTTAGGAAAAGAAAGAGGCAGCAGTCGCATTGAACTGCCGCCTTGTTTTTAATCATCACCTCCTTTATAGAATATGCATATCGTGCACGTAACATAGAACACCCCATGCATGTCTGTCCCTGAGGATGTCGACATGTGACGGGATATGAATTCCAGAATGGATAATCCTCGCATCCACTCATTGACCTCAGCTTCCAAATCCTCAAAATCTCCGCACACTTTGTGAAAAATTTTTATTTTGTCTCTCATCTTCTCCCCCCCCTTTTTTTTTATATAACTGCGCCCTTAACGATTTCATATTCCCCAGTAAAATCACGCATATTGCAGTCAAAGTCGCATTTTTTCAGATTTTCCTCGAGAGCAATGCGGGCTTGCTGCAGAGATTCTTCAATCACCAGGTATTCATTTATCTCGCCCTCGCCTACATTAACAAGGAACTTATAAATTTTAAGCATGATAATCTCCTTTCTTGATGTGATTTTGAATGAACTTTTCTCCCATGAAACCATTTTGCAAATGACCTTAATAAGAGAGGCAAGAGAAACTTCTCTTGCCATAATTATCAATCACCTCAAAAGTAATAACTAAACATCGGCTTTTCATCCGGCACAAAACCTTCTTTTACGAAATTCTCTGTAAAGCTTTCTACTTCAGGATGTTGTTCCAAGAATCTGAATGCCCATTCTTTTGATGGAACCGCCACAGTAAATGTGCACGGCCAGGGACCAATACCGTTTTTTTTATCGACGTAAAAACCCCTAATTCTAAATGCTTTTTTCATAATAATCTCCTTTTCCCAGCCTCCCATTTCTGGTGAGGTCTTATGGGGTTTTGTGTAGGGGTGATTTTTTCAAAGATCTGTGTTGCGATGTTTTGTTTAATTTTTCATCGTAACAACACAGTATAGCATGGATTTGGCTTTACGTCAATAATTTATGATGATATAATTATGATATATTAATGCTTTAATTTAAGGATTATTATATTTTTTATCATATATGTTTGATGAAAATAAAAACAAGGAAATCCTGAGCGATCTTCAAACATTGGGTCTCAAGGAAAAAGAAGGCCTGGTTTACCTGGCCCTTTTGAAGCTTGGTGAGGTTGGCAGCTCAAAAATAATCAAGGAAACGGGTCTGCATGGCCAATATGTGTATGATTGCCTCTCTTCCCTTACAGAAAGAGGCTTAGTTAAGCATGTGATCAAGCATGGACGCAAGAAATTCAGTGCTAAAAATCCCCGAACATTGGCAGCCTTGATTGAAAGACAGAAATCCATAGCTGATTCTTTAGCGGAAAAACTCAAGGAAATCGCCATTCTTCCGCCGCACCAGCAATTCGAAACATATCAAGGCAAAGAATCCTATCTTGCTTATGAATTCGAACTTTTGAACAGCGCTCCTGAAGGATGCGAACTGTTGGTCATCGGAGGCACTGGTGATGATTTTGCCAAGACCATAGGAAAAGATCTGTATGAATACGAACAAATAAGAACTAGCAAGAAAATATCCGTAAGATACATCGGCAGCGAAGGACAAAAAAGGGATTTACTGCAAAGCAAGAATCACCGCGAACTTTTCGATTATCGTATTTTGCCTGGATTATTCACTGGCATGGTCAACACCAATATTTGGCCAGAAACGATCGGTTTCAATATTTTTGGTGATCCAGTCACCTCTTTTGCTATTTCTAATCCCGTCATTGCCGGCAGCTACAAGCAATTTTTCGAAACGCTTTGGAAATTGGGCGGCAAATAAATATTTATTGTATTATTTTATAACTTTGCTATATTGAACTACTATGAAAAATACCCCTAAAAAACTTATATTGATCGATGGCAATGCCATCATCCACCGCTCGTACCACGCTTTGCCGCCTCTCACCACCAAGAGCGGCGAATTGGTGAATGCAGTCTATGGCTTCACTTCGACGTTGCTCAGCGTGATTGCGGAGTTCAAGCCGGATTATATCGCAGCTTCTTTTGACTTGGCCGGACCGACTTTCCGCCATGAGCAGTTCGAACAGTACAAGGCCAACCGCGTCAAAGGAGACGATGAACTGTATGCCCAGATCCCGCGCGTGAAAGAAGTGGTCGAGGCTTTCAATATCCCAATCTATGAGAAAGCAGGGTTCGAAGCTGATGACATGATCGGCACATTGGCCAAGCAGGCCGAGAAAGAAAATATCGAGGTGATCATCGTGACCGGGGATATGGATACCTTGCAGCTAGTCAGTGATCTTACCAAAGTGTATGCCATGCGCAGAGGCCTTAGTGACTCCGTTCTCTATGATGAAGCGAAAGTTTTTGAGCGCTATAGCTTTGCGCCTGACCAGCTCCGAGATTTCAAAGGTCTTAGAGGCGATCCCTCGGATAACATACCAGGCGTGAAAGGTATCGGTGAAAAAACCGCGATCACACTGCTTCAGCAATATAAGACTCTAGAGGGCGTGTACGAGCATTTGAATGAAGTCAAAGGGGCCGTGAAGGACAAACTGGAACGAGACAAAGCCAATGCCATCCTAAGCAAGAATCTCGCTACCATAGACAAGAACGCACCCGTGAGTTTTGAAAAAGAAAAAGCCTTGCTGCATGAATTCGACCGTGAAAAGATCGTAAAACTTTTGGGCGAGCTTAATTTCTACAGTCTTGTCAAAAGATTACCCCAAAGTGATACGCAAAAAGATGCGGACTTTGAAATGCCTGCCAATTCTTCCGGCCAAGGTGTGCAGGACATCAAACACGAATTGATAAAAAATTCCGAGGTGAAAAAATTCGTCGCGGAGCTTGAAAAACAAAAAGGGATTGCCATCTATTTGGAAAAAAGTGACAGCGGCATTGTCGGCATAAGCTTCTCTTGGAAAACAGGCCGCGCCGGCTTCGTGGAAGCCACGAAAGAAAACTTGGTTTTGCTTAAGGATGTTTTGGAAAATGCGAGCGTCGCCAAGATAGGTTTCGATCTCAAAGATGCCTACAAGAAACTGCAAGCTCATAACATCAAGCTCTCGCCTTTGACTTTCGATGTGATGCTCGCCCAATACGTGCTTGATCCGGGCAAGAAGATTGACTTCGTGCAGCTGGTTTTTGCGGAGCTGGGAGAAGAGATGCCTGAGATGCAGCAGAAGAAAAAGCAACTTTCCTTGCTAGAGGAAGCACCCAAAGTGGAAGAAGTTGCGCAGCATGCCTGCAAATATGCGGACTATATTTTCAAGCTTAAGATGGCTTTGGAAAAAAAGCTTTCACTAATCGCTAAAGAGCAACAGAAAAACGGTTCACGAAACACTCTTGAAACGGTTTTAAATGAAATCGAAATGCCTTTGGTTGAAATCTTGGGCGAAATGGAATTGGCCGGCGTCAAATTGAATACGACTATTTTCAAGGGCATTTCAGAAAAGATCACCAAGCGTTTGCAAAATCTTGAACAATCCATATATAAATATGCGGGCGGAGAATTCAACATCAATTCCCCGCGCCAACTAGCGGATGTACTGTTCGAAAAATTGGAACTGCCCACATTCGGCATCAAGAAAGGCAAGACTGGCTATTCCACGGCTGCTGATGAATTGGAAAAACTCAAAGGAGAACACAAGATTATCGAAAAGATCGAGGAATATCGCGAGCTCTTCAAATTAAAGACGACATATTTGGACACTCTGCCGCAGATGGTGGATAGCGCTTCAAGATTGCACACTACATTCAACCAAGCCGTGGCAGCCACTGGCAGGCTCTCCTCTGCTGACCCTAATTTGCAGAATATTCCGATCAAGACGGAATTGGGACAACTCATGCGCACCGCTTTCGTGGCAGAAGATGGCTACAAACTCATCAGCGCGGATTATTCGCAGATCGATCTTCGCTGCGTGGCGCACGTCAGCGGCGACAAGAAAATGATTGAGGCTTTCCATCGCGGCGACGACATCCATCGCCTGACTGCAGCTGAAGTTAACAAGGTGACGCCTTCGCAAGTGACTGACAAGATGCGCTCGGCAGCCAAGGCTCTCAACTTCGGCATAATATACGGCGTCGGCGCATATGGCTTTTCCCAATCCGCCGGCATCTCACGCGAAGAAGCGCAGAAATTCATCGATGCCTACATGGAAAAATTCTCAGGCGTAGCGGCATATATGAAAAAGACACGCGAATTCGTGAAGAAGCATGCTTATGTAGAAACATTGCTTGGCAGAAGACGCAATATTCCGGAAATACATTCCCCTAATTTCCAAGTGGCTAGCGGCGCCGAAAGGATGGCCATCAACATGCCTATCCAAGGCCTGGCCGCAGACATCATGAAGCTTTCCATGATCAAAGTGCATGAGCATTTCAGAGAGGACCACGATGTGCGCATGCTTTTGCAGATCCATGACGAGATCATTTTGGAAGTCAAAGAATCACGCGCTGAGCAAGTCGCTGCCAAAACCAAGGAACTCATGGAAAGCGCCTACCCCCTGCGCGTGCCGCTCACAGCTGATGTGAACGTCGGAGACAGTTGGGGAGAGATATAAATGTCGTCCCACCATGTGGGACTCCACAATTTTAAATTTAGAATTTAGAATTTTAAATTATCGTATATGCCTGAACTTCCTGAAGTGCAGACTATCGTGAATGATTTGCAGAAAATAACCGGCGACACCATCACCGGCTTTTCTACTGATTGGCCCAAAGCTATCAAGAATGTATCATTCCAAAAATTCCAGAAGGAAATTTTTGATCAGAAAATAACCGATATCGAGCGCTTCGGCAAAAACATCTTGATAAGGCTTTCCAGCGGCAATGCTCTTCTCATCCATCTGCGCATGACAGGGCAATTGCTAGTGAGCGACATCAAGGAAAAAGACCATCGTGAAAAATATTCCAAGCATATCCATCACATCTTCTTCCTTAAGAAAAACAAGGCTTTGGCTTTTTCAGACATAAGAAAATTCGGCACCATCGAACTATTGAACGAAAAAGAACTTGCTATCAAAGACGGAACAAGCATCGATCCCTTCGACAAAAATTTCACGCCTTCTGTGTTGGCAAACATACTCAACAAAAAACCCAAGAAAAAAATCAAAGAGCTGCTGCTTGATCAATCGCTCATTTCAGGAATCGGTAATATATATGCCAGCGAAATTCTTTTCGCTGCCGAAATACTGCCGACCAGATTGGCAAAATCCCTTCAAGACAATGAGATCAAAAAGCTCCATTCCTTAATCAGGAAAGTGCTAACAAAAGCCATAAAATTCCGCGGCACTTCCTTCAGCGATTATCGTGATTCTTCAGGCAAAAAAGGCTCTTTTCAGAAGTTCTTGAAGGTCTACGGAAAAGCTGGCGAAAAATGCGAAGGCTGTGATACAATTATTCATAAGATGATTATTGGGCAAAGGAGCACTTTCTATTGCCCCAGATGTCAAAAGTAATTAATTTAACAAAAATAAATGAACCAGCTCAGCAGAAAACAGCTAGGCATCATTGCAGTAGTTGTTGCAGTGATCATTGTGGGAGCAATATTTTTTGCTTTCGGCAAAAAAAACAAGAATGTGAAGCAAATCCAAGTAAATGGCACACGGCAAACAGAACCAGTTAATCAAGGCAATGTAAGCCCCATTTCAGGACTAGCTTGTGCAGATTGGAACAGGCGCCCTTTTGCAGTCATGCAGCCTGCTGACGTGTCCGCTCGTCCTGCTGCAGGATTTTCTGAAGCCGATATGGTTTTCGAAATGCCTGTGATCACAAATTCCATTACGCGCCTCATGGGAGTATATGTTTGCGGCAATCCAATAGACATTGGCTCTATGCGCAGCGCGCGCCATGACTTTGTAGCTTTGGCTGCAGGTATTGATGCTATCTTCGTGCACTGGGGACGCTCCAACATCGACAAATTCAAAGATTTGCTCAACAATCATGTGATCGACGACATGAACTGCAACAACGATGCTGGAAAATCTGCTCAGCAATATTGCTACCGCAAAGAAGAAACTGGAACTATGCGTGGAGTGGATACTGGCTACGCCCATTTTGCTGACCTGCTCAAAGGAGCTCAGGCTTTCGGCTACCGCCTGACAGACAACTTTGCAGGCTATCCTCATCAGGAGGAAGCTCCGCTTGATCAACGCCCTAACGGAGGACGCTTGCGTGTAGTTTTCCCGAAGCCTTTCGATGTCGAATATGATTACGACAAAACAACTAATAGCTATCTGCGTTCTTGGAACAACGTTCCTGACACGGACCGCAACAATGGACAAAGAATCGCCCCTAAGAATATCGTTGTTCTGACCGCTGAATCCACCCAATTGATTGAAGGTGAGCAATATAACAACGTACAGATCGGTGATCCATGGTTTGATACCACAGACAGCGGTGTTGCACACTACTACATGAACGGACAACAATACACAGGCACATGGAAGAAAGACAAATCCAAAGTAGACAGCAAGCTTTTCTTCTATGATGACTCAGGTCAAGAAATAAAATTCGTGCCAGGACAGATCTGGGTCGATATTCTCGAGCCCGATCAGAATCTGGAATGGAAACCAGCAGCATAAAATGATCATTTTTCTCTTCGGCGCTGACACTTTCCGTTCACAGGAAAAACTCAGCGATCTCAAAAACACATACATCAAAAAGAACAGCTCAGGCACAGACCTGAGCGTTCTTGACTATGGAGATCTCGCCAGCATAAAGCCGCTGCAAGAAATTTTTTCTGCCCAAGGACTTTTTTCTTCCAAGCGCTTGGTTGTCGTACGAGGAGCTATTGAAAACAACTCGCCTGAAAAACAAAAGGATGTTTTGGCTTTTTTCAAATCCAATAGCAGCCTGGAAAAAGACGAGGAAACTGTGATTATTTTCTTTGAAGCATCGCAGCCCAAGAAAAATGGCGCGTTGTTCAAGTTCCTTTCCGAACATGCAAGGAAGCAGGAATTTGCCCCACTAGAAGGGCTCAGGCTTTCGCAGTGGGCCTTGAGCTACGCTAAAAAAATATCTCCCGAAGTCACATTCAGTCCAAGCGCGCTCAACCAGCTACTGGCAGCCACAGGCAACGATCTGCATGTTCTCAGCAATGAATTGCAAAAGCTTGTTAACTACAGGAATTCAGGAGAAATCACAAGTGAGGATGTCACTCTTTTGGTCAAAACAAAAGTAGACTCGACTATGTTCGAGACGATCGAAGCTATGGCTAGCGGCAACAAATCTCGCGCCCTTGCCCTTTTCCACGAGCAGCTCGCCAAAGGCGAAGATGCTTATTACATCCTTTCCATGTATGTCTATCAGATACGCACTCTTCTCAAGATCGGAGATTTCTTCTGGAATAACATGACAAGTCCAGCACAAATCGCCCAAGCCGCAGGCTTGCATCCTTACGTCGTGCAAAAATCCCTTTCACAACTCAGAAACTTATCTGAAGAAAAAACCAAACAAATGCTCCGTGATCTGGCAGAAATAGATATGAACGCCAAGACAGGCAAAATAGATCCGGTATTAGCACTAGACACTTTTATCGTTTCACTCTAAAAGCATATTCAAATAAACAACCACTAGCTAAACGCTAGTGGTTTTTATCTTGCCGTCTAACGACGGCTAGAACATCTTGAGGTTTTCCATGTCCACTTTCCTGTGGTCTTGGTTCTTGATGTAGTTGCGGATTGCGTGCTCATTGATTCCG
>DASVYU010000011.1:0-4428 GCA_036391995.1 Patescibacteria group bacterium
TGTATAGACATATAATGTTTTTCAACCGAGGCTTTGCCTCAGAATGGAGGAATGTCATGTCTGATCCGAAATATGTGAATTGCTATGCGGCTAATGGCGTGTGCTTGTTTGCAGTCAGCGTGATTGGAATTGGCGAAACGGCAGCGCACAAGCTGGGCGATGGTATTTGCCAGGAAAAAGAAGAAGTGGATTTTTATGACCTGGGTGAAGAAGCTGAGGGCGCTATCGTCAAATACTAATAATGGGGAGGTGTGACGTGTCAAAAAGAGAAGCTGACTTCAATATTTTCGCTTTCAGGCAAAACATCGCTCCGGAAACATGTAAAAAGAAGCTTTTGGGAGCGCTGCTGCATCTGACAAAATCCATGAATGAAATCCCTTCTGATAAAAGAACGGGAGAAGCATGGGAACTTATGGCAGAAACAGAGTATGCTCTTCGGATCAAAATCGAAAAACGCAGTATTCACAAGGAAAATCAACAGGCAGCATAACATTCAATAAAACAGGAGGATGTCATGAAAGAAAGAGAAGGTCACATGTGTGTTAACCCTAATACTTGCGACATCTGCCAGGGACTGGTTCGCGAAGAATCTCTTGAAGACTCTGAAACCAAGGTTGAAGCCAAGGGAGAAATCTCCTAAGGCGACGCGTGTGCTTACGAAAGTATCACTACTCGGTGTAGTGCGACAACAGCGCACCGTACCACTAAAAGAGGATAGTCTTTACAAAGGACTATGCCTCTTTTTTCTTTTTCCTTACTTTGCTATGCTTCCAATATGGACTGTGTGTGGCGGCGCTCCGACAAGAAAATTCATCTTTGCTACGTAACTAAAAACAAAAGGCATGCTTAAAATCTGGCTTAAAAAGACGTTCTTCGTGCTTTTGGAAATCGCCCTGATCGGAGGCGCTCTTTGGTTTGTGGCTCAAAAGAAGGGTATTAGAAACATTAGTCAAATCGAGCCAGCCATCGAGCAGTTGGCAGGCAAGGCTACCCAGCAGGCCCAGCCTTTTCCAGAACTCAAGCAGTCTGAGACAAAGACATTTTCTTGGACATATAAAGGTTTTAAATATTCGCTGCCCCTGACTCTTTATGGCAGTGTGGATGCTTTCTATGGCGCGCAGCCTAAAACTTATTCCTATGCAGGTACGCTTTCTGCCAATTGGCAGGATCAATATTACAGCATGTTTCTTAAGCCCAATGATCAAGACAAGACAATTTCCGACTTGGCTGCACAGCTCCAGGCTTTGGGAAAAAAGCATGGGCTTGGTGATGACCAGATCGTGGAGTTGACTATGGCTTTCGTGCAAGCCATTCCTTACGACGATGCGCGCGCCAAGCAGATTTTGGCAGGGGACAGCAACACAACAATGCAATATCCATACGAAACGCTTTTTCGCCAACTTGGAGTGTGTAGCGACAAAAGCCTGTTGTCGTATGCACTTTTGAAGCAAATGGGCTATGGCGTGGCGCTTTTGGCCTACGAACAAGACAATCACATGGCGCTGGGAATTCAATGTCCGCAAAACTATTCCACATACGGTAGTGGGTATTGCTATGCTGAAACTACCAGTGTCGGCAATAAGATCGGTATCATTCCCAGTCTTGATTCCCAAAGTAACAAGACTGTGGATTTGGCGGCTTTGGATCCGACCAAGAATCAGCAAATCAATCTGCAACAACTTGGGCAAGTCACGATCTATGATGCATATCAAGGCAGGGAATATGATGGCATCATAGCTACTCAAAAGATTGAAAGTGAAATCGCGGAGCTTTCGCAAAGCATTCAGGCTTTAATTCCGAAGATTGCTGCACAAAAAACTGCCATAGCCTCGCAGCAACAGGATTTGCAAGACCTCAAAAGCAAGATGGACAACCTTAAAAATAGTCAAAATGTGAGCTCTTACAATGCTCTAGTGCCAAAATATAACAGCATGGTGGAAAACTATCAAAAAGCAGTGAAAAATTTCAATAATGCTGTCAATCTTTACAATAGTCAGGTGGCGCGCTATAACTTATTGATCACCCAGTGATGGTGGAAAAATATACCAAAACACAAAATTTATAAATGTCAAGTTGGGATTCTCCGCTACCCGGAGATGTATTAATCGGTACGCTTAAAGGTGTCAGAAATATGGGGAACAAGAAAAAGATCACCCTCAGGAATGAGAAAATCGAATATATGGTACGCAAGCACCGCCGTGCAAAACGCCTCAAACTGGCGGTTTATTGCGATGGAAATTGCGTTGTGACCCTGCCTTGGCATATGGGAGAATGGAATGCAGAGCAATTCATCAAGCAGAACGCCCAGTGGGTACTGGAGAAAATGAAGGCTATGAAAAAGATCGGCAAGCAGAGCGTCTTTTCGCGTCACAGCCACGAGGAATATCTGAAGCTCAAGGAATATGCTCGCGACTTGGTGGCCAAACGTCTGGAAAAATACAATGCCCATTACGGATTTGATTATAAGGGCGTGGCTATCCGTAACCAGAAAACCAGGTGGGGAAGCTGTTCCTCTAAAGGCAACCTCAATTTCAACTACAAGATCGTGCTGCTTCCTCCGCGTCACGCAGATTACATCATCGTGCATGAACTTTGCCATCTCAAGGAATTCAATCATGGCAAAAGGTTTTGGAACTTGGTGGCTGAAACCATTCCTGAATACGAGAGAATAATTGAGCAATTGAGAGTGCTTTAGAATCGCTTCCGCGTGCTTGGAAGCGATTTTATTTTTTTCGATTACAATCCTTGCTCATTCTGTGCTAGAATTAGAAAGCATTAAAACAAAAAAGTTTTATGGGAGGACATTTATCTTGTGTTAGTTCTGCGCCGTTTCTTTGGAGGAGTCTTTTTTATATAGTTCCGTTTATGCTGATATTTCTTTTGGTAATGGCTGCATATGCTTTGGTAAGAGTCAGGCGCAATAAAAGCGAAGGAAAAAAGATTTGGGACAATCGTCTAAAGGCTTATGTCGTCTGGATGATTTTTGCGGCAATTTCGCTGCTGTCTTATGGGATCATAGGACTGGATTTCGATCTCTATCTTGGAGAATTTCTGATAATGGTATTGCTTGTGCTGGCAGCTTTCTATGCTGGTCTCAAATTTAGAATATTCGCCGTCTGGCGTTCTTTGTGGATCGGGTTTTCTGTTGCGGCAGTAATCTTTGCGATCCTTTTTTCCATTAGGCTGGTGGATTTCTTTCATATGAATGCGGCTTATGCCAATGATGGTTCAATCATTTGTTCTGCCCGTACATTTTTCTGATAATAAAATTAAAAACATTACTCAATATGAGAAAATTATTTTTGGATATTGAAACTTTGCCAGCCAGTCAAGATAGCCATGAGGCACTCAGGCATCTTTTTGAGAAAAAGAAAAAGGAAAATGAAACGTTTGAAGATTTTGTGGCGCGCACCAATTTTGACGGCGCTTTCGGACGCATTCTTTGCATCGGCTATGCTGTTGACGATGAAGAGTCGCAAGTTTTTCACAATGAGGACGAAAGGGAAACACTTAAACAGTTCTGGGGTTTAGTGGATGAACTCAGCGCGACTCCGCGCAATTGGCAATATCCGGATTACGAACTGCTTTTTGTGGGGCACAACGTGATGGATTTCGATCTTAGATTCATTTACCAGCGCTCGATCGTGCTGGGAGTAAAGCCTGCCTATGACATCAATTTCGCGCGCTACCGTAGCTATCCGATTTTCGACACCATGAAGGAATGGGTGAAATGGGCTAACAGCAGCGTAGGTTTGGAATACTTGGCACTGGCTCTTGGCATCCCATCGCCCAAGGAAGGCATCGATGGTTCGCAAGTCGCGGCTTTCTATGAAGCCGGCAAAGTCAAGGACATTTTGGAATATTGCAAAAGGGACGTGGACACAACCCGCGCTGTATATAAGAGAATGGTTTTTGAAAAATAAGAAATAATAAGCCTGGCTGCCTCTGAAAGATGATTTTTGCTCAAGGCGTAGCAGGTAAATATGAAAAAAATGGCATCAATCAAGAAGAAAATAACGGCAATCAAGGAGAGTAGTAGTGAATTGGAGCATGCGATCCGTGAAAAGACAGTGGGCTACATTGTGGCTGGTTTTTCCGTGGTCGCGGGTCTTGCTTGGAATGATGCTATCAAAGCCTTTATCGATCGCTTTTTTCCTGATCCGGGCAATGGGCTTAAAGCAAAATTCCTCTATGCTATTTTTATTACAACCGTGGTGGTGTTCATTTCGATTTATCTCATGAAGCTTTTCCGGATAGAAAAGAAAGAAAAGAAAGAAGAAAAATAGGCAATAAACAACCACTAGCTAAACGCTAGTGGTTTTTATCTTGCCGTCTAACGACGGCTAGAACATCTTGAGGTTTTCCATGTCCACTTTCCTGTGGTCTTGGTTCTTGATGTAGTTGCGGATTGCGTGCTCATTGATTCCG
>DASVYU010000012.1:0-31434 GCA_036391995.1 Patescibacteria group bacterium
TGCATATTCTTCCACTATAGATGACACTCCCAATGGTGTCGGTTCTACCGATACGACTCCTCCGACTATCTCCAACATAACAATAAGCAATGTGAACACGACTTCGGCTACTGTCACATGGACTACTGACAAAGTTTCCGACTCAAGCGTTGGTTTCTCCCAGGATATGTCATTCTTGCCTAAACTCGGAATAGCATCCATGGGCCTAAGTCACAGTGTCACTCTTACGGGACTTGCTCCTGGAACTACTTATAACATCCACTTGGAATCCAGAGATATTTCAGGCAATCTTGCCTCTAATGATTCAAACAATCCTGGAATCAATACTGTTGATCCTACGACAAAATATCCATTTGCCTTCACGACTCTGCCTGGTCCAGCCATCTCCAATGTCACAATTCCTACAGTTTCCAACAATCAAGCAACAATCAGTTGGAAAACCACAACGGACTCATCGAGTTTTGTGGTGTATTCTGACACTGTCTCCGGCGGGCAGCTTATTAATCCTAAGGAATTCGGAACCCCGGGTATGACCGGCGGCAGCGCTCCTTATAATCACAGCGTAACCATAAATTCTTACAATGATCAGCCTCTGGTGCAAGGCAAGCACTATTACTTCTATGTGAAATCCGTGGATTCCCAAAACAATATTGCCATAGACAACAATGGCGGTATTTTCTATGATCTCCTTACCACTGAAGACAATACTCCTCCTGTTATTTCTTCAATCCAGACCCCGGTAATCTCTTCTAGCAGTGCCAGTGTCGTGTGGTCTACCGATGAGCCGGCAACATCCAAGGTCTCATACAAGAAGCATAGTGCTTCCAGCTATGCGGATACCAGTGAAGTGATGGTTTATGATCATTCCCATTATGTTATTCTTTCCACTCTTGATCCTGACACGCAATACGACTTCAAAGTGACCAGCAAGGATATTAACGGCAACAGCACAACCAGCAATTCTCAGACCTTCACCACGCAGAAGGATCTTCAATTCCAACATGACCCTCTGAAGACCATTTCCAATATCTCCGATCCTCCTAGCGTGCTGACTGACACTGATGCAGTCATCACGTTCAACACGGACCAAGGCGCCAACTGCTTCATAGAATACGGACCAGCCTCCAGCCAATACACGGGAGTCCCGGTAAAAGAAAGCAAAGACACATATAATATAGGACACTCCCTGCATCTCATGGGCCTTATCTTCAAGACTCAGTATTTCTACAAGCTGACATGCGTTGACAATCTGGGAACCCAAATCTCTTCAGACGAAAAGAATTTCACCACGCAAGAACAGCTCTATACAGCATCTGGTGCAGGAGCCTTAGGTGATCACACTCCTCCGATAATCTCCAATGTGCAGATATCCGGTGTTACTGGAGAATCTGCCACTGTAACCTGGGATACGGATGAGAAGAGCAATGGGGTAGTGGGATACGGCATAGCAAGCACTGATGAGAATGAAGAAGGAGATCGCTATGTCAACAAGGACCCAGCTAATTACACCACTTCTCATTCAGTCGATCTGGCAGGACTTATTCCGGCAACAAAATATGTTTTCGTGGCATCCTCTATTGATGCTTCGGGAAATATTGCGCATTCGGCACAGCAGGAATTTACTACGCTTTCTCCTTCGTCTCTCTCTTCAATCAAAGCGGAATCCAACAGTTTGGGGCAGGCTACCATAACTTGGGAAACCAGTCTGGCAACTACTTCCGTGGTTGAATACGGACTGACAACTTCCTATGGCGAAAAGAAGGAAGACACCGGTATGATCAAGAGCCACAGTATAGGACTTGCAAATCTTAATCAGGGGGTGGTTTACCATTATCGTGTAAAAGGCAAAGATGGCAACGGCAAACTGTATGCTTCGGCTGACAACACATTTCAACCGAAATCTCCGCCACAGATTTCAGATATCGCAGTGGAAAGCGTTAATGAACATGGTGCACATGTTATATTCAAGACCGATGTGCCTACTGATGCCAACATCACATTCACCAATGCGCAAGACAAGACTATTACAGGTTCCCAAGGAAAACCGGATATGGCCACTAGTCATGCAATTGACCTGCAAGGTCTGGATCCAGGAGTCACCTATTCGATGGTAGTTACGGTTCGCGATGAGCAAGGAACGGAGAATCATAATCAGGGACCTGATTTCACTACGGATGTGGACAAGATAGCTCCTAAGATAGACCAAGTCCGCACAGACAGTGCGCTGACTCAAAACGATGTCGTGCAAGCCATCATCTCATGGAAGACGGATGAGGTTTCCGATTCAGCTATTTCCTATAGGGAAGGCAGAGAAGGACAGGAAAGGCAGTTGAATATTTCTGACAATCTCACTACTTCCCATATTGCAGTAGTGACGACTTTCAAGCCGGGAATGGTGTATTATTTTAAAGTCAAATCCACTGACGGAAGCGGAAATACTGCCACATCCAGCGACTTCGCACTTCTCACGCCTAAGAGAAAAGAGAATATAATCCAAGTCATCGTCAGCAATTTCCAGGGAATATTCGGCTGGATGAAGTTTTAGCTTGATTTAAGAAAGTAAAATCACAACACATGAAGAAAACTGTCTGGAAGAAAACTAAAGAATTTGCGTCATTGGTCGCGGAATATCTGAAAATGCTGTTTCTAAGTCCTGGCGAGAATCAACTGCGGATTTCGAATGAAAAACAGAAGCGTTTCAAATCATTCACGCAGCTGCGTCATTATCAGAAAAAAATGCGCAGAATTGCGACAGGCTTCATTCTTTCAGTCATTTTTCTATTCATGGGAATCGTGTTTGGGCCCACGATTTATTCGCAAAAGATCCAAACGGAAGTGTATATTCCGAATGGCAAAGGCGACATTCTGATTGCTAACGTTTCCAGAAACCAAGCGACAGCGATTTTCAGGACGTTGGATGCTGCTGATGAAAACAAGCCGCTGGCAACGACGGCTACAGTAGAATATTCACAAGATCCCGGATTTCACAACAATGTAGGTGTTACAAAACCGGATGATTATGCGGTTACGCACATCATTCCAATCAGCGGTCTAGAAGAGAACAAGACATATTATTTCCGCATCACGGCCAAGGATTCTTCATCGCCGGCCAATTCCAAAACGATTTCATCGTGGGGTAATGAAAATGATTCCATTCGGGTTTTTGCTTCTGGAGATGTTGCTCCTGCATGCCCGACGCAAATCGTTCAACAAACTGCACAAACCGCTAGTGTTCAGGATTCGCATGTCCAGATTGATGCTCCGATTCCGCCAAGCATTGCTGCTGAAAGCTCTGCTGATGAAGTTGCTGTTATCAATAAACCGGAAACTCTGACCATTTCTTCTGTGCAAAACGAAAGTCATCTTTTTGCCGGCAACAAGATCCAAGCCATTATTTCTTGGAAAACGAATATGCCAGCTTCTACGGTGCTGCTGTATCGCGAAGGCTCTGATGGCAGCGAACATGAAGATGCGATTAGCAGTGATAATCAGACTCAGCATGCCGCCATTCTGCTGACTCTCAAACCCGGCTCAGTATATTATTTCAAAGCAAAATCAGTCGACGCGAAGGGGAATAGTTCCATTTCTGAAGAATATTCGTTGCGAACACCTGCTGCACAAAAAACCATCACCCAGGAAATCGTCGGAAACTTCAAATCATTGGTGGGGCAGATGAAATTCTGGTAGCAACTATGGCAATATTTCAAGCCACAAAAAAATCAGAGCTGAGCTCCGATTTTTTTAATAATCTTGATTTTTTATCCTCTGATCAAAGCTAGCAGCTCATCGCGCTTCTGTTCCATGAGTTCCTTTGATTTCGCTTCCAGATTGAGACGCAGCACTGGTTCAGTGTTAGAAGGGCGCACATTGAACCACCAGTCAGGAAAATCGATGCGGATGCCGTCCAATTCATCCAAAGTTCCGTCCTTATAGATCTCTTTCAGTTTCTGCATCATGCCGGCTTTGTCTTCCACTTCGGAATTTATCTCTCCACTGTGGGAATATCTCTTAAGATCAGCAATCAGCTCAGACATGGTCTGGCCCGTCTCATTAATAAGATTGATGATCGTGATGGTGGCAAGCGAAGTCATTTCAGCCTTGGAATTCTCTTCGAAGAAATAATGTCCGGAAAGTTCTCCGGCAAAAACAGCTCCTTGTTCGCGCATCATCCTTTTGATCAATGAATGTCCGACGCGGCAGCGTCCGACTTTGCCGCCGGCTCCTTCGATCACTTCTTTAACCGCATTGGATGAGCGCAGATCGACAAGGATTTTGCCGCCCGGGAATTTCTTGAGAATTTCTTTGGCAAGCAGTGCGATCATGTAGTCCATAGGGACGACCTCCCCTTTTTCGTCCACAAAGCCTACCCGATCAGCATCGCCATCATAAGATACGCCGAGATCGGCTTTTTCTTCAAGGACTTTTTTCTGAAGGGCTTCCAATGTCTCTGTTTTCAGCGGGTTAGCTTCGTGATTCGGGAATGTGCCGTCCAATTCTTCGAAAAGATATGTTGCGGAAATCTCATCTCGGAATTTTTCGAATAATTGCTTGTCGAGGCTGCCGACTGAATTGGCGAAGTCGACGACGATTTTCTTTTTGCCTAATCCTTTCTTGTAGAACCCGGCTATATACTCATAATACATCGAGGTGATGTCTGTATGATCCTCCACTTTTCCTTCAGTTTCACTTTCTTCAAATGCTCCGCCCAATGAGAGTGCTTTGATTTCTTCCATGCCATCTCCTTCGCCGATCGGCACCGCTCCTTTTTTGCAGAGCTTTAGGCCATTCCATTCGGCCGTGTTGTGAGAAGCAGTGATCATGACTGCGCCATCCACATCCAGTTTCCAAGAGGCGAAGTAGGTGATTGGCGTGCTCACAAGTCCGAGTCTCACGACATCGCAACCTTGCTTGTTGAGTCCTTTGATGAGCCCGTCTTGGATCTCAGGCGAAGAAGTGCGCATGTCCATGCCGACTGCGATTTTTTTGGCTTTGGTGTATTGGGCAATAGCTCTTCCTATGACATATGCTGTTTCGCCGTTCAATTGTTTTGGATAAATTCCGCGGATGTCATAAGCTTTGAAAATTTTCTCTTCCATAGGATGTTTAAAATCATATTATTAGCCTTTTAATTCTATCAAATAAACCGCCCCTGCTCAATAGAGCCTGATTTTGCTGAAAAATTTTGCAAATTGGCTTATTTAAAGCAAAAACAGCCCTTCGCGTTTGACAAATAATCAATTTGGGTGTATACTTATACATTACGCTCTAAGCGGGCGTAACAAAGGGCTTTGGCTCTTTGAAAATCAAAGAAGGAAGAAAGGGGTAACGCCATGGAAGGGAAAAATGGCAACACCACCAAGGAAGTGAATGGAACATGGGCGGATTTCGTAGGAAGAGTTTGTCAGGCGCTTTGGTCGGCATTCAAACCGGCAGTTGCGTGTGGCAAATTCGACTTCGCGAAATTCAAAACGATCGATTCCGTCAGGTCGGCGCTCCGGCGAGGATTTCTGATTGAGGAGAGCAGCTGTGTTACTGATCTCGGCCTCAGCATCGGCAAGGTGACGAAGGAACAGCTCGCCGAGTTGTCCAAATGGGACCTGAAAAACCTGTATGAGCTTTTCTTCCAACAGGTTTTCGATATCCACGTCTCTTTTCCGGATGAGCTTATGCCGGATGCCCCGGACAACTACTGGCCGATTTGCGATGTGGCCGGTATTTCCAATGAAGCATTATATCAGGCTGCTTGCAGGCTTGATATGCCGAAATGGAAATGGACAGAAGGTATGCTGGATGCAGGAATGAAGCTGGACCGCGGTCGTGATGCGGACACGCGAGGAAGTCGCGTCGTCTGCACGCCTCCCGATTTCGAGGCTGGTGAGAAACTGAAAAACATTTCCGGCAACGATATCGACAAACGGGGCGACGACGTCCTGATGTTCCGCGAGAGGTGGATCTTGGGCTTGTTCATTTTCTGGCTCACTGGTCTGCATCTCGACAAAAATGTCGTGACCGCAACCGGCTCGCGCAACTCTGGTGGCTTCGTCATGTGCGTGTACTTCAGCGGTGGCGGGGTGGACGTGTACTGCTACGGTCCCGACCGAGCCGACGACGACCTGCGTTTCCGCGTAGCAGTTTCGCGTTAACCTCGTTCCTTTTTTCTTTTATCCTATGCGCCGCTTTCGGTACTCCGAAGCGGCGCCTCTTTTTATCTTAGGATATTTTTTGTACAATGACATTGGCTAATAAACCGGTCTGGTTTTTTGCAGATAGCGGTTTGTCAATTATCAAGAAACTGCTTGCCTGATTTTGGAGAAGATTTATTTAGTTATGATGCTTCATAAAAAAATCCAATTTTGAATTGGTTAACTTAGACAATCTTGCAAAAGATTTTCGGTGCAACGGATGAGATCAGGCAAAAGGCGGCTCGCGCAACTCCGATGGCAACGTCATGAACGTGAACTTCAACGGTGACAAGGTGAACGTGAACTACTACGATCCCGACAAAGCCAACGACAACCTGCGTTTCCGCGAAGAAGTTTCATTGCAGAAAATCCCACCTTAATTTGGGGTGGGATTTTCCTTCACTTTAGATTTTGGATTTTTCAAATACGAGATCCAATTGTTCGTATCCTTAGATATTCCTTGCAGTTCTGTTTGCAATGAAATGTATTTCTTGCAGTCTATTATATCCAGTTCGTATATTATCCGCAAGAATCTCTTAAGCTTCTCTATTTTTACACGGGAAATGATGACTATTGGTAGTTTATTCGGCTTTGATTCCAACGCAGCTTCTATAAGTAAGTCTATTATTTCCAAGCAGATATTTTCAATTTTTGAATATATTCCCAATTTGTCGCGCTTGGATAACTTGTGGGAAAGTGAATAGATATTCTTATAAAAATCACAAGTCTTATGTATCAGAGGAACATTTTTGAACTCATCGATTCTGTTGGGGGGGGGTCTTAACAGAAATGCTTTTTTGCATGACGATTTATTTGAAAAAATAATTAGCTTGGAAAATCTGTTTTTGGCATGGCGGGAATTCTGTGAAGGCAAAAGAGGCAAAAAAGATGTGCAGGAATTTGAATTTAATCTCGAGAATAATCTTTTTGAACTGCACGAGTTACTGAAAAACAAAACTTATCAGCATTGCAATTATACAGCATTCAATGTCTGCGACCCAAAACTTCGCAGGATTCATAAGGCGACGGTACGCGACCGCGTTTTGCATCATGCTATTTTTCGGGTTCTCTATCCTATTTTCGATAAATGTTTCATTTTCGATTCATATTCATGCAGGGAAGATAAAGGTACGCATGCTGCAGTTGATCGACTTGAAAGATTTTTGCAAAAAGCAAGTAAAAACAACAAGAAAAATGTTTTTGCGCTTAAATGCGATATCCGTAAATTTTTTGATTCCATCGACCAAGAAATTTTGCTGGAGATAATAAGAAGAAAGATTGGTGGAAACGACGCGATTTGGCTATTGGAGAAAATACTAAGAAGTTTTCCGGCTGGCTTGCCGCTTGGAAACGTAACAAGCCAGCTTTTTGCCAACATATATCTCAATGAATTGGACCAGTTCATTAAGCATGTCCTAAAAGAGAAATTTTATTTGAGATATTGCGATGACTTTATTCTTTTATCGGAAAACAG
The DNA here is from genome assembly GCA_036391995.1 of Patescibacteria group bacterium. GTDB lineage: Bacteria > Patescibacteriota > Minisyncoccia > Moranbacterales > GWC2-37-73 > DASVYU01. Next base: position 7,657 of record DASVYU010000012.1, read on the forward strand.
AGAGCATCTTGAAAATCTTATCAATAGTATAGACGAATTTTTAAACAGCAAATTGAAGCTGCATTTGCATCCTAATAAAATAATCATAAGAAAGAGGAGGCAAGGAATAGACTTTCTTGGGTATGTGACCCTGCAAAATCATCGAGTGCTAAGAACAAAAACGAAAAGGAGGGTTTTGAAGAAAATAAAAAATAAACACATAGAATTGCTGAAAGGGAATATTTCAGAAGAGTCTTTCAATCAAAGCTGGCAATCATATTTTGGAATACTGAAGCATTGCAAGGGATATAAGATACAAAAAGAAATCGAAAACATGCTGCAATAAAATTTATACACAAGTCTGCGGTCGCACACAAGTGTATAATTGGAGCGCTGATTCACTGACTTACAAAAAGAGTGTCAAAATGTTGCATATGCATAAATCTGACACCTTTTTGATTAAATGCCGATAAAATAAGGCCAGAAATGATTATTCCATAAAAAGACGATCGTCCAAAAGTGGTATAACTCAAGTTTTGTTATCAACAAAGGTTCAACCTTCGTCGAAGGTTGAACCTTGATGCATTCTTATTTTTACTCAAGATGGACATTTTCTGTGAAGCGGGATATTTCCTGGGCCAAAAGAGGATGCTTCTTGAGAGTCGGATCTTTGCCGAGAAGCTTGCCGGCATATTCGCGTGTGATTTCGATGAGGCGCACATTGGCCAGATGCTCCATGGAAATATCAGGCAAGCCTGATTGGCGCGCGCCCAAAAATTCCCCCGGACCGCGCAATTGGAGATCCATTTCGGCAATGGAAAAACCATCTTGGCTTTTAACCAATGCTCCCAAGCGCTGCTTGGCTTTCTGTGTCGTAGATCCCGTGAAAAGAAAACAATATGACTGATGCTTGCCGCGCCCGACGCGTCCACGGAACTGATGCAGCTGAGAGAGTCCGAAACGGTCGGCGTCCTCGATCACGATCACGCTCGCATTGGGCACATCGATGCCGACTTCCACCACGGAAGTTGCTACTAGGATGTCGTATTTCTTGTCTTTGAAATCCTGCATGACGCGCTCTTTTTCATTGGATTTCATTTTGCCATGCAGTAGTCCCAAGGAAAGTTCCGGGAATATTTCTTTCGAGAGACGTTTATGTTCAGCTACGGCGGCTTTGACTTCGCTAAGCGCTTTGGATTCCTCCACGAGCGGAAAAATGACAAATGCTTGGCGACCTTTTGCTATCTCATCTTTGATGAAAGCATACACTTTGTGTGCTCCAAGTCTGGTGACGATTTCTGTCGCGATAGGCTTTCTGTTCTTGGGCATCTCATCCAGCACGGAAAGATCGAGATTTCCAAAATATGCCAAGGAAAGAGTGCGCGGAATAGGTGTGGCAGTCATGGTTAAAAGATGTGGAATTTTTCCAGGCAGCCCATCATTTGACTGAGTGATTTCCTGCTGCAAATAGGCGCGCTGCTTCACTCCGAAGCGATGCTGCTCATCCACGACAACCAAAGCTAATTTTTTGAAACTTACGCTTTTTTGGATCAGAGCGTGCGTGCCTATGATCACATCCGCTTCGCCACCTTTGATTTTTTCCAGCAATTCAGGTCGTGTAGATTTGCCATTGTTTGTCAGCTGATAGGAATTCGTCAAAAGTCCTATTGTGAAATCTTGATTTGCAAAAAGCTTGCTGAGACTTTCGAAATGCTGGCGTGCCAAGACTTCTGTCGGTGCCATGATGGCAGCTTGAAATCCGCTCTTTGCTGCTTCCAGGCAAGCCAGAGCTGCAACAATTGTTTTGCCGCTGCCCACATCGCCGTTTAGCAGGCGATTCATTGGCTGGCTTTTTTTCATGTCCTGGAAAATCTGAAAAGATGCTTTCTTTTGGGCATTGGTCAAAGCGAACGGCAATTCAGAGATGAAATCCTGGATGAATTTTTCGTTAAAATGGATTGAGACTGCTTTTTCTTTTTGCCAGGCCAGCTTCACTTTGAGCGAAACAAGCTGCAGGGTCAGCATTTGCTGGAAAGCAAATCGTTTGCGCGCGACTTCGAACTGTGCTTCGCTTTTGGGAAAGTGGATGTATTGCAGGGCAGTCTTGATAAGCGGAAGATGTAATGTTTCCAGCATGTCATTCGGAATCGGATCTTCAATCTCAAAACCAGCTTTGAAGATGAGCGACATCTGCCAGCGGATCCATTTCGATGTAAGTCCTTCTGTTTCAGGATAGACCGGCACCAAGCGTCCTGTGTTGGTCGGCTCACGCGATGAAAGTTCCCAAGACGGATTGGAAAAATATAGTCCTTTGGCATCTTCCGAGACTTTGCCACTGAGACGAACGCCTTTGCCGGCAGAAAGCGCATCGCTGACATATGGCTGATTGAACCAGACGGCGCGCACCATGCCTGTGTCATCGCTGACATAGCATTCCGTGATGCGCATTTTCTTTTTCCAGGTGCGCACGAATTTGCTTTCGATGACTTTGCCCATCACGGTCGCGCTCATGCCTTTTTCCAATTCATCAATGGGAATCCTTTCTGAATAATCCTCATAGCGGAAAGGGAAGTGTAGCAAAAAATCCTCGACAGTTTCTATGTTGAGCCTTTTGAGTGTCTCTGCATATTTGCCGTTAATACGAGGCAAAGATCCTATTTGGGTTTTTAGGTCTAGCATATATAAAGTATAGGGCAGGAAGAGAAATAAAAAAAGCTACATGGCGAAGTTCTGCCATGCAGCTTGAGTCTTACTCTTATCTGTGTCTTCTTTCTGCCTGGCAAGCCAGACAGAAACCTATTTCAGGGGAATGGATGCGTCCAGGAAGGGGAATTTCCTCATCGCAACGAGGATTTCCGCATTCCATTGAGAAGTTGCCGCTTTGGATCGCTGCCAGTACGTTCTTGAGCTGGCTAAGCCGCAATATTTTGCGGGCAGCAACAACTTCTTTGGGATTCGTCATTTGTCCTGTTGCCATGTCCGCCTCATCCCCCTTATTTACTGCGGATGACGAGACCTCCTTTATGAAAGTAACGATATCTTTTTGCAGCTGAGGGATCTCAATGGAGAGTTGCATAATCGCTTTTTCTGTTGCGGATTTTACAACAGCAATCTGGCAATCCTCACTGCAGGCCGTCTTGAGCGGATCCTGCATTTGTTCGGCCAGTGTGAATGAATGGTTGCAACCCGGGTTTATACATCTGGTGATATTTCCATCGATTAATCTCTTCAGCTGGAAACTCACCAAGGCATGTACATTTGCAGGATTGAAACCATCCTCTACAAGCCTTTCTCCCTCGGCGGAAATGATTCCAGCTACTGCCCTAAGGTCACACTCCATACCAGCAACTTGCTCCAATAGACTGCCTGAAACTTTTTGTGCTCTATTCATTTGTTCCTCCTTGGTTTTTGCGCTTGCGGGCGCTTGTATATGTAATTTTGAAAAAACAAACAACATTCATATATTATACTCCTTTTAACAAAAAATGTCAAGAGCTACATACTCCTGACATTTTATTGAGAAATAACAAAAACCCGCCTAAAAGGCGGGAGTCGGTTGTGCGCTTGGCAGGAATCGGTCACGAGTAAATTTCCTGACGGAAATTTCTCTCGACCCCGCCTCGCGGCGCTCGCCTTGTCTGCTTAGAACAGACAAACTCGCGCATCGCTCCGGCTTTCGATTCCTGGCGCAAGTGAAGCAGTTCACTTGCTCCAAGCGCAAAAAAGGCTTTACTAATTGTGCGCTTGGCAGGAATCGAACCTGCGACCTTCTGGACCGCAACCAGACGCTCTATCCACTGAGCTACAAGCGCATATTTACATAACATTTAACATTTATCACAAAACAAAATAAAAATCAAGAGGACAATTCTTGGCTTAAGATGGGTATTTTTCAAGATTTTTAGATCCTAAGGACCTTTTCCAGAGTGTCTACCAGGCTGTGCTCCTGCTTTACCTCGGGAATATGTGGCATCAACAGCTCTCTGATGGCCACAGGATCCTCATTTTCCAAAGGTATGTGGACATAGGGAAGCATGGCTGCTTTGGTGTGTAGACTAAGGGTTTTGCTGTGCGGCGGTTCATAAAACACCCAGAAAGAATTTATGTTCTCAAAAAGGTACATTTCTTTGTCTGCCATGATGCCATCGGATGTGATGGAGAAAGTTATGATGCGAGGGTCTTTTTGAAGATAGACATAACCTATGAATCCCAGGAGAATGAATGTGATCGCCATCAGGGGACTGTTGGTGATAAGGGCATAAGACACCATCGCGATGATGAAAACAGCGGCTGTGCCGTACCAAAGATTGGATTTTTCATATACCTCAAATTCAGGAGCTTGCCATTGGTGCAAGACGTTTGTCATTTTTGAATCGGACTCGAAGGCTTCTTCTTGTTCCTTGTATTCTTGTGCAGGGATAGTCTTTTCTTGATAATAGTCCTCAATTGGAGAAAAAGTCCGGCCTTGATTAGCTTTGTTTGTTTGTGATGGCTTTAGATCCATGGGCATAGTGGATGTGTTATTTCCTTTACTTTAGCATATTTACAAATATGTTCCTAGCTGTTATCATGGACAAAGTTTTTGAATTTTCGAAGAAAATTATTGGAGAGGTGCCTGAGAGGGCACGATGCGAGCGGGCGAGCATTGTGCGGGTCACAAAAAGGTGACCCAGGCGGCCCGAAGGCTACAGTTTTTTGAATTTTCGAAGAAAATTATTGGAGAGGTGCCTGAGAGGCCGAAAGGGGCACACTGCTAATGTGTTAACTGGGTAAAACCGGTTCCAGGGTTCGAATCCCTGCCTCTCCGCAGAATTATCAAAAGGGCCCGCATGGGTGCTTTTGATAATTTGTCGGAAAAGTATTGGGATTCGAAGGGCGCGCCCGGAAAAAGTGAATGATTTCACTTTTTCAGCGCCCAGGTCCGAAGGAGAATCCCTGCCTCTCCGCAGTTGGTTTAAAGAAAAACACGGAGGTGTGGCCAAGTGGGTCGAATGCGGACAAGCATTTGACGGGCGACAAACAAGTCGCCCAGGAACCCGAGGCCGCAACGGTTTTTGCAATTTGCGAAGCAAATAAATACGGAGGTGTGGCCGAGTGGTTGAAGGCAGCAGTCTTGAAAACTGCAGTGTCGGAAACGGCACCAGAGGTTCGAATCCTCTCGCCTCCGCAAAAAAGATCCCATCCAAGGGTCTTTTTATTGTGTCTAAAAAAATGTATAATAGTATCATAAGTTGATAATACAACCTTATGACTCCAATTTCAGGAACATTCGATTCCGTCGAAAAACATCTTGCAGCCGAGGAAGCAGCAAAGAAGAAGGATACTACTGAGAAAAAAGCAGAGACTCAATCAGATCCATTTATTGAGAATTGGAAGAGTCATTATGAGGTAAAAACAGAAATTCCAGAAGGAAGCATTGTTGGCGAAAAGATTGAGAAAGGGGTTTTTCGCGATGAGGACGAGAATAATTACATGGTGGTCATAAATAAAGCTTTAGCCTCGCAAGATGCATCGAGAAGATTTTTGGAGCAGGGTTATCATGTTGCCGGCGAAGGAGAAAAGAACATAACTCTGGTCAAATCAAAGCATGGTCAAGCCGGACCTTTTGGCAACATGGGCGAGGAGATGGAGGACTCTGGCAATGTTTTTGATAGAGCTGCCTGATTTTCAAAAAAATCTGAACTCAAAAACACATCTCAAAAGGTGTGTTTTTTGTTTGAATTTTGTTTGCAGTGACCGTATTTGTGTAATTTGTGTATGACTTATACACAACTAAATCCACAGTGTGGATAACTTTGCTTTAAATAAGCCAAGCGAATTGTTAAAATCTGTGTATATTGTGTGCACAAGTCGCTGTTTTACACACAACAGCGAAAATTGTATAATCGAGAAATGCAAAACATACAACTTGGCAAAAATCTGACCGCCAAGCAACGGCGGGTCTATTCTTTTGTTTGTGACTTCATTGAAAGCCGCGGCATTTCGCCGACAGTCACGGAAATTGCCCAGCATCTTGGTGTGTCATCCCTTCGCACAGTCACGCAATATCTGGAATCTCTTCAGCGTAAGAATCTCATTACGCGTCTCAAGCATCAAAGCCGCGGCATCCGTCTTTTGAATCAGGCTGGAGTCGTTCCGCAGACCATCACGCTGCCTGTCGTGAGTAGTGCGGGATGCGACAATCTGTCTGTTTTTGCTGAGGAGAATTATGATGAATATATTACGCTCGACAAAGATTTCCTTGGCGGCAAGAATCCGAGCGATATGGTGGCAGTGAAAGCGGTGGGTGATTCCATGGTGGACGCTGGAATTTCCAGTGGCGATCTGGTGCTCACGGAAAAGACTTTTGACATCGCAGAAAAAGACAATGTGGTGGCGGTGGTGGATGGCATGGCAGTCATCAAGCAGATACGCTTCACGCCCAACGCCATCATCCTTCATCCTATGTCGCATGATCCGCAATACCGTCCGATCATCATGAAAAAAGACTTCCAGGTTTTCGGCAAAGTCATCGATGTGATCAAAGGTTTCGGCGGGGAGGAATTGGTTTATGAAAAATATGATCGGATTTTTTGATAGCGGATTCGGAGGGCTGACTGTCTTGAGGGAAGCTGCAAAAACGCTTCCTGATTATTCATATCTGTATTTGGGCGACAATGCCCGCACTCCCTACGGTTCACATTCTCCGCAAACGATCTACGAATACACGCTGGAAGGCGTTGAGGAATTATTCAGACAAGGTGCTAATCTTGTCATTTTGGCATGCAACACGGCTTCAGCGGTGGCGCTCAAAAAGTTGCAGAAAGAATATCTGCCCGTCCACCATCCTGGCAAGACTGTGCTCGGCATCATAATTCCCGTGGCTGAAGAAGTGAAATATTTTAAGTCCAAGACTATCGGCGTGTTTGCAACTGAAACGACTGTCAATTCAAATGCTTTTGCGATTGAAATAGCAAAAACGAATCCGGCGCTTGAAACTGTGCATCAAGCTTGTCCGCTGCTGGTTCCAATGATAGAAGCGGGAGAAATCGATGGACTTGATATATTTGTTGAAAAATATGTGAAAGATCTTTTCGCAAAAAATTCAAAAATCGGAAGCGTTGTTCTTGGTTGCACGCACTATGCGATCATTGAGGATGTTTTTCGAAAATTCATTCCCAAGGAAGTGGAGATCGTTTCCCAAGGAAAAATAGTCGCACAAAGTCTGGGGTGTTATTTGGAGAATCATCCTGAAATCGAAAAGAGGTTGGAAAAGGAATGCGCGCGGCGATTTTTGACCACAGAGGATTCTGCCAAAATTGAACATCTGGCGGATATGTTTTATGGAGAGAAGGCGGAAATGGAAGTTGCTAAAATATCAAGCATTGATATATCATGAAAGAGCAGTAGGTTGGTTGTAGAAAAAAACAAAAATCAAATCCAAGACACATCTTTGCGATCGTCAACTTGTGTCTTGATTGTAACGCGGATTTTGAAAAATAAAATATCCATATGGCAAGCGGATCATTCGTGAAAAAATTTACGAATAATGCTCTAAACAAAACTTCTTCAGTCGGCAGTTATATATGTGCGACTCTTTGGGAATTGGGCGAGGTGACTGCAGATACTTTCTTTAATCCCAACTATAGCTTCACGAAACCAACCAGAATCCTTTTCGGCTTGGATGCTCGAAGTGCTTATAATAAAAATATTAATCATGACGCCTTGTTTCATGCTATAAAGAGATTGAAAGCCCAAGGCATAGTCAAGAAAAAGGGTGCCAAGTGGTCTCTCACGAGTTTGGGAAAAAAGACAATAGAGAAGATAGCAAGTAGGGAGCGTGTATTGGGAAAAAAATGGGATAAGAAATACAGGCTTGTTATTTTTGATATACCAGAGAAAAAACGCAATGCTCGCAATTGGCTCAGAGGCGAATTGTACACCCTGGAATACAGCCAATTGCAAATGAGCGTCTTTATTGGAAAACATGCCCTTCCAGAGGATGTCGTAAAAGACATAAAAAGGCATGGAATAGAAAAACATGTCAATTATCTTTTGGCGCAGGAAGTTTTCGACAATAAACGGATGAATAATTTCAAAAAATAAAAAGTCAAAATCAAAACAAAATTCAAGACACATCTTTGCGACCGTCAACTTGTGTCTTGGGAGTCTTTATTTTTTTGGGTTTATATTTTTTTAATGATTTATTTTTTATGATCGAAGTGGAACAAAAATTTATTCTCTCTGAATATGACATTGCGCGGCTGACGGAAGGCGCTGAGTTTTTGGGTGAAAAAGAATTCACTGACGTCTATTGGGACACTGATGAATATGCTCTCACTAAGAATGACATGTGGCTAAGAAACAGAAGCGGGCAGTGGGAGCTCAAGATTCCGCGTCACCAATTCGGACAAGGCATGAGCATGCAGCAATACGAAGAGATTGAAGGAGAAGAAAAAATTAGGGAAATTTTTGCCATTGCTCGACAGAAAGATTTTGCCAGCGATATTGCCGGTTTCGGCTATGCGCCATTTTGCGAATGCACGACAAAAAGAAAAAAATACAAACAAGGAGAATTCATAATCGATCTTGATAATGTGGATTACGGAGATTTTAATTATGCCATAGGAGAAATAGAACTCATGGTGGATGGAAAAGAGGAGATGAATGAAGCCGCGGACAGAATCAGAAGGTTTGCAGAAGAAAAAGGTCTTAAATCTGAAATAGTGCGCGGCAAAATCATTGAATATCTTTTCAACAAAAAACCAGAGCATTATCAGGCTCTGGTGGAAGCGGGGGTGGTGAAGGAATGATTTTGCATTGAAAAAAGGCCTTCCAGTTCAAGGCCTTTTTTTGTTGTGAGTATCACCATCACCCTAGATAAGAGCGAGTTTCTAGGAGCTCTCCGCCTCTGCCATAGGTATTAACTATGGCATGCTTGGATTTGCTCTTGATAGCTGCTCTTGTCCCCATGATGCTGCCAAGCAGAGAAGAGAGCTTTACTCGTTGCTCTTCCTTGTGGCAACGCTTGGTGACAACGCTCTTGATGATTTTTTCGCCATCGTACTTCTCGCCATATTCTACCTTGATGGCAATCAATATTTCGGCGGCGTCGACGCATTGTGCAAGAATCTCCTGCTCGTGGGCGGGCAGATCAAGGAGGCGCAGCACGAGGTTGCCGAACTTTTCCGCATCAAGAAAAACATACTCTTCAATGCTGGGAAGTTCCCGGGCGAGACTACTGAGGAGATTCTGCGTTTGGGCATAAATTTCCGTGTGAGTCATGACCGCCTCCTTTGTGGGCTTGTTTTTGAAATAACCAACTAAACATATAATTATAGCACCATTTTAGCATCCTGTAAAGGGTATTGCCAAACAAGGCTTAGTGTAGGGTAAAAACAAAGAGACTATCTTTGTTTGCCTCTCCTGGTATTGAGTTCCTGTCTGGCCACGACCAAGGCGAAAACTTGTCTGGCGCCGGCTTGCTTTAGAGTTTTGGCGCATTCAAAAAGAGTGGCACCGGTAGTGGCGACATCGTCAATAAGCAGGATAGTTTTACCGAAAACATCCTGTTTGTTTTTGACTTTGAAAGCTCCGGCTATATTGCTCTTGCGTTCGCGGATGTTTTTGATGGACTTCTGCACGCCTGTGTAGCGCAGTCGCTCAAGAGTGTCTGTCTTGATAGCCAGCTCGTTTGCCGGCAGAATGTTCTTGGCCAAATGCTGAGAAAGAAGCTCGGCTTGGTTGAAACCGCGCCATCGGAGGCGCCTCGGGTGGAGCGGCACCGGAATAATAAAATTGGGAAGCTCAGCGTCTGTTTTCAAAAGCGCCTTGACGAGGATGCCGCCCAGCGGCTTGTGCAGATCGGCAACGAAACTATATTTGAAAAGATGGATGGTATGCGAAATGAGTTTGTCGCGATAAGACGCGGCCACGATCAGTCCATCCAAGGAAGTTTTTTTTCGGCATGCAAAGCAAGTGCGGCCGTTGGGGGTTTCGGTTTTTTCGCATAATGGGCAGAGCTGCTCAGTATTGATGGGAATTTTTTCCAGGCAGCTGTCGCAGATCCAAGAACCTTCCTTGTGGCAACGGAGGCAGAAGATGGGAAAAAGCGTGTCTAGCATGACTTTCTTGCTTTTCAGCAGGAGGGCGCCAGATTGCAAGATCAAGTTATGCACATTGATGTTGTTGACTTTGCAAAAGTGTGGTATCATTTGAACAGTCGTTAGTGACAACTTTACGGTAACACAAAAACAAACATGTTTGAATTATTCAATGGCAGAAAAAACCATTTCATTGGAATAGATTTCGGCACATCTTCCATAAAAGTCGTTGAGCTTTCCTATAAGGATCAGCAAGCGCATTTGGAAAACTATGGCACTGTCGATCTGAATTGGGCGCAGCAGGGGGAAATTGCCCAGGACGTAAAAGCCCAATCCTATGAACAGAAGCTTAATGAGGCGCTGAAGTCTTTGCTTGTAAAAATGGGCTTGGAAGCTGGAAATGCTTATGTTTCCATTCCTGGCTTTACCGGACTGATCACCATATTGGAATTGCCTGATATGCGCGAAGAGGAACTTGCCAAGGCAATCCAATTCGAGGCGCACAAATACATACCTAGCTCGCTGGATGAGATTGCAATGAGTTGGGAAATCATTGAACATGTCGGCGGAAACGCTCTTGAAAACGCTCCCGCTCAAGTCCAGAAAAAGATCCGCATATTGCTAGTAGCTGCTCCTAAAAGGGAAATAGAAAGATATGACAGATTGGTTGGGGGCACATCTCTTGCTGTTAAAGCTATCGAATTGGAAACTTTTTCCATTGCGCGCTCTCTGATCGGAGATGAGGCAGGCACTTTCATTGTCATAGATATAGGTTCCCGCGCTACCAACATTTTGCTGGTTGAAAAAGGCATCGTGTCGGTGAATCGAAATATTGATGCAGGAGGAAATGAGATTACCAGTGCCATCGCTGACAGTATGTCCATTTCCAGGCAACGCGCGGAAGATTTCAAGAAAGGAGAAAAAGATCTTCTTAATAGCAAAGAATCCGCCATTGTCATACCTGTCTTGGAATTGATTTCAGGTGAGACTCTCAGGATCATTAATGCATACAAGGAAAAAAACAAAACGGCCAACATAGGTACTATCATTCTGTCAGGCGGAACATCCAACATGAAGGGCATCGAAGCATATTTTTCCAGAACACTCGGCTCCAATGTCACGTTGGGCAATCCGTGGCGCAGAGTCATGGCCAATGATAGCATCAAGCCATTCATAGAGAAGCTGGGAGTCGCCTATTCGGTAGCATTAGGGCTTGCCTTAAGGGGTGTTGAGGAATATAAGCGCCAATAAATTTATTCATAATAAGCTTATGTCGTTCAGCCTACACTTTCGCTGTCCGGCATTGAAATCAAAAAAACAATGACTACGATTAACTTGTATCAGCCCTCGGAGGAGGACAGGGAAAAAGTCAGCGCTCGAAGAGCGAATAGTGGCTTCATATTTTCCATCGGGATTCTTGTGGCAGTGCTGCTTTTGTTGGGCGGCTTGAATGTCTGGGCTTCTGTCAGAGCGCAACAAAGCCAGAAGCTTTTGGATCAGGTCACTTCCGAGAACTCGGGTTTGGTTTCCCAGAACAACATTGAAGGGGTGATCGATGCGCAGTATCGCCTTGACATAATCAAAGCGAATCTCAAGGATCAAACTTCTGGCAACATAGAAGAGGCGCTTAATCGTCTTGCTAGCACCATGGTCTCCGGTGTTTTCGTATCAAGTTATTCATACAAAAGCAACCACACGTTGGATGTGACGGTCAATGCCAACAATTTCGTGGATATTTCCCGACAAATCCTTAATTTCAAACAGTCTGAATATTTCACTAATGTAAGCGTTGGCAATATAACAAGAGGTGAGAAGCAGATAACTGCTGACTTAAAAGTGACTTTGAAGCAATAAGATTTTTCAATAAGTTTGATCTAATTTGGTAATTAAATTTGATTTCATATCTTTGCCCACGTTTTAGAACGGGAACAAAGATAATAAAAAAATGAGGCTGAAATTTCTCTTCTTTCCGATAATGCTCGTCCTTTCAGTGGCGATATTTATCGGGTACGTTTGGCCGGAAATAGATACGGTAAAAACGATTAATCAGCAGTATATCACCAATGCGTCAGCACTGAAGCTAGCAAAGGATAAGCAGGCAGCCATAAATCAGATCGGCGATCAGCTCAAAAATGACAGCGATACAAGCTCTTTGATCACGACTTATCTTCCGACATCCAAAGTGGAGGAGCGCATCATTAGCGGTGTCAATTACTTGGCAACGGACTCCGGAGTCTCCTTAGTCAATATGTCACTGCAGGATGCAAGCGCTGATTCGCAAATAGATTCTTCTTCCAGTCCAGCAGTTGCAGCTGCTCCAGCTATTGCGGAGCCGGTGGCTGCCATGCCTGGAGCTGCGGATGTGCCGGTTGCTGCGCCTGCTGCGTCATCTCGAATCAGCGATGTGAAATTAAGCGAGGCTAGAATAACCGTAAATGGCGAATATGATAAACTGCGTATCTATTTCGATCAACTCGAGCGCATGCCCTTGTATAAAACCATAAAATCCCTGGACATCAAGCAAGCAGCTGCTCAGGATGGCGGCACATCGAGCACTCTAAGTGCTGACCTAGTGGTGGATTTTGGATATATTGCTCCGGTAAAGGTGAATAGCGCCAAACTTGAGGCGTTCAAGCCAGGCTTAGATATGGGCACAATTAGTGATCTGAAGAATTTCACTTCTCAAAAAATTCCTGCAGTTAATGCTAGCGGCGCAGGAAAAACAAACCCATTCCTTCCATAGGTTTAATTATTAGAGCTGATTATTTAAATGAGAGCGGCTGTAGAGAAAAAAACGGACAAAACTGATGTTGTAAGCGTAGCTAGCAACGATGTGCAAACAGAGGAAGAGTTGGCGCGAAAGATGGCGAGCCAGCTGGGTATGTCATATCTGGAAGAAACCCCGAAGGTTCCCGGGGACATCTTGAATATAATCGCAGAAGACATTGCGAAAGCCAATAAGATAGTCGCTTTTGAAAAGAATGGCAAGAATGTAAAAATCGGGATCGTGGATCCTCACAACATAAACGCGCTGAACATCTTGAGGTTCATTGCTGAGAAAACCAAATTGGAGTTCGATCTGGTGCTGGTTTCCCATAAGACATTCGAGGAGATTGTCGAGCAATATTCAGGTAGTGCGGAGAAGGCGATTGCGGAAGCTATGGAAATGCTGCCGAGCGATGAGATTTCCATTGGTGACGAGGTTTCAGCAAAACACGAAGGGCAAAAGGAAGAAGAGTCTGTGCAGGCTGCCCCCGTGACAAAACTTCTGAGCGTGGTCATCAGGCATGCGATTGACGGCAAGGCTAGTGATATCCACATTGAGCCGGTAGGTAGGGAATACAGGGTGAGATTTCGCGTAGATGGCGTCCTGCATTCCTCCTTGGCAATTCCAAAAGGAGTGGGACGAGCTGTGGTTTCCCGTATAAAAATATTGTCCAATTTGAAGATTGACGAAAAGCGTAAGCCACAGGATGGCAGATTCAATGTCAGCGAAGATGGGCGCGTGGTAGATTTCCGTGTCTCAACTTTGCCAGTGGTTGAAGGGGAAAAAGTCGTATTGCGTCTTTTGGATAAGGATAGCAAACTCATTGATCTCGAGCACATGGGCCTTATGGGCAAGGGAAGTGAGATAATGTTAAAAAACATACAGGAGCCTTTTGGCATCATGCTCATAACTGGTCCTACTGGAAGCGGAAAATCGACAACTCTATATGCATGTTTGGACATTTTGAACAGAGAAGAACGCAATATCGTAACTTTGGAAGATCCTGTGGAATATTCTATTGGCGGCATCAATCAAAGCCAGATCAATCCTGAAATAGGCTACACATTCGCCAGTGGTCTCCGCAGTATCCTGCGTCAGGATCCTAATGTTATAATGGTGGGAGAGATACGCGACAATGAAACTGCCGAGCTTACGATCCATGCCGCCTTGACTGGACACTTGGTTCTTTCAACGCTGCACACCAACAGTTCCATAGGTGCCATTCCAAGGCTTGTGGACATGGGCATCGAATCATTCCTGCTGTCTTCCTCGTTGAGAGTCGTTGCGGCTCAGCGCCTTGTGCGCAGGATTTGCTCGGAGTGCAAGCATGAAACAAACTTAACGCCGAAACTTCAGGAATATATCACCAAAGAGATCCAAAACATACCAGTGGAAGAATTGAGGAAATACGGTCTGGATTTCAAAGACGGAATGCATGTGTATGAAGGCAAAGGATGTGAGGAATGCAATAATACTGGTTACAAAGGCCGCATCGCAATCTTTGAAGCCTTGGAAATAGATCAAGAGATCAAAGATTCCATTTCAGAGCATAATGGCAGCGAATCAGATATCCAGGAATTGGCCAATAAGAAAGGTATGATTACCATAAAGCAAGACGGTATCTTGAAAGTGCTGCTCGGTCACACGACGCTGGCAGAGGTTGAAAGAGTTACGGAGGGCAGCATGAGCATAGGCGGGGAAGTTGAGGATGACAAAGGTTAAGATGAAATAAAGCTTATCATTCAAACATTCATATGAGCGATCAAAAGAAGATTTTGTTGGTTGAAGATGACATGTTCATCAGGGATATCTACCAAATGAAACTGTCTCAGGAGGGATTTGTGGTGGAAGCTGCAGAAAACGGCGTGGAGGCTCTCAAGAAGTTGGAACAGTTCCTGCCGGACCTTATTCTGCTGGATATCATCATGCCATATATGGACGGCATGGAAACACTCAGGCACATCAAGAGTGAAGACAGATTCAAAAATATTCCCGTAATCATGCTCACGAACATTTCAGAGAAAGACAAGGTGGATGAAGGTGTTAAATATGGAGTGACTGACTATCTGATCAAATCGCATTTCACGCCTGCGGAAGTGGTTCAAAAAGTGAATTCTTTGTTGGAAAGATAAAAATTTGATATACTGAATAAAAATAGTAAAACAAAATGCCCTCACCACACAGTGAACAAAGAATAAAGAGCCTCCTGCGCTTGGTCGCGCAACAAGGAGCGTCGGACCTGCATTTGGTTGTTGGTCGCTATCCGACTTTGCGCTTGGATGGAAAACTCTATCCTCTCACTCAAGAGAGCATTTTGTCGATTGAAGACACGCAATCCTTGAGCGATGTTCTGCTGAGCGAAGAGAATAAGAAGAAATTGCTCGAAGAGGGCCAGGTTGATTTTTCCTATAATTTCGAAGACAAAGCACGTTTCCGCACCAATATCTTTTTTCAAAAAGGCAACATAAGCGTCGCTATGCGTTTGGTGGCGGGACGCATCCGCACACTCGAAGAGCTGAATCTTCCGCCGATGCTCTATGAATTCGCTCGCAAGACACAAGGCCTGCTTCTGATCACTGGTCCTGTCGGTCACGGAAAATCCACGACTCTTTCCGCACTCATAGATTTCATCAATCATAACGAAGACAAGCACATCATAACCATCGAAGATCCGATCGAATATGTGTACGAACAGGATCGCTGCATAATCAATCAAAGGGAAGTTGGGCGTGATACCAAATCCTTCCAGGAAGGTTTGCGTAGCGTTTTCCGCGAAGATGCCAACGTTGTGCTGATCGGTGAGATGCGTGATTTGGACACGATCAGTACTGCCATGACAGCTGCTGAAACGGGACATCTTATTCTTGGCACTTTGCATACCAATGACAGCTCGCAGACCATCGATCGCATCATTGACGTCTTTCCGGCTCATCAACAGAATCAGATGCGCTCCCAATTGGCCAGTGTTCTGCTGGGGGTTGTCTCTCAAAGGCTTCTGCCTCGCGTGGGTGGAGGACGCATTCCTGCTTTGGAAGTCATGCTCAACAATCATGCGGTGGAAAATCTGATCCGCGAGAACAAGACTTATCAGATCGATTCTGTCATTGAAACGAGCCTGCGTGAAGGTATGATTTCACTCGACAAATCCCTAGCCGACTTGGTACAAAGAGGAGTTATCACAATCGATGATGCATTCGTCTATGCCAAGAATAGGGAATATTTGCAAATGCTTATAACTAAGAAATAAATAATATGAAATTCTCATTCAAAGCCAAGATTGCTTCTGGTGACATCAGGGAGGGCAGGATCGAAGCTATCAACAAGGATGCTGCCGTCTCGATGCTCCAAGAAAAGGGTTTGATCCCTTTGGCTGTGGAGATGGAAAAACCGGTCCCGGAGATCATTAAGGACCTGCAGCACCTTTGGGATGGTGTCAGCGCCAGGGACATGTCTATTTTCTATCGCCAACTCTCAACCTTGATCGAGGCCAAGGTTTCGATCGTTTCTGCACTGCGAGCTGTCGGCGAGCAGACCTCCAATGCCTACATGAAAACCATCGTCAAGGAAATGGTGGATGACATTGAGGATGGAACGCCGCTTTCCGAAGCGATGGCCAAACATCCGGAAACTTTCAAGCCCCTGGCAGTCAGCATGGTCAAAGCTGGCGAGTTGTCGGGAAATCTGCAGCGCTCGATCATGTTCCTTGCAGACAACACGGAAAGGAATTATGAACTCAATTCTAAAATCCGCAGCGCTTTGTTTTATCCAGGCTTCGTGCTTTCCATGGCGCTCATCATCGGCTTCGTTGTTTCTGTCTGGGTGCTGCCTAACCTTACCAAGATTTTCAAGGACATGAATGCCTCGGTTCCTTGGTACACGCAAGTGATCATGAATATCGGAGATTTTATGAGCTCCTATTGGTGGGTGGTTCTGATCATGCTGGTTTTCATCGTGGGAGGAACAGCCTACTATGTCAGCACTGAAGATGGCAGAAAGGAATGGGATGTTATGAAGATGAAACTGCCAGTTTTCGGCAATCTTTTCAGATATGTCTATATTTCCCGTTTTGCGGAAAACCTCTCAGTTCTTTTGGATGGCGGCATTCCGATCGTACGCGCCTTGATGATTGTGAGTGAAGTGGTCAACAGCACAACCTATGAAGCTGTCATTCTGCGCGCAGCGGATGACGTGAAGACGGGCGGCAATATGAGCAATGTCTTTGCGCGTTCCACAGCTTTTCCGCCGGTTGTTTCCCAGATGATCAAGATCGGAGAAGAATCTGGAAAAATAAGCGAAGTGCTGCGCAATATTTCCAAATTCTACAGCCAGGAAACGGACAGGATCACCCGCAATCTTGCCACGCTCATCGAACCGATCCTTATCGTGCTGTTGGGAATCGGCGTGGGTATTCTTGTTTTTGCCATCCTGGTGCCGATATACAACATCTCAGGCGCCATGGGTGCATAAGTGAGTTTATTGGATGTGTCCAAAGTGTGCTATAATCAACTTAGGTTAAAAACAAGAATATGAAAAAAGGTTTTACTTTAATCGAACTCCTGATCGTTATTGCAATCATCGGCATCTTGGCCGGAGTCGTGCTTGTCAGCACGCAGAGCGCTACTCAGAAAGCCAAAAGGACGTCGGCGATTTCAACTGCGGCAAGCGCTTTGCCTGAAATCGTGACTTGTCAGGAAGATGGTGGCAGTCTCAGTAGTTATGTTTCTGGCACTGCAATTTGTTCCGGTGCAACTGGACACACAGCAACATGGCCTAACATGACAAATACTGGATACACAGAATTTCTTGCTACGACTGACTGTAGTAGCAGTCCAATAGGTAATAATTGTTCATATACATTTACCAATGCTGCCGGTGATTCGATAACCTGTAAATTGACGGACAACAGTTGCAATTAGAGAATTTGGATAGATTTAGATAAATTTTAAAAGGTAGAAAGAGCCAAGAAATAGGTAGAAAAAATGAAGGAAAAAGATAGGTACCTATTTCTCCATACTTTCTACTAGAAAGAGAGGAGGTGTGAATATGAAAAAAATGAAAAAAGGTTTCACGTTGATCGAACTTTTGATCGTCATTGCCATCATCGGTATCCTGGCCGGAGTCATCTTGGTCAGCACATCAAGCGCAAGAAGCAAAGCACAGATCGCTGCTTTCAAATCTGAGACAAGAAGCGGTTCTTCTGGATTCTTGACTCAATGCATCTCAGGCAATATTACCTTGCCAGCTGCTAGCAGTGCCACAACTTGGGGAGCTATTTCCGCTCAGAGCTGTGGAAGCAATGGTAATGGCACTTTCACTGTTACTGCAACCTCAACAGCTTCAGCTAACTGTACAGCTACTGTTACGGAATCGGGAGCAACTTATTCCAATGGTTGCTAGATTTTTAGGGTATTTTATGCTCGCCATGTTCATGGCGAGCAAGAAATGTCGTAAAATTTCACTTAGAATTTCTTTTTGGCTGCTATGGATGATAGAAGCATTGCTGTCGCGATACCTTGTTACAATGAATCAGTGACAATTTCCAAAGTTGTCACTGATTTTAAACATGAGCTTCCAAATGCTCGGATAACGGTTTTTGATAATAACTCAACTGATGGCAGTATTGAAAAGGCTAGGGCTGCTGGAGCTGAGATTTTTAGCGAAAAAAGACAAGGAAAAGGATTCGTGGTTAGAAAAATATTTGAAACACTGCATGAGGACATAGTGATATTGGTTGATGGGGATGATACATATTTTGCTGCTGATGTTCACGAACTCCTAAGATTGCTCAAGGAGAATGATGTAGATATGGCTGTGGGAAACAGGCTGGTTGAAATTGGAAAGGGGATGAATGGAGCCCACACTTTCGGTAATCATATAATTAAAAGATTCCTAAATTTCTTTTTTGGGACTGATTTTAAGGATATTCTTTCGGGATATCGAGCTTTTAGTAAATCTTTTTATAAAAATATCCCATTGATGTCGGGTGGTTTTGAGATAGAAACAGAACTTGTTTTGCAGGCTGTTGAAAGAGGATATTCTATCAAAGAGGTCCAGGTGGGATATAAAGATAGGCCGTCGGGAAGTTATTCTAAAATTAAAGATTTCAGTGATGGTTATAAAATTATATTTACAATCATATCTTTGTTGCGAGATTACAGGCCTATGGTGTTTTTTTCTTGGATGGGAGGGGCTTTTATTTTTTTTGGACTGCTAAGCGGTTTGCGTGTTGTGGTAGAATTTGTTGAAACAGGACTTGTTCTTTATATGCCAACGGCGGTGCTTTCAGTGTCTTTGATTATTATAGGTATAAATGCTTTTCTTTCAGGGCTTACTGTGAGTGCTATAAACAGAAGAACGAGAGAGATGGAAATGATTATGAATAAAAAAAAATGATTAAGCGCTCCCGATCATTTTCTTTTGAACAAATGACATTGCTCGATAGGATTATAAGGAGGTGGCGATCCGGAATGATAGTTTCTTATGTTTCCAAAGGATCAGTTATGTGTGATTTGGGATGTGGAAAAGAAGGCGGTCTCCTTAAGATTTTCAAGGATAGGATTTCACTTGGAATAGGTGTTGATATGGATGTGGATTCTGTTAAAGATGAAAAAATAGAACTAAAGAAGGGTGATTTGAATGATGTTTTGCCAATAGACGATTCTTTTTGTGATTTGGTTGTGTCTTTGGCTGTGCTTGAACATCTTGAAAAACCACACATGTTAATCAGGGAAGCACGCAGAATTCTTTGTGATGGAGGTTTTTTGATTATTTCAACACCGACTCCTACAGCAAGATTTGTTCTTGAATTTATCAGTAAACTACATTTGATAAGCAGAGAGGAAATCGAAGATCACAAGCATTATTTTTCAGCCGCTGAATTGATTGAAATGGCTAAAGAAAGCGGATTTAAAAGTATTGAGTTAATAAAATTTCAAGCCGGGTTTAATCAGTTGTTAATAGCAAAAAAATGAAGGATTTTTTGATGAGAATAGAAAAAATATACAGCAATGAATGGGTTAGAATAGTTTCAGTTTTTATTTTCTTCGTTTTCTTTTTTTCGCTGATTTATATGTCAGTGGATAGTCTGGCTTCGCTTGATGATCCTCTTTTCCATATTCGTTTTGCGGAAATTCTAAAAGAAAAAGGTTTTTCTGTTTTTCATGACTTCAATTGGATATATTTTTCCAAAATTGGGCAGCAACATACATATTTCATATATTACAACTTTCTTTTTTATATAGTGTTGATGTTATTTACGTTTTTTTCTTCTTTGATACTGGGATTGAAGTTATACGGGATAGTTTTTGCTTCCTTGGCTTTTTCGGTGCTTTATTTTTTTCTCCTGAAAACAAAGGAAAAAAGGGCCTTTTTGTGGACCCTGTCATTCCTTATTCTTTTTAATACCGGCTATATCTTGAGATTTTTCGTGGCAAGACCATTCACTTTGGCCCCGGCTTTATTGATTCTTGAATTATATTTATTGCACCGTAAAAAATATTGGGGCGTGTTTTTCTTGGGCCTGGCTTATTTTTTTTGGCATACAGCCACATTCTTTTTTGTTCCGGGTGTGGCCATTCTTTATTTTATGTTTGAAGGCTTCTATGGGAGAAAATATGCTTGGAAGCTAGTTGTTTTCTCAGTTATTCCTATGGTTTTTGCTTCTGTTGCCACTTTATTTTTTGCGCCTGGATTATTTTCATATATGAAAGATGTTATATTTGGCGTATTTTATGACACGATCATTGGAAACAAAGTCAATATTTCCGAAGGCGTTGAATTGTATGCGATAAATACGTTTGATTTCATCAAGAATGATCCCGTGATAATGATAATGTTTGTATTTGTGGTAGTGCTTGAAATTTATCGCTATGTATTGTTTAAAAAGGGCAAATTTTCTTTTAGCGAAAACGAAAAGGAAAAATTGCCTTTGCGTGGAACTTTGTTTTTCTTGAGTATCTTGTTTTTGGCTGGTTCCTTTGTTAGTTTGCGCAACATTGATTTCTTTATTTTTTTCTCAGCTGCATATATAGCAATAAGTATTAATCGGGCGCTGCAAGGAGTAGTTCTTAATGATTGGGTTGTTCGCAAATCCTTGCCGTTAGCTACTTTTTTTATTATTGGGTATCTTACCATTTCAGCGGGACTTTTTTTGCAAAACGGCATAGCTTCGACTGGTAGATATGACCAATTAAAAGGTGCCGCACAGTGGTTAAATGAAAATACTGAAAAACAAAGTGTAGTTTTCAATACTGAATGGAGTTGGTTTGCTCAATTGTTTTTCTATGATCAGAACAATTTCTATGTTGCCGGGATAGAACCTAGATTTATGTATGATTACAATAAAGAAATGTATTGGATTTGGTTTAACATATCCAAGCGTGGTTATGTTTGTGACAAGGAGGTGTGTAATGAATTGCAAACATCCCAAAATCAAGCATTGAAAGACCAAAATCTCAAGGCTGCATGGATATCAAAGGAAGCCCCGGAGGTTGCGTATGCTGTTAAAAATAGTTTTAAATCCAATTATATTTTAACTTCCGTGGATACAAAAAATCTCAACACCCTATTAGATGATAAGGATTATTTTGAAAAAGTTTATGACGAGGATGGCGTAGGCCCGTATATTATCTATAAGGTTAAATAAAATACAAAATAAGACTTTATCTGGCTGGTTATTTCCCAGAATTTGATCATTGCACGTTGCTATTGTCCTGTTTTGTGTAAAATGGTAAAATTGTGATGTAGCAAAAAACTTGTCAGAACCAAAATCTCCCAAGCACTTTGAGGGAATTTTGGCGGAAAAAGAAATGAAAACAAAAAAAGCATTCACATTGATAGAACTTCTGATTGTAATTGCCATCATTGGCATTCTTGCGGGGGTTATTATTGTTAATATGGCAAATGCCAGGCAACAAGCTCGTGATGCTAAATATATTGCTTATGTAAAACAAGTGTCTGATTTGGTTCAAAAGGCCAATGCTATGGGCTATTTTAATGGCATCACCACTGCAAACTGGCGCTGTCTTGGCAGTTATGCGGGAAATTGTTGGGGTAGTTACGTTTCTGATCCGGCCGTGGATGATGTCTTATCGAGATTAACGAATAGCATACCTCAAGGAGAGCCGGTTCCGGGAAATACTGCTAATGCTGGTACTCTTATATTCATAAATGCTACTACTATTACCGTAACTGCTTTTGCGTCAGAAAACGGCGCTTTCAATCCGAAGCTTTGCCTGCCGGGTTGGACTCCATATCCTGCTTCTGGCAGTTATAGGTGCGATCTTGTTATAAATAAATAATCCGCACTAAAAAGAAATGAAAACAAAAAAAGCATTCACGCTCATTGAGCTTCTCATTGTCATTGCGATAATTGGTATCCTGTCCGGAGTTATTTTGGTGAGCACGAGCAGTTCATCTCAAAAAGCAAAGGAAGCTAAATATTTAGCCTATATAACACAGGCTACTAAGATGGTTCATAATGCGAATGCTTTGGGAGCCTTTAAAAATGTAGATACTGGCAGTCCTTCAGCTTGGAAAGTTCTTGGTGACTATGGTACTACAAGTTGCTGGGGTGGTTCCTATGTTCATGATGCAGCGGTTGATGCTGCTTTGACTTCAGTGACAAATCCTCTTCCAAAAGGGGAGTTGTATCCGGGAGATGCTAATCACTGTATGCTTATAAGTGTCAGTGGTGGCTTCGCAAATGTTCTTACATATGCCCCTGGTGTTAATGATAAATTCTGTCCACCCGGGGGCGCCCCTATTACTAATCCCCCTGGCTACACGTTTGATTGTGTTTTGAAGATTAGCACAAACTAAAATCTGACCTCGTCGAGAATTATTCTGGACCACAAAAGTTTGACTTAGCGCGGGAGTTTTTCCTGCGCTTTTTTTATTCCTGAAAACATGCTATAATCGATCTATAAATAACAATGATTTCTTATGTTTATCATCTTCCTGATCCTTGGTCTGATTATCGGCAGTTTTCTGAATGCGGTGGTTTATCGTCTTTACCAAGTCGAATCGCTTTGGGAGCGTTCGCATTGTCCAAATTGCCGCAAGAAGGTGCGCTGGTTTGATAATATTCCCGTGCTGAGTTTTATTGTGCTGGGGGCCAAATGCCGCGATTGCGGGGAAAAGATCTCCTGGCAATATCCGATCATGGAGGCAATGACGGGAGTTGTGTTTGCTTTGATCGGAGGCTATTTTTTTGACCTGGCTGATCCTGCCAGTTGGCTGCTGACAGCCTATTATTTCGTCGTGTTTTCATTGCTTATGGTCATTTTTGTTTATGACTATAAATACATGGAGATTCCCATGACGATTCTCTGGAGCGGGGTGATTGCTTCACTGGTGTATTTTCTTTATGCTGATTGGCAGAGCATACAGTTTGCCGGCTCACTGCTGGATCTCAGAACCACTTCCGGACTTATCGGCGGTTTGGTGGCCTTCCTGTTTTTCTTCTCACTGGCAGCATATTCCAAGGAAACGTGGATGGGTTATGGCGATGCTTATCTGGGTTTGTTGGTGGGACTCATTGTGGGCTGGCCCGATATTGTGGCTGCACTCATGCTGTCTTTTGCGATCGGTGCCGTTGTCAGTGTCGCCTTGGTAGCTTTTAGCAAGAAAACCATGAAAAGCCAGGTCCCGTTCGCTCCGTTCCTGATCACGGGCACTTTCCTGACGCTCATCCTGCCGCAGATATTCACATCATTGAAATATCTGTTCTTCTTTTTCGGATAAATATAAGTGTGGTATAATATATCCATGCAAACAAACATAAAAAACAAAAGGGCCTGCCCGCATCGCCGTACTTACCTGCTTTGCAACGCGAAGCGTTGCAGGCGGGGATTTTCGCTCATGGAGCTGCTGGTTGTCGTTGCAATCATTTTCATCATGACCGGCGTATTGGTTGTGCAGCAAAATGGAAAAAGCAAGAACAAGGCCAAT
>DASVYU010000013.1:0-27707 GCA_036391995.1 Patescibacteria group bacterium
GTTCACTGAAAAATGCTTGTTTAAAGCAAAAAGCCCGGGTGGTGGAATTGGTAGACGCAGAGGACTCAAAATCCTCCGATAGCAATATCATGCGAGTTCGAGTCTCGCCTCGGGCACCAAGAGGTACAATGCGCAAGTTCAAGCACTGTATCAAAAGGACTTACTAAGGAAAAATCAAGTGTTTTACCCGATACGGTCGGGTTCTGAAGTAGGAACGCCAGAAATGAGCGTTTTTCTTCTGGTTCAGAACTTTCAAATATTTCGCCCATCCTTTTTGACAGACTTATGACCGTTGAAACGTGGGTATGATATTCGTGATCAGCATTTGTGTGCTCTTCCATTTCTATATTCAGGCGGTGCTGCGCGTCTTTCAATTCATTCAACTTTTTGTCATACATTTCAGGGGTAATACTCTGTTCAAGACGAAGATCAAGCAGATTATCAATCTTCTTTTGTGTGCGATCATATTCAGCCCTGATCCTTTCGATCTGATTCTTGTGAAATTCAACTTCAACTTCACTTGTTTTTCTTAGCTCGTCGACAATATCCTGATGCATCTGGTCGGGTATGCTTTTAAACTGCTCAAATACGCTCAAAATTGGCTTCAGAAGCTCTTTTTCTGGCACATATACCCTTTTGCAGTTACCTTTGGCATTTGTGCAGCTATAGTATATAAATTTGCCCTTCTTAATTTCTGGCGATAGCAAACAACCACAATTCTTGCATCTTAAAAGCCCCTTAAACAGAAAAGGTTTTGATGCGCACTTAGTTGGGCTCTTGCGCTTGCCCTCAAGAATATCCTGGCACTGATCAAACAATTCCTTCGTCACAAGCTTTTCGTATCGGTGCGGGTAAAGTCCATGCTTTTGAGATTTAGCCATGCCATAAAAGAAAGGATCTTTCAATATTTTTTGAATATATGTTCTTTGCAGCGGTTCGCCTTTATTGTTACCTAGCCCCATCTTGGTAATTTCCTGCCAAAGCGTAGTTAAAGAATAATTACCCGTTGCATATAATTCAAAAATCTTTTTTACAAGATGTGCCCTTTCAAGATCAAATACAATATCCTTCTTACCATTTTCTAGCGTGATGTTCTTGTAGCCTATGCGCGTCTTTCCGTTCCATTCGCCATTTCTTCGACGTTGTTCATTTGCTCTTTTGGTATTATCACTTATACAGTTTGAATAATATTGCGCGCCCGAAAGCATCATATTGAAAGCAAACAATTCGCCAGCAGTTGAATCCTTGTGTATTCGTGTTACTGCATCTGATGCAAAATATAGTTCAACCAATCCTTCACGGCGCAGTTTTTCCAGCTCAACAATACCCGTCAAAAAGTCGCGACTCAATCTATCAACCTTGTCGCAACACAAAGCAACGGTTTCTTTTTGCGCTTTGATAAAGTCAATCACTTCCGCAAACTTCTTGCGGTTTTCTTTGTATGCTGATTCGTCGTAAATAAATTCCTTTACGAGCAAAAGATGAGGGTTGCGATCAATGAGATTGTGCAGCCGCGCCTGCTGTGCTGGCAAAGAGTTGCCCGCATCTTTTTGCTCTTCAGTCGAAACCCTAGCTAAGACTATTGCCTTCATTTGATTTCTTAGGGAATACTTTTCCCAAAACAATGTAATAAAAAGCTCTCTTTAATATTTCAAATGCTACATAAAAAACAATTGCATCTGTAACGATTCCAAATACAATATGAAACCATGAAGACGAATAATCCTTCGTTGAAAGTAAATAGCTATCCTTGTCCACAACTTTTTGAGCAAGATCTTCGTTGCCCATGTTGCTGTATGACGGGTAGCTCGCCTTTACGGCTTCGCCAAGATTATTTAATAATTGCGGGTCAGTTACATATTGAACGGTGTAGCCTTTTGTATTGAGCTCTTTAACAATACCATCAAACGTAACGCCACTTGGAGCATTAATAAATAGACTAACTAGCTTATCTTGAGAAATATACTTGTCAGGCATTCGATAATTTGAATAAAGCAAAACCGAAGCTATTAACAGTATGAACAGGAATGAGCCTATATAAATAACTTTGAGAAATCTATACCAAACCTTATTATTTAATTCATTGATGGTCTTAAGTTTCATATTATTTAGTCTTAACCTCGTTTAGGAAATTATCAAATTCCTTTTCATTAATCCTAAATTCCTTGCCAATTTTATGTGCTTTTAATTTACCAGCTTTAATGTAGCGGTAAATTGTCATTATATTTACTCTTAACTTTTCTGCTAATTCCTGGGCTGTATAAAATTCTTGTTTATTCATTTTTTTCCAAATAATTTTTTAGTGTATTTTGCCTAGCAGTGCTTGAACAAAAAGAATTACAATCACCATCGCTAAAAACGCTAAAGACACGTCATTGAGAGTAAAATCTTTTAATTTTTTATGCTGCAATTCTTCAATACTTTGGTCTTTGCTCATTGCGTAAATTATAAATCCCAAAATAATTATTGCTACTATATTCCACATACAGCAATCAATGTTAATAAATTATTGATGTCTACATTATACTTTACAATTATTTACATTGCAACTATTCATTTTGGTATGGTTTATATTGGCTAATTCCAGTTAAAACTTGATCATACCATTCGCGCGGACGGAGCTTTTGCAATGATTTTGTGATTTTTGTTATATCACCCGCAATTCTGTACCAACTGCGATCATTGGCGTGATTTTTCAAAATACCACGCAATTCACGCATACCGTTTCCGTCGCGAATCAACGTAATTAAACCCATAAAATAGATTGAGGATTTTCCTTTTGTGTTTGGTCTTGCAATGCAAATCTGTTTTAGCAGTTCTTTTGGAGTCGAAGAATTTGCAAATAACAAAAGACTGTTTTTTTCAATCATTCTTTCCCAATAATTCAGCAAAACAGCATTGCTTTTTTCAACAGAAAATACATCTTTCAGTGTTGGATTCTGATCAAAGCCAAGATTCTTGAAAAGCGAATTTATTTTTCTTTTGCTTTCAAGCCTTGCTTCAATTCTCAATATTTCCTTCTTGTGATTAAGTTCTTCAAAAAGGCTTCTCTGATATAGGGACTGATCTTTGTCTGTTGCGCGCTTTTGTCCTTTTGCTAGATCAGCCACTTTGTCGTAAATAACCAAAGCCTGCTCGTTGGTGTGCGCATATAAGCATTCACCGTCATTAAGATATTTTGCCCGCGCAAGGTCAAAACATTTGCTGATATTTACCTTGTTCAACTCGCCAATAATGAAACGCGATGTGTACCCGCCAGAAAGCTGGATATTTCGCGAATAATGCACAACTGAAACCGAGGCGTTTAGCAAATTTTCCTTTTCAATTGAGATCCCCATTTTCAAAAGACGATCCTGCAATGTGTTCACAATAATTTCAAGCCGGCTTTCTTCAAGCTCGTCCAGATTATTCAGAAAAAGAAGCTTTGGGGCTGAAAACTGCACGCGAATCAATGGTGCCGTCATAACTGAACCATTTTTTCTGCTATACCCCGTAAGATACGGAAAATATTGCCCGCCTTGCAAATCCTTTTTTGAAGGATTTTTGACATACCGATCATATTGATGCGTTCGTGCTTGCAGATCCCAAGGAGCAACACCTTGATTTTGAAGATCAAAAGAAATGATCTTGTCTTGTGGGATAGATAATATGATTGTATCAATCATTGTTTTGCTGCGAGATTTCATCCTGATAAAGTTCAGGATGTAGTCGCTTATCAATTTTTAAAGCCAACTCATAAAATGCCACCAGATTTTTATAATCTGGCAGATCATGAAGCCTCATATTTGGTTGTCGTGCATTTTCTTCGGGTAACATAAAAGACGACTGTTTGATAGTCGTCTTTTATAAGTATGTGTAGAATTGGTAACTTATTAGTACGTCAAAAAGACGTCTATCAAATTACCAATTCTACGCATTTGCTACCCCTCCCTGCGGAACGCCCCTCTTTTAATTGAAAGGCACGGAATTCTCGGTGGACTAGGCGCAAATGGTCAACTGGAGCTCATGCAGGAACATAAAAAATCCCGTCTACTTTTACTTCTTCTGCATGATTGGATCAAATTATTCAATGTACTTGTTGCCATTATATACCAAAGTAAGAAAAAGTCAAGCAGACTATTTAATAAAAACCTTCCAATTAAACAGCACTAACTAGCTTTCGCTTTGCTGCCAACGTTTTCAAGGCTTCAATTGCTATTGTATTTTCAAAACCTGTGACTATAACATCCTTATCAATAGTTTTAATTTTCTGTCTTTTTGCCTCATGTTCAATAACTCTAAGTATTGGTTTGAATTCACGTTTATGCTCAATATAATTCTGAGCAAAATATTCAATGAATATTCCATTAATTTTGGAATTTGGAGTTACAAACAAATTTATTTCATTGTTAATATTAAACAGAAATGAATTTCTAGGCATAGTATCTAACCCAAATGTAAGTTCGTCTATTTCCTTGTCATAATCAAAAACCCAATCATTTTTTTTAGCTAATTCTG
This sequence comes from Patescibacteria group bacterium, assembly GCA_036391995.1. Lineage (GTDB taxonomy): Bacteria > Patescibacteriota > Minisyncoccia > Moranbacterales > GWC2-37-73 > DASVYU01. The sequence goes on from DASVYU010000013.1 coordinate 4,498, forward strand.
AAATGCTAAGTAATTGATTCGTAATCTTATTCTTATCTAATTCTATTTTTTTATACTGGTTCAACATATTGATAAGTTTTCTTTTTGTGACCATAAATTAATTCTTTTATTTCCGTTAATTTTATGGCACTTTTTATAATATGAACTCTTTCTAATTTTTTGTTAATTCTTGCCTTATCTGGCATTGTTATAACCTTTAGAAACATCTCGACTTGCGGTGTTTTATATAATTTACGGTAATAACACAACGTATAAGGCGTAAGTCCCGGTATGGTGAAATGTGGGCTTTTTAAAGCTTCAGTAATATTCCTTGGAAACACTGGGGGATCGAAGACATCTGGTCGCTTCTTTAAATGCTTTTTATAATTCTTCTTTTCTAAAATTGTCCATATACCATCTACTTCCTTACACTTTATTACATAATCTTTTTCATTCCATTTCATATACAGTTTGGAAAATTAATTTCACAAATGATCATCAAATTCTTTCTCGGTGCATAATTCTCTTTGAACCAGCCATTCCTTGAAGTGCTCAACAATGTGTTTATTCATTAAATTATGACTGCAAGCAATTGGATATTTTTCTCCTGTATGTATGCAAGTGATAGCAAGATTATGCTTACCACCCGCGGATAGCTCTACCGGTTTTTTTCTCGAAAGCCACTTGAGCAATTTAATAAATTTTCTTGATTTAATATCGGCATATTTACCCATGATTTTGAGTAACTATGCCATTTGCATAGCATTGTTGTTCCTTTTAATTGAAAGAGTATTCCCCATGATACTTAAATCCTCTAGCTGCTTTTTTATTTCAGCGGGCGGATAATAAGGGCGTGCCTTTTTTATTGCATCCATATATTCAAGGGGAATTCCATACACCGTATAAATAGCGTCGTTAACCATTTCCACAAAGTCATCGGCTGATTTCCCTTGTGTCATAAACTCGTTTTTTTCGGCAATAACCTTGCCAACTATAAAATCACCATCCCTTTTCCAGTTAACCTGTATGTTTTCAGGCAACCTAAAATAATAGGCTTCGAATGGCTCTCTGTATATTTTGGATCCAAGCAAAAACAATTTAGCTTTTTTGAGGTTTCTTTCAAGAAGAATATTCATGGCTTTATTATAACATCAATTAGCCCTAGATGCTATATACTACAGTTAAAGCCACCAAAAGTCAACAAATTCAATGAATCCCGCAATTGAGCAATATCTTTGCCAATATTTACCCAGTCAAGAGTTCTGAACCTGTCTACTATGGGGCACCATAAAACAAAAATCTTCACTGGCACAGTGGGGATTTTTGTTTTATTATGACTGCAAGAGACTCGAACAAGGAAAGGGGTCGGGAAAACCTGGAGTTTTCCCGTGGAGGAAAGTATTGAAAACCGTGGGTTTTCAAAGAGGCACACAAGCGCCAAGTGAGATGTCTCGCCTCGGGCACAAAAAGTTGACTAAAAAGGCAATTATCCCCTCCTATCAAAAAATTGTGAGCGGGGTACCATAGGTAGTAAAGGTAATAACAAAACTATGGGAGACATAAAGCTTACAATCAATGATGTAGCGGAATTAATACAGTATTGTACTGATAAAATTGACGGCAAGCCCTGCAAGCTGCCAAAGAATTATCATCTAATGGTGGGAGATGTGTCGGATGCTTGTAAAGAAAGACTGAGATTAATAAATGAACAGTCAGAAACAAAAATGAACCTAGCTAGCTAGGTTCATTTTTGTTTCTTTTGTTATTCACCTTTAGTGGTTCTTGGCAAATCCCGGCAGACCTTTTGTTTTAAGAAGATTCTCAATCTTGGTTACTCGTTTATTCAACGACTTGACATCGAAGTTATAGGCAACGTTGTCTAAACGATCTTCAATCCGGTCGAGACGTTCAGTGACATCGACAAATTTTCTGTCCATACTCCCGAATCTATCATCTATGTCATCAAACCTTTTGTTTATTTCCTTAAATATTTTAGCGTTATCCTGCCTGGCCTCTTCAAATCCATTGTTGATCATCCTGGCTAATTCATCAAATTGTGTTTCCTTGGTCATATGTTTAATTTGAATAAGTTATTGATTTTTATAGTATACTACAGCTTAAAATTTTGACAAATCTAGCTCCTATTAGGTATATTTAGCGTGGGGATCAATGTTGTCTTCCTCAGTTTTTGGAGGGTTTTGCTCATAATAAGTTCTAACATCCTCCACTACGGCGCACAAAAAACGAAAAATCTCCATTTGATAAAATGGGGATTTTTGTTTTATCATAGCTGCAAGAGAATCGAACAAAAAAATCCTTACGCCAGGTAAGGATTTTTTATTTGAAAAGTTTTTCTATTTCTTCTTAAGCTTCACTACTCGTGGACGCGTTTTTGATTTAGATGTTTGAACCTTAGAAGCTTGGCGACGCATAACTTTTGCTGGAGCCTTTTTCTCTGCTAATATGACATGCCTTTTTACTTTGGAACCTCGCCAGTGAGTGAAGGATTTTTTCAAGAGCACAACAAGCAGCGCAATCAATACCACCAAAAGAATGGATTTGATTGCTAGAACCACCCAAGGATTGTTGCGCAGATCCTGTCCGCGATAACCAACCCCCAAAACATCAGCTAGTTCACCGCTTGATTGGATCACTGCAGGAGCAGCAGCAATTCTGTTTCCATAGTCTGCAAACACCACGCGGATATAACCCTTTTCCTGCAGCGGCTTGGAAATCACCGCCTGTGTCTCATTTTGCGTTGGCACAGCTGTTTCCTTGTCTACATTTTGAGCATCCGAAGCTGCTTGTTGGGTTTGATCCACAGCCAACGGCTGAGGCTTTGGAGTTATAGCAGCAGACACTTGAGACGTTGATTCCTGCACTACTTGCCTGGCAACAGTTTTCAACTGCGAAAACGTGTCATCGAATTTTTCCAATGGCACTCCCACAACTATAGAACCATTCTTGATGTCATTGGATGAATATTCGATCCTGGTTGCATATATGCTTCCGTTTTCCCTGGAAGCAATTTCAGTCACCGCTTGCTTGGCGGTGTCCAGATTGCCGACAATGATTGCCAATTCGCCGGTTTTGGCAGCATCCTGAGGAGCAATGAAATTGTCTTGAACTGCTGAAAGTTGCGACATCATGTAGTAACCATTTCCACCATTCATCATACGGTCATAATTTCCATTCCTCCTGTAGCCGTAATCACTCCTGTATTCCCTGCTTACCAGCACTGCAACGATTGAAAACAGCAGCACTGCAACCAACACGGCAACTCCGCCGATGATTATTTTTTTGTTTCTCATCTTTTTGCTTGCCCTGTTGAATTTTGCGTAGCAAACCATTCAACAGGGTTTTTGTTTTTTATTTTTTAAGAAAGAATTGTTTAATAAAATTATAACATACTTTTTTGAAAAAGAAAAAAGACTGTGATCGTAAATCAATCACAGCCCATTTTATAAACTTATAAAGAATTCTTTGATTATTACAGATTGAACTTGAAAATCCGTTGTTTGGGCTCCTCACACAAAGGACACGTTTTCCTTATATGAAGATAGGAATGAATCCTGCAATCAAGCAAACCTTCCTGCAAAAACTCACGTGCTTCAAGAGCCATCAACAGCAGATCTTCAAGCTTGTGTCCATCATCAAGAAGCATTCCGCATGGCCAATGAAAAATGTTTTCAAAATCATCCCACTTGCGAATCCTTCTGCCTCTTCCAATTTCCTTATCGCGCCTAAAGCGTGCATTAGATTCATCAAAGCTTTTGTATGAACGAGCAAAGAATGCGGCTCCAGCATACCATCTATTAGAGTCTTGTTCATGTTGCATTACGCCAGATAAAATCCTTCCTGCCATATCAATTTGTTCCGCTTCAGAACCAGCACCAATCACGAAACTCTCTTTGAGTCTTCTTTTGTGACAACATGTGTCAGTCCTTCCGTCTGCACACGTACAAAATGCAACACTGTCACCAGCAAATACAGCCAGGTCACCATCAGTGAGATTAAGGATCACTCCTTTATCCTCCCACCCCTTCAGAATCAACAGTTCCTCAGCATTCAGCATAGCATGTCCTCCTTGGGTTGTTGTAGTGGTTTTTCTATAAGATATCAATAATCAGAAACTCCCTTGTTATTTGTCAAAAAACTACTGTGTATTTCTATGTACAACTACTGATTTTACTCTCAAAAAGCATTCATGTCAACATGAAAAAATTCATCTTATATATGTATGGCTATTGTTCCAAATGTGTTTTTTTTGCCTGAAATAAGCCATTTTTTGCAACAAAAAACAGCCTTGATGAAAGACTGTCTTTTTGAAAGTTATGCACTTCTGGAGTCTGTTCGCAATCTCTCTTTCGTTGCGAAATTTTCAAATTCCGCGCGAAAGGCTTGAAGGTTGAGGAATGCTACCCGCAGGTAACATGACGAAATCTGAAAGCTTTGCAGCCGGAATTTGGGAATTGCAGCAGAATATGGAGATTGAGAACAGGCTCTTACATGTCTGTTCCGGAATAGCTAAGATTGAGCGATTTGTTGCAGAGCGGAAAGTCCGGCACGATATTGCCTGGTCCTATTATGCCAAAGAGTGCCCAGTTGCAAAACGACGGATCCCGTGGGAAACAACGCTCGATCACACCGTTTTTCAATTCCAATGCGCAGAGCACTTCCCCACGCCAAGATTCCACAGCCCCCAAGGCAAAGCCGTCTTTAATGACAACATCCGTCTTGATTGCACCTTCAGGCATGTTAGCAATCAAAGTCTCTATAAGCTTCATTGTTTCTTTTAACTCTTCCACGCGCATGAGATATCTTGCATATACATCACCGCTTTTTTTCGTGATGATTTTAACAGGATATTTCGCATAAGCTCCACTGGCATGATCGCGGCGCACATCATAGTCAAGACCTGAGGCGCGTGCTGTCAGACCAAGCGCGCCAAAAGCTTTGGCAGCGGAAAGCGGCAGCACGCCAGTTGTCTGCAAGCGATCCAGAAATCCATCCGATCCCAAAGCTGTCTCTACGATATGATTCATTTCCTTCTGAGCATATTTGGAAACAGTCAAGATTTTTTCCAATTGCTCTTTGTCGAGATCTTTGGAAGCTCCTCCGATGGAAACAAGTCCACGCCAGAAACGATTTCCCAGAATCTCATCTGAAAGACGCATCAGTCTTTCTTTGATGCGAAAACCATTGGCTGCAATAAATGAATATCCTGTTCCCATACCGCCTATGTTAGCAAGATCATGGATATGCATCGTAAGACGCTCCAATTCCACCATCAAAGCGCGCAGCATCTGGGCACGTTCGGAAACTTCCACTCCTGCAATCTTTTCCACAGCTTCAGCAAATGCCACAGCATTGGCAGCTGCCACATCCCCTGAAAGCCTTTCAATGAACGGCAATGATTGCTCAGGCGTCTTGCTTTCCAAAAGCTTCTCCACGCCTTTATGTGTGAAGAAAAGCTTGCCTTCCAAAGTCAGGATACGTTCGCCTGCCACGTTGAAGCGGAAATGTCCGGGTTCTATGACGCCAGCATGAATAGGCCCGACTGGAATTTCATATATACCCTCCCCCTCCACATGATGCATAGGATAAGCAACGTTCGCCCTTTCAGGATCAGCATCCAAAGCTATATCTTTTCTTAGGGGATGGAAACCATCAGGGATATTTTCATGATGCACCAATCTTCTTGGGTCAGGATGGCCATATGGAGTTATGCCGAACATGTCCGAAAGATATCTTTCATACCAATGCGCAGCCATAACAGTCGCGGTAATGGAAGGGTAACGAGGATCATTCTCCGGAATCTCAGCTGAAATCTTGAGCCACTCATGCTCCTTGTCATTTGAGAAAATAACATGCACGCCAAATGTGCCATTTTCTTTGCGATTGTCAGTGCCGAAAAGAAGCGACAAAACCAAGCCGTGTTTTTCTGTGAGCTCAGTTGCAATGCGAGCAATATCCTCGCGAGAAACTGTTGCCAGCACTAAATCTCCTTCCTTGGAAGCAAATTTCAGCCCTTCGATGTCTTGGATGATTTCTTGGATATTCATATATTATTTTTGTGAAATATAAATAGCATCTTTAGCGATCGAATTGATGAGATTGATTCCCTGATCAGTTGAAACCCAGAAACCGAAAATGACAAGCAAGGCCAGCTGCAGTGCAATCACGCTGTGTGTTATGTTCCATTTCTGCTTCATTTCCGTAGGCACATTTTCCTCTTTGCCAGATGCGAACATGGAGATCGTTGAGCGCAGCATGGAAAAAGCGATCGTACTGAGGGCAGCAAAAACAAGCAAAGAAACCACTGGGTGAAGCGCAAAAGCATTCACAAACATGGTGTATTCACTCACAAAAAGAGCGGATGGCGGCAAAGCTATGATGGCCAAAATCCCCAGCAAAAATAAGATGGCTGTATAGGGCGCATATTTCAGCAGACCCCTAACTTTTTCAGTTTTGGTTGTTTTCCATTCTAGGAGAATTTCTCCAGCTCCGAAGAACAAAGCTGATTTAGTCAAGGTATGGCCAACCATATGTATCAGAGCAGCAATTGCTCCGATCGGAGGAAGTGCCAAAGCGAAAGTTATAAGTCCCATATGCTCCACACTGGAATATGCCAGCATGCGCTTGTAATTGTTTTGCACCAGCATCATGAAAGCTGGAATAATGATCGAAAGCGCTCCAAAGAAAAGCAATAGACCATTTGTCCAATCGCTGTGCCCCATAGCACTGTCAGTTATGAACTTGAAACGGATGACCGCATAGAGAGCCACATTAAGCAGAACTCCCGAAAACATGGCAGAAATCGGGGATGGCGCTTTGGAATGTGCGTCAGGCAACCAGGTGTGCATCGGAGCCAAACCGACTTTAGCCCCAAAGCCGATGAAGATGAATACGAAAGCCCAACGCACTATGTCTGCTGAAATGAGATGCGCGTTGTTTGCCAAAGCACTGATAAGGAAAATGTCACTGCCTTTGATACCCGCCACCACCGAACCATACCCTAGCAGCAATATTCCAATAAGACCCAAAGTGATGCCTGTAGAGCAGATGATGATATATTTCCAAGCCGCTTCAATAGATGTCTTTTTGCGATAAAGCCCTACCAAGAATGTCGAAGAAAGCGTCGTACTTTCCAATGCGATCCAAAGCAGCAAAGCATTGTTGGCCATGACAGCTATAAGCATGGAAAGCGCAAAGACATGTATAAGGGAAAAATATGTTTTCAAATCCTTGGCATTCACAACTCCTTCTTCAAATTCATGACCGATGTAACGTACTCCTACGATTGTGGCTGCGATGTATACGAAAGCCACCATCGTTGCTATCAGCGCAGAAAATCCGTCTAAAAGCCAGAGATCATCAGACCAGCGAGCTGCCGGATTGAAAATCACAGGAACAGTATAAGCAAAAACAGATACGCCTCCTAAAAGCGCCAAGACCCATGCACTACCCAAAATATCTTTCGGCTTCTTGAGAGCTGCTGCAGTTATGGCAGCAACGGCTATGATTGCGATTGTAATAAATGGACTCATATATTATTCGGTTAATTTGCGGAGCTGTTCAGTATCAGCACTGCCATGCAGCTCCCTGATACGTGCGCTCAATATGGATAAGATGAATACGCTGACTGCAGTTACAATAAATACGCCAAGTTCCACTAGTAGCGGCAACGATTGCACCGTCACGAGCGTGAAAACAGCGATTCCATTTTCAATCACAAGCAATCCGATGATTTCAGAAAATATGTTGCGATGAATGATCATTGTTGCAAGCCCCAAAGCCACCAAAGCAATGGATGCATACAGAAGACTGGAATATTCCACAAGTCCGACGATCGGCGTGTTTTCCAGAATGAAAAACGTAGCAATCAAGATAACAACCGCAATGAAATAGCTGGAGGCCGGACGAAGGAAAGAACGCGGATCAATGACATCCTTATATTTTTTCTGCGCGCTGCGTATGATGCGCGGCACCAGAATGGATTTGACTGCGATCGTCACCAAAGCGAATATCCAAAGATGCGTTTTTTCATCTTCCTTGATAAAAGAAAGGCTCAGCGCAATGCCGGCAATTGCCAGAGACGAAAGCGCATAATAACGCAGCATCGCCTGACTCCTGGCATGTCCAAAAAGGAAGATCACGAAGAATACTGCTAAAGCGCCAAACATAGCATAATAAGTGATGCCTATTTTGGCATAGACTGCGAAAATAGCCACAACCATGCCAGAAAGAGCCGTAATGAAGGCAATGGAGAGATATTCCTGCATGCGATAGAAACGCATTTTCACGATTGTCGTTTCCAAAAGCGCCAAAAGTGCTGCCACTATCACAACCTTAACAATTCCATACGCAAAAGCTGTTGCAATCGAAACAATACCAACCCCAGCAGCACCCAAGACAGTCGAAGGAAAAATCAGATTGGAAAGAAGCAAGGCAAAAACGGTCAATTTTATGGAAGAAGCCATCTCCACCATGGCCAGATATGGTCCGGAATATTCCAGAATCATAGCCTCATGCACCATGGTAAGCTCTAAGTGAGTTGCAGGATTATCCACTGGATAGCGCGCATTCTCAGCAAGCGCCACAAACAAGAATGCCACTACGGAAAGCAGCAGATATGGATGAGCCCAGATCAAGGATTGCCCCACCATGCCATCAATCGCAAAAGTGCCAGTCACAAAACTGATCGTCGCGAAGATCATGATGATAATAGGCTCAACCAAGGCCGCCAAAGTCATTTCCCTGCTGGAACCCATGCCACCGAAAGCGCTGCCCGGATCAAGTCCGCCCAGCACCAAGAAAATGGAACCAATCATCAGAATTCCTCCTACGATCAGAAAATCACTGAGTGATGCCAGTTTCCCGCCCACGAAAAGCAGCGGCAAAATGAAGGCCACTGAAACAGAAGTTGCCAACACTACGAAAGGCACGGCACGAAAAACCCAAGAAGCCGCTTCTGAAATGACCATCTCTTTTTTGAAAAGAGTTGCAATTGTGAGATATGGCAAAAATGGTGATGCTCCTTTGCGACCTTGCAAGCGCGCCTTGCACATACGTACAATTCCGCTCATGAAAGGAGCAATAGCAATGACAAATGCTGCTTGCAGCAGCGTTGCAATCAATTGACTCATAGGACGACGATTAAAGTAATGATTAATGTAGCCAGCAGCAGAAGCAGATAGTATTGGATGCGACCGCTCTGGATTGCTCTGAGACGCTGTGCCAGCGTATTCAAAATCTTAGCTATCGGCTCATATAGCTTGTCTTTCCAGACTGATCTGATGGAAAACACGAAAACATATTTCCTGATCCAAGGATTGGTTGCCACCACCGGCTGCGACTTAAGAACCTTGTCGCGACCCAAAAAGCGCAAGAAAAAGAAACGCACAGGCGCAGAAAAAGCCGTGGCTGTATATTCCATACTGGAATCAATGGGCTGCCCGCAGTCCCAAGTTTGATAGGATCTTTCGAGTTTTTCTTTAGCAAAATAATTCTTCACCATCCAAACCAGTGCCAACATGAAAGCTAGCACAAAAAACACAGACGCGGACGACAACCCTGATAAGAATGGCACTGGTGAAACTTGACCAATCAGAGAAGCTCTTTGTGCTAGAAGAGATGCCAGAATTGATTTGGCAAAAATTCCCAGCACTATCGCAGCAACACTCAAAGTCAAAATGGGTGCCACAAGAAAAATGTCGGTCTTTTCAGCTCTTTTTTCCATATGCTCAGCGCGGCTAAGTCCCAGCATGGAAATGCCGAAGATTTTCACCATGGCGAATATTGCCAAGCCGCCGATCAGTCCAATGAAAGAAAGGGTTGTTACCAAAACTATCGAAACCGAGGTGCCTAAAGAAGTAACATGCAGCAAGCCGATCATATTCTGAATGAATCCCCATTCGCCATAGAAAGTGCTGAATGGCGGAAGCGGACCAGCTGCCAGAATCGCCAATAAGAAAGCAAAAGAAAACACTGGCAGGATTTTAGCCAAGCCACCCATAAACTCCAAACTCTTTGTATGCACTCTGCTTATCACCACACCACTACTTAAGAAAAGTGCAGTTTTGAAAATAGCGTGTGAAATGGCATGGAAAATAGCAAAAGCCGTGATGGCTGCCGCCGCGACCACAACCTCCTCACTCGAGCTGCGCTGCATTACATATAGCGACACACCCAGCATAGTAAATATGATTCCCATGTTTTCAATGCTGCTGTAAGCAAAGGCTTTTTTCATATCGCGCTCCACCACTGCATATAGCGCTCCCACGATTCCCGAAAGAAGTCCCAAAACAATCACCACAAGTCCTGTCCAATATGGCAATCCAACAAAGCTGAACACAACTTTCAAAAATCCATAGACTGCAATCTTCAGCATAAGACCTGACATGAGCGCACTCACGTTGCTCGGAGCTTGCGGATGAGCTTCAGGCAACCACACGTGGAAAGGCACAAGACCAGCCTTGGATCCAAACCCAAAAAGAAACAAAAGAAATGAAAGGACTGCCAGAGCTGGAGAAACAGCCTGAGATGCTGCTTGCAGCTGCGAGAAATCAAAGAACAGCGAACCGCCTCCCAAAATCAGAAAGCCTCCCAAAATAGCCGAGGCTCCCAAATGAGTCATGATGAAATAGAGAAATGCCGCCCTTGCAGATTCCTGTGTCCTGTCAGCCATAACCAAGAAAAAGGAAGTTATGGACATGACTTCCCAGAAAAACAAGAATGCGAAAGGATTATTGGCAAAAAGCACGCCTTGCATGCCAAGCACGAACAAGATCGTCAGAAACTGAGTCGAAGACTGATCATAAGTCTTCTCATAGAGTTCCAAATATCTCACACCGTACACTCCGACCAATGCAGCCACGCCGCTGATCAAAGTAAAGAAGATTGCCGGCAAAAAACTAAGCGTTGGAGAAAAATGAAAAAGCCATTCCCATCTTGCCAGCACGATCTGCTCTGAAGAGAATCTTGCCAAATAGATAGCCCCTGTAATGAAACCAATGACATTGGCTCCCACAAAAAGAGCGGCGGCTTTTTTAAGATATTTGCCTGACAGTGAAAGAGCTGCAGCCAAAGCCAAAGCAAGGAAATAAACGAAAACACCATAAATGATACCATTCACGTCCATATTGTTGCATTAATTATTTTCTTGAGAACGGAGAGCGCTAAGAACGCCACGCAGGATTTCCACTGGGCGCGGAGGATCACCAGCTACTTTCACATGCACGGGAATCACCTTTTCAACTCCTCCGACCACAGCATAGGAATCTTTCCATATCCCACCATCGATTGCCCCATCACCCAAGGCCACCACTATGCAAGGCTGCGGCGCAGCTTCATAGGTGGTCTTCAAGGCTCTTTCCAGATTGCGCGTGACAGGGCCAGACACGAAAAGCATATCCGCATGGCGCGGAGAAGCCACAAAAGAAAGACCGAAACGGTCAATGTCGTAATAAGCATTATTAAGCGCTGTAAGTTCAATCTCTTCCCCATTGGTCGAACCGGCATCCACAGCGCGGATGCGCAAAGAACGGCCTCCGTAGAGATTTTTCACGATTTCTTTCACTTCTTCTCCTACCTTCTCAAATTCAGCATCTTCGGGAGTTTTAGGGATCTCCACCTTTTCGGTAACCCTTGGACCCAGCAGCAGAATCCTAAGCAATTGCAGCAGTTTCATAATGATTATGTTTAGATTTTTTTAACGATATCCTTAATAATTATCGATATTTTCATTCTTGGCAAGACCCGTCGCTCGCGAGCGACGGGTCAAGGCCCGCAACTTTGAGCCAACAAAAAACACGCAGAAAATGCGTGTTTTATGCGGGAGCTAATCTATCTTTATGCCGTGCTTAGTGTGATGTTTGCGAGCAACCCTGACGCGAGCAGCTTCCTTCTCGATTGCAGCAGCCACGCGAGCATATTCAACTTCATCCATGGAAACCTTTTCTTGCTTGAGCTGCTCAGCACGGTCTCTCGCTTCCTCGGCTCTTTTCACATCAATCTCCGCAGCATGCTCAGCCGTATCAGCCAGAACCACTAAGACATTGTCATGCAATTCGATGAACCCGCCAGAAACAGCCAGCTCCATCTCCTTGCCTTCACTCTTCAGCATGATCTCTCCAGCCTTAAGAGCAGCGATATAACTTCGATGCCCAGGTAAAATGGTAACTTGACCATCCAAAACCGGAAGAGTGATTTGATCAACTTCTTTTTCAAAAACAATCTTTTCGGGAGTTGTAATCTTTAGTTTTATTTTCTGCTCTAACATATTGTTTTCCAAGACTTATATTTTAGCAACTCGAAACTATTTTCTCTTGAGGCCATAATGAACGAGAGTGAATTTCGAGCGAGCAATCATGATTCTTCGATTGCGAGCGTGCCGAAAGAGGAAACAGTTGAGTAGTTGCAAAGTGCAAAACTACTTCTTGATAATCTCATCAATCGAGCCTTTCATGTAGAAATCCTGTTCGGAAACATCATCCAGCTCTCCATTCAAAAGCATCTTGAAGCCGCGAATGGTGTCTTCCAATTTCACATATTTTCCAGGAGCGCCTGTGAACTGCTCAGCCACGAAGAATGGCTGGGACAGATATTTCTGGATCTTTCTCGCGCGAGTCACCAGCACCTTGTCCTCATCGGAAAGCTCTTCCATACCGAGGATGGCGATGATGTCTTGGAGATCCTTGTAGCGCTGCAATATTCTCTGCACGCCCAAGGCTACGTCGTAATGCTCTTGTCCCACAATGTTCGGATCAAGAATGGTGGAAGAAGAATCGAGCGGATCCACGGCTGGATAAATTCCAAGTTCCGTCAGCGCGCGGTTGAGCACCACAGTCGAATCCAAGTGTCCGAAAGTCGTGGCTGGAGCCGGATCAGTAAGGTCATCAGCTGGCACATACACGGCTTGCACGGATGTGATGGATCCGTCTTTTGTGGAAGTGATCCTTTCCTGCAGCTTACCCATTTCCTCAGCCAAGGTTGGCTGATAACCCACAGCGGATGGGATGCGTCCCAAAAGTGCCGACACTTCAGATCCGGCCTGGGTGAAGCGGAAAATATTGTCCACGAACAGCAGCACGTCTTTCTTTTCGCGATCGCGGAAATGTTCCGCCATAGTGAGAGCAGAAAGCGCTACGCGCTGGCGAGCTCCCGGCGGTTCATTCATCTGTCCGAAAACCAAAGTGGTCTTGTCCAAAACACCAGAGTCTTTCATTTCATGATAAAGGTCGTTTCCTTCACGAGTCCTTTCTCCCACACCAGCAAAAACTGAGAAGCCTCCATGCTCCTGCGCGATGTTACGGATAAGTTCCTGGATCACCACGGTCTTGCCCACGCCTGCGCCTCCGAAAAGTCCCACTTTTCCACCTTTAACGAAAGGACAAATGAGGTCGATGACTTTGATGCCTGTTTCGAAAATCTCAGCTTCCATGGATTGCTCTTTGAACTTGGGAGCTTCGCGGTGGATCGGGTCATGCAATTTAGCTTCCACAGCCGGTTTTCCATCAATAGGCTCGCCGAGCAGATTGAACATGTGACCCAATGTCTCCTGCCCAACTGGCACCTTGATCGGCGCGCCAGTGTCAGTCACTTCCATGCCGCGGCGCAGGCCATCAGTCGAGCCCATGGCCACTGCGCGCACTTTGCCGCCTCCAAGGTGCTGGTGCACTTCAAGCACTAATTTGCTTTGGCTCGCCGAAGCTTCAGCGAAGGCGGCCCTTCCACCTAATTGAATTTCCAGCGCGTTGTATATTTCCGGCAGCTTATCGCCGAATTCCACATCCACGACCGGACCAATGATCTGGTTGATTTTTCCTACATTCATAATTTATATATTACTCAGTTAACGTGTTAACGGGTTAACGCGTTTTTTCTTAACACGTGAACTCGTGAACCCGTTAATAATTCAATGGTCGATTTTGGGCTTTTTAAGGCCAAAATAGACTATATTATTGACAAATTGTTAATTTAGGTGTATACTATTATATTAATCCTGTAGCAACATTTCACGTAGTTCATTCCACGCCCATAAGGGCAGAAAAGAGGAAACGCATGCGAATCGCAACCTGTATAACAGTCGGTCTCGCTATCTATGCTATCTTTCGCATGATAGTAATCAAACTCAGAAAAGAAAGTATCAAGGAGCATGTCCTGGGCTTCCTTGAATTCACAAGGGATTTCCCTGGACTCTTATGGTTCTGCTTCACAAACTTCAGGACCATAGCAAGACCAGTTCCCAGGAAAGACCCACTGGCAGACCTCTTTGCCAGTACAAAGCCCTGGCCAAGTGATATGCCGGTCCCCGACGGATCTTCACATCGTCAACTCGGGGTCACCTTCGGAACCGACCTGGAAGACAAAAGATGAATTTTCTTCTTGTCTTTCCTTGCAACTGCCGCCTTCTGGAATATTCTAGGGGCGGTTTTTTCTTTCCCAAATTTTTCAAATTACTTTTTTCTTTGTCATTCCGAACTCGTTTCGGAATCCAGAGGAGCTTTGAAACTCTTCGAGATCCTGAAACAAGTTCAGGATGACACACTATTTTTCAATACGCATTTACCTGAAAAGCTACGAAGCTAATGCCTAATAAGCTATTCGAGTGCTGCTCGTCCCGCTGATATCTCTGCTATTTCCTGGGTAATCTTTCCTTGCCTAATCTGGTTATACATGAGAGTTAGATCCGCGGACATTTCAGAGGCTGCGTCGGTCGCGTTGCGCATCGCCATCATGCGCGCGCTGTGCTCTGAGGCTGCCGATTCCAGAATGGCATGAAAAATCTGCATCTCGATGAGGCGCGGAAAAATGAATTCCACCACTTCCCTTGGGCTCGGCTCAACCTTATATTCAATCTTAGGCTCATCCAATCCGTATTCTTTGGCAAGCACATCCATTTCTGCAATCTGCTTTTCGATGTCTATTTGCGAAATAGGCAGGATCTGACGGATCTTGGTCTGCTGTGTGACCGCGCTCACATAGTCGGTATAGATGGTCACGACTTTGTCATATTTCTTGGCCAGGTATTCTTCCATCACGATCTTGGACACGGGCTTGATGTCGGCAGCCGCAATGAATTTGGAACTGTCACCAAAAGCGGCAATGATCTCGCGTTGCATTTTTCTAACCATACTTTCCCCCTTCTTGCCGACTGTGATGAAATCTATTTTCAATTCTTCATCTTTGATGGTCGATTCGATTTTCTGTTTGCCGATGCGATTCACTTTCAATCTTTCCGGATGCAGGATTTCTTCTTTGATCTTCTTGGCAATCTGAGTGTTGAACGATCCGCAAAGTCCACGGTCCGATGTCACCACGATCATCAGCACATTCTTCACTGGGCGCACAGCCAAAAATCCATGCTGTGATGATTCGAATGCGCGAGCCAGGTTCGTCAAAACTCCCCAAGCAGCATGCGCATAGGGCCTCACGCCAATCACACTGCCTACTGCGCGGCGCATTTTGGCAGCACTAACCATCTCCATCGCTCTGGTGATCTTTTTTGTGCTATTTATTGATTTGATACGACGACGAATGTCTTTGCCGGAGGCCATAACTGATAATTTTTAATTTTAAATTTGAAATTTTAATTGAATTTTTAATGTTTCAATTTTTAAAATTTATAAATTTGTTATTGATTTTAAATTTAAAATTTTAAATTTCAAATTCTATTTCTGATATACTTCCTTGAAATCCTTGATTGCTTTTTCGAGCGCTGCAATCACTTCATCGCTGAGAGCTTTATGTTCCGTGATGAGATTGATCACTTCTTTAGCTTGCGTGTCGAGATATTTATGGAAGTCTACTTCCCAAGCGCGCACATCAGCGATTGCCACATCATCCAAATATCCATTGGACAAAGCATAGATGATTGCCACCTGATGCTCAACAGCCATCGGATCATATTGTCCTTGCTTCAGGATTTCCATGGTGCGCTGGCCGCGTTCGATCTGAGCGCGGGTCTTCTCATCCAAATCAGATCCGAACTGCGCGAAAGCTTCCAATTCACGGAACTGCGCAAGTTCCAATTTCAGTTTTCCAGCCACCTTCTTCATAGCCTTAATCTGAGCATCTCCTCCCACACGAGAAACAGAAATACCAACATTAAGAGCTGGACGCACGCCTTTATAGAAAAGATCTGATTCCAAGAAGATCTGTCCGTCAGTAATAGAAATGACGTTCGTTGGAATGTATGCTGACACGTCGCCAGCCTGAGTTTCAATGATTGGCAGTGCAGTCATGCTTCCGCCACCGAAATCTTCATTGAGCTTAGCAGAACGTTCCAACAGACGGGAATGCAAGTAGAACACATCTCCAGGATAAGCTTCGCGTCCTGGTGGGCGCTTCAGAATCAAGGAAATCTGGCGATAGGCCCAAGCGTGACGGGAAAGGTCATCGAACACGATCAGCACATCCTGCCCCTTGTCCATGAAATATTCTCCCAAGGCGCAGCCTGAATAAGGAGCAATGAATGAGAGCGCAGATGAATCAGATGCGCCAGCCACGACCACAGTGGTATATTCCATAGCACCATTCTTTTCAAGCTCGCCTACGATGCGCGCAATCTTGCTTTCTTTCTGTCCGATCGCCACATATATGCATTTGATATTCTGTCCTTTCTGATTGATGATGGTGTCGATGGCAATCGCAGTCTTGCCTGTCTGGCGGTCGCCGATGATGAGTTCTCTTTGTCCGCGTCCGATCGGAATCAGAGCATCGATCGCTTTAATACCGGTCTGCAGGGGTTGATGTACGGATTTTCTAGTGATCACACCAGGAGCGATCTTTTCCACTGGATAGAAAGTGTCGCTATCGATGTCGCCTTTGCCATCCACGGCTTGTCCCAACGGATTGATCACGCGTCCAACCATCGCGTCAGAAACAGGAATAGAAAGAATCTTGCCGGTCGCTTTGACTTCATCGCCTTCTTTGATGTTAAGGTAGTTTCCCAAAATCATAGCACCCACGCGATCCTCTTCGAGGTTGAGCGCTACGCCGATCTCTCCGCCTGGGAATTCAACCATTTCGCTGGCCATGAGATCAGAGAGGCCGCTGATGCGAGCTACACCATCTCCCACTTCCACCACCTTGCCCACTTTTTCCATCTGGGCTTCGCTCTTGAATCCTTCGATCTGTTTCTTGAGCTGCTCGATGATAAAATCCTTGTTCATAGAATTATGATTATAGAAATTTCCAATTAATTACTAAGCGTTTTCTTGAGCTTCTTGAGCTGCGTCGCTACCGATCCATCCAGAATCTCATCTCCGACTTTGATAATGATTCCGCCTTTGATATCCGCATCAACAACATTCTCAATCGCTACCACATCTGCTGAATATTTTTCCCTGATGAATTTTTCCAATTCCTTGATCATTTCTGCGCCAAGCTTTTCCCTGCTGACAACCTCTGCTTCCACGATGCCGTTCTGCTTATTGAACAGCGCGGAAAATTTCTGCATGATCCTTTCAATATTTTTGAGCTGTCCATCCTTCTTGAGCTGCAAAGCGAATTTTTCCACCACAGCAGAAATTTCCTGCTCAGATTTCCCGTCTGTCAGTTCCAAGAGCGCTTGTGCGTATTGTTGAGCGGTTACTTTCATGATTATTTGATAGCTTCAGCAATTAATGCTTTGTCCTTTTCAGTGTCCATCTTCTTTCCAATGACTTTGCCAGTCGCTGCCACCACGAGCTCTGCCACCTGGGCTTTCACTTCAGCCATCATCTGATTCTTCTCATTTTCAATCTTCTTGGCGCTTTCAATAAGGATCTTTTCAGCTTGCGCCTTGGCTTCAACAAGAATTTCTTCTTTGTTCTTGACTGCAACTTCTTCAGCTTTGGCCACAATTTCCTGTGCCTGCTTCTTGGCTTCCACCAGCACGGCTTTTTCCTTTTCAGTTATTTCCAGCAGCTTCTTGTGCGATTCCTCTGCATCTTTGATCCCTTTTTCAATCTTATTAGTCCTTTCATTCATCATCTTAAGCACTGGACCATAGGCGAATTTCTTGAGCACGAAAAAAACGATCGCGAAATTCACGAGCTGTGCCAGGATAAGTTTCCAGTCGATTTGGAATGTCTTAATTAGTTCTTCCATAGTATTTTCCTGTCATTCCTGCGTAGGCAGGAATCCAGGATATTTTCATCTAACTGTAATAAAATAAGTTTGTAATAATTTTATTGCCTGTAGATACAAATCCTGGATTCCGGATCAAGTCCGGAATGACATTAATTAAATTTCAAATAAATCCATTCTGCCCCGCTTCTACAAACGAGGCATTTGAAACTACTTGATCGAGAATGCAATAACCAAAGCGTAGATAGCTACAGCTTCAGCGAACGCTGCCATCAGAAGCATTGGAACGAAGATCTTTCCTGCGCTTTCAGGATTGCGACCGATCGATTCCATAGCTTTGGCTCCGATCATACCGATACCGATAGCTGGTCCGATTGATCCGAGGCCGATTGCCAAGGCCTTTGCAAGCATTGTAAGGTCCATGCTTTTTTTATCCGCACATTATCCTTTCTTTCTCTCTCTATGGGGAGAAGGAATAATGCTCGAATGAATTAAATTGATTATTAATTTCTAAATATTTAGAAATTTTTGAAAAATTGTTTTTTGCGACGTCCGGCCGACTCGAGAGGGAAAGGCGAGCAAAAAATATTTTTTCGAAAATTTCCAACGGCTTACTTTGATTATCAATGCTCCTCGTGTGTCGTCGCGATTGACATGAAAGCCAGCGTCAGGATGGCAAACACCAATGCCTGCACGATTCCCACGATGATTTCCAAAAACATGAACGGCAGCGGGAGAAAAAATGCGAAAATCGCCATCATGGAAGCCAGCAAAACTTCGCCGGCGAAAATGTTGCCGAAAAGACGAAGGCTGAGCGAAGCCACCTTGGCGATCTCACTGATCACTTCCACAAAGCCCACGAATATCTTGATCGGGTTTACCATGATGATGGCTGGTTCCCTTCTGGCTTTCTTGAATATCTGCGCAAAAGCTTTCAGATTCACAAACTTATTGAAATGGCTCCAAAGTCCCACAGTCAGCACTCCCAACAAGTGCGAAGCAACAACTGCAAAAAGCGAAAGGGCCAGCGTCGTGTTGAGGTCAGCTGTCGCGCCGCGCAAGAGAGGCACGAAAACTTTCCCATGCTCCCCTGTTTCCACGAAGCCTACTGTTCCCACACCAGGCAAAAGTCCGAGCCAATTGTTCACCAGAATGAAAAGGAAAAGCGAAAGCACAATCGGCAAAAGCTTGGCAGTCTTTTTGCGGCTGCCGGTCACACCATCTGCCATGTTTAGCGCTTGCTCTAGGATGATCTCAAAAAGATTATGGATGCCGCGCGGAGCCTTCTTAGCATTCTTCTTGGCTTTTTTTCCCGCGGCAACAAAAAAAGTCACCAAAACAACGACGGTGACCCAGCTCATGATAAGAGAATTGGTAATGGTGAAGCTGCCAAAGTGCGCAATCGGTTCCGCAAACAGAGTGGATTCGTGCGAAACTTCCTGCGTATTCTGTTGTCCTTGTGCTTCAGACATAATGATTATTTCTTCTTATCTTCTTTTTCTATTTTCTTAAATTCTGCAAAGCCAATTTTTATCAAGGCAATCATCGAGATCAAGAATGCGATTCCCACGCTCAGCAGAAATAGCCATGGCTCGCTGTGATATTTCTTGTCCAAAAACTTGCCGACAAAGACCGCCACAATGATCGGTCCTGCGATCCAGCCAGAGAGCCTCACGAAAAGCACCAGGCCCGGCTGCCACCAAGGAATATTGCTCTTGTTTTTGGAGTCCATTTTTCCTTGCTTTTATTAAAACACCACGGTTCCCATTATCTCGCGAAAAGGAAGATACGTCAATAGCAATTTAGCCAGAAATAGGCAAAAATCCGCCTACTATTGACTTTTTTGCCTAAAAGGAGTATAATATAAGACTGGCCATGCCAGTTATTCTTTGACAAAAAGGAGTTGCGGATGGACATTATATCTCATTTCGAAAAGGTGGTCATGCAGGAACTGGCTGAAAAAATCAAGCTTCCCGCTCACATGCAGAACTTTGTCGGCGCCAAGCTCGGCTTGATTATGGGCAAATCCCACACAAAACTATCTCCCGAAATAAAGAAATTGGGAGGAAGCCTTGAAAAGTCAGGAAATGGTGCCAGCGAAAATTACTGCCTTATTTTTACTGGAAATCCCTTCACCTTCCCCATCATACACGAAAGCAAGAGCGTGGGATTTTTCCTGTACAACGCAGCTAGCGGACAGCACATAATCAAAAGAACAACCGAGCAGATATCCGTCTTGAAAATAAAGGATCTCCCGGAGGCAATCACAAAACGTCTCAAGCAGTTGGCGGCAGAAAATATTTCATGTGCTGTAGAAAGTAAATATCGCATAAAAACCTCTCGGCACACAGACAGCAAAGGTGACTTTCCATGAGTGCTTAAACAACACAACCCTAGCACAAAAAGCCGCTTGCGCAGCATCGACGCGCAGCGGCTTTTTTTCTTTTGTCCGACAATTAATTTTTTACCATATGAAGTAGAATGGTAGAATTTGAAAAACTACTATATGAAGTTATATAGTAGTGGAGTTTTGTAAAACATGGCCAATGTTGACATATTTTATATATTATGCCAAAATAATACCTTGAGTATTGATGCTCAAAATATCCCAGGAGGTCTTTAACAAATGAAAAAAGCTTTTGCCATCTTAACCTGTGTAGTATTATTGCTTTCTTTTGGGTGCTCAAAAAAAGAAGATGCCCCGAAAGAAACTTATCTGGAAGGCATAGTAGTGGACTACTGCGAAGAAGGGCCCAATATCGATCGCTACGGTCAAGAGAACGGGCGTCACAATGGATACATAAAATTGGTCCAAGGCAATGAAGTTGTCATAAAGTATGACCTAGAAAACGTCAGCCATTTCAGAAGTGAGCTTGAAAAAGCAAAGAAGGCAAAGATTCATATATTCACGAGGGCTGGTCACTACCAGGGTTATATTCAAATATACAAAATAGTTTTCATGTGACCATTTTATTCAACCATCAAAAGCCGCTTGCGCAGCATCGACGCGCAGCGGCTTTTTTCTTTTCCCACTTAATTGTCATGCTGAACTTGTTTCAGTATCTAGAAGGGTATCAGCCAAATCTTTCCATTCAGGATTAGAGCTATTTATCAAGTTTATTTTCCAATCCCTATGCCAATTCTTAAGCTGCTTTTCTCTTCTTAGAGCACTTTGGACATCTTCTGTTTGTTCAAAGTAAACCAACTTATCTACGTTGTAGTTTTTAGTGAAGCCATCAACTAATTTATTTTTGTGTTCATAGATTCTTCTCGGAAGATTGCCGGTTACTCCTATATACAAAGTGGAGTTATTCATATTTGTTGTGATATAAACACAATATTGTTTCATGCTCCTCGAGATCCCGAAACAAGTTCGGGATGACAATGCTTATAAGCCAAGGATTGATTTTGCGTTTTCAGTAGTGACCTTTGCAACATCTTCAACTGAAATCCCTTTCACATCCGCTATCTTCTGCGCCACATGCGAAACGAAAAGCGGTTCGTTGCGTTTGCCTTTTTCCAAAGGACGCGGCGTGAGATACGGACAATCAGTTTCAATCACGATGTTTCCAAGATCTATTTCCTTTATCAAGCGGTCATAACTTTCGCCATATGTGATAATACCATTGAGTCCGATCTTGAATCCTAATTCAATAAACTTATTGGCAGTCTTATAACTGCCTGTAAAACTATGGACAACACCCTTCTTTTCTACAGGATGTTGAGATAAAATTCCCAATAAATCATCGTAGCGCTTCCAGCAATGAAACAGGATGGGCTTTTTTACCTCATTAGCCAACCTTATAAATTCAACTAGTGTTTTCTTTTGAATTTCTATTAATTTTTCATTATCATCACTTTCTTCAAAATGATAGTAGTCCAAACCAACTTCACCAATCGCTACAACTTTTTCATCTTTTGCTAACTCTAAATATTTTTCATAATCAAAAACTTCTCCAACTGTTGGAATTTCAACTTCCTCCAATTCCAACGGATCAACATAGGTGAAGCTGCCCTTTTTAAGATGCACAGGATGGATGCCGACAGCCGCAAAGATGCCTTTTTCGAATTTGTGCGCATATTCTACAGCCCTTTTGCTGGTGGAATATTGCGAGCCAACATTGACCACGCTCATGCCAGCATCAAGACAGCGGCGGAGCGTTTTCTCTCCGTCGTTTTTGAAAGCATTGAAATTGACATGCGCATGAGTATCAAAATACATAAAAAGACAAATCCTACGATTATTCGTATAATGGTAGGATTTTTCAAATAAGTTATTTTATTTTTTCCAGTTTTCCATTAAGTACGGTCGGTTTCATAGCCAGGATCTCATCTTTATAGGAAACTTCCGGCATGCCTTGCAAGAGGTATATCTTCTTCCCCAGAGCATGGGCAAATCCCATCTCCAAAAACGAGCTGCCGCTGACATAATTCTTGCGCCCCTCTCTGGATGTCACATTCACAACCAGCAGCGCATCACATTGCTTCATTTTTTCAAAGAAAGATTTGCGGTTTTTTTGTTTTTTCTTCTCACTGCTTTCGGCCAGATCCTCTACGAATTCAAAAGTTGGAACAACCTCGTGCTTCTTGGTTTCCAATTTTTCCTGCACTTCCAGAATGTCGGGCAACATATAGACATTGCCGCTGATTGCGATCCTCATAGGATTTCTAATTAATCTTGTGAATTAAATAGGGCATCCATCCCTACGAACTACGAATCTATTACGAATATACAAATAGCAAAATTATTTTATTTCCCCTCAATCCATTTATATTACAGATTCGCAGGTTTATAGGCATTATTTTATTCTCTGGAAAAGCGGCTCGGCAACTTTGGTTTCCAGAGCTTGCTTGATCTTTTCGGAAGTTTCAGGCATGAATGGCGAAAGCAGTGCGGAAATCACATATAACTGTCCAATCAGATGCCTCATAGCATGCTTGAAATTGTCAGGGTTAGTTTTTGCCAATTCCCACGGCTTGTTATCTTCTATGTATATATTAGCATTCCTAATCTTATCCCAAATGGCAGCCAATGCTTGATCAAACATTTCCACATCATTAAATATTGCAAATTCCTTTCCTAATATTTCAGCCACCTCCTGATTAGCTTCATCAAGGTCCTTGCTTTCAACATCTTGCCCTAGCTTAACAACTCG
>DASVYU010000014.1:0-8344 GCA_036391995.1 Patescibacteria group bacterium
GAACGTAATGCAAAATGTCGCTCCGCTACGCTCGCTCCATCTTGCATTATGGGCAGCTCTGCGATTTGGGCTGTGAAACAAAAAAGGGAACTTATGTATGATAAGCGTAGCGACACATCGCATTACTCCCGCTATGCGGCTGTGCCCAAACCCCCTTCGGGGGCATCGCATAGCTGCCCATTGTGCGAAATGCTGCCAAGAAAGAAGGTGTGCAGCACATCGCACAACACGCGACATCTGGCTACGCCAGAAACAAATTTTTTTATAATTCTTTTAGTCGCAGAGATTTTTTGAAATTTTAATCACAAAAAAAGTCGCCTCCGAACGTATCGGTGGGCGACTGCAGTCTCGCGAGTGACATAAATCATGTCTGGGCTGGAAAATAAAATGAAAGGCCTTCTTCTTCCTCGATAATTCGCAGACTCGCGCCACCATCGACGGTAATTGTGCAAGTCAATGAATTGCCCTTGTTCCCTTGGTTGAACTTTGAAGCCTTGAGAAACATTTTGCCAAGCTCCTCGAGGTTTTTAGGACTCCCATTGTGATCTTTAGAAGTCATAACCGAGGATTGAAGTCCCACAAATCTTATTTTGGCCATGTTACACCTCGCAATATTTAGAATGTACTTCTATTGAATTGATACATCATATAATTCATCGGAAAGAATGTCAATCAGTTTAGAACAAAAATTTCAAAAAAGCTCTTATATTAAGGAAAATTATAAAAAATTTCTTTCTGGACTCCGGCCAAATTGCGCTTTCTAGTAGTAAAGTTCGATGATATAATCTAGGTGATGTGATAATCAGAGTTTTGTGCAATATTCACGAGCGCAACTTCAGATGTCGCGAAACGTTCTGCGAAATTCCATTTTTAAAAGAAATAATTTTTTGATTTTTGGATAATAAAAAAAGCCGGCTGCTCAACTACATGAGTTAAACAGACGGCCAGATCGGAGGAGTTGAGGACTAGTATACGTCCTTGTATCCGCCATTTTTGTGCGCCCACCAGATACTGTAGGCAAGTGCTACGTCGTAAAGCGGGTAGACTACTTTTGCAATAGGTGCCATAAATGGTATACAGATTGTGCCAATGACACCAATGATGGCCATGGGTGTGAGAATTGCGATGAGCGTTGCCATGGCTTTTCTCTGTTCAATCGTCATTGCTTTCATAAAAGCCTCCTCTCGTGGATTGTCCTGGGTTGGACTTTGTATACTAGCACGAAATTGTATTTATGTCAAAGATTGCAATGGCTAAATTGTCAAAAATAGCTAATATGAAGCAAAAAACAAAAAATTATTTCTTTTGGTCTCAAAAAATGGAACATCGCAGAACAAAGTTTATGCGATTCGGAAATTTTTCTTTTTTGACTTTAAATTTAGGAACGAAAAATTTCTTCAACCCATATTTTGCCCTTTTCTCTTGATAAATTACAATTAAAGAAGCGGGCAAAATATCGCATAAACTTAAACGTTCAGGGAAATCGCTCGCGTTGCTCGCTCCTTTTCCCTGAATGGCGCGCCTTACAGCTTCGTCCAGTTCTGTCACTCGCAAAGCTCGCGACATCCCTGAACTCAGCTTATGCGAAATCGCCGCGCAAAAAATCTAACGATTTTGTTTCGCGACTTCGCATAAGCCCGCCCATTGTGCGAAATGCATGTTTTTCTTTTGGGCTAATGCCCTGGCTCAAAAAATAAAAAAACAAAAATGTCTGAACCTCCATACAAAAAACTTCTCACCTATAAATATTCCGTCTTCATTTATGACATGAATAAGGAATTTTTGTCTTTATTTGTGACTGGCGCAGAAAACATGCGCCAAAGACAGCAAATGGATCAGGCTGCGCGTTCTTCAAAGCAGTGCATTGCTGAAGGAGCCATGCAAGGAACAAGTCTCAAAGGCTACATAAAAATGCTCGGAGTTTCAAGGGGAAGCTACGAGGAGTTGCTTGAAGACTACAAGGATTTGGCACGCTTGAATAAGATTGGAGTTTGGGATGCTGAGGGGTTAAGGAGGGAGAGGGGATTTAGGATTTTTATAAAAGACAATGAGCCTCTACCTCCTACACCTCCTTTACCTCAAGATTTAAAAACAGCTGTCAATGTGATGGTCGACATGATAACCAGAACGAATTTTCTTTTGGATCAACAAAAAAGATCTCTTGAGAAGAAATTTTTGGAAGAAGGTGGCTTTACTGAGAATTTATATAAGAGAAGACGAGAGCAGAGGGGTTTTTGAAGTTTTTATTCTGTCTTACCCATCTTGAGCTTGATGTCTTCTTCTTGCAAAGCTTGGATGATGGATTCTATGTTGCCGTTTAGGATGCCTTCCATGTTGCTCCAGGACTGCTTTATGCGGTGGTCTGTGATGCGGTCTTGTGGGAAGTTGTATGTGCGGATTTTCTCGGAGCGGTCACCTGTGCCGATCTGGCTCTTACGTGCGTCGCCTAATTCTTTGGCCTTTTTCTCTTCTTCGATCTGCAAGAGGCGTGAGCGCAAGACTTTCATGGCCTTGTCTTTGTTCTTGTGCTGGGATTTCTCATCCTGACAAGAAACCACCACGCCTGTCGGAAGGTGGGTAATGCGCACGGCGCTCATGGTTGTGTTGACAGATTGTCCGCCAGGACCAGAGGAAGCGAAAGTGTCGATGCGCAAATCTTTTTCATTAATGACGAGATCCACTTCCTCAGCTTCAGGCAGCACGGCAACAGTGGCAGTGGAAGTGTGGATGCGTCCTTGCTTTTCCGTTTCTGGGATTCTTTGCACGCGGTGTACGCCGGATTCATATTTCATCTTGCCATATGCACCATCGCCATTCATTTCAAAGACAACTTCCTTGAACCCCCCCAAGTCGCTGCGATTGGAGTTCATGACGGAAATCTGAAAGCGGTTGTTTTCAGCGTAGCGTGAATACATTCGGAAAAGATCTCCTGCGAAAAGAGCGCTTTCATCGCCGCCAGCGCCGGCGCGTATTTCTACGATGATGTTCTTGCTATCATTGGGATCCTTGGGTAGCAGCATGATCTCAATGTCTTTTTCCAGGTCTTCCTTTCTTCTGGAAAGTTCAATGTTTTCTTCCATAGCCATGGCCTTCATTTCCTCATCCTTTTCCGTATTGATGATTTCGGCATTGCCTTTCATGTCGGACTCGACTTTTTCCAGCTCTTCTATTTTGGAAACCAAATCGGAAAGCTCAGCCTGCCTTTTTCCAAGACTGGCCATCTTTTTGGAATCAGAAAGAATTTCAGGACTGCTTAATTCCGCTTGGATCTGCCTATATTCATTTTTGACTGCTTCTAATTGTGATTTCATGATATTTTGATATAATAACAGTATAATTATAGCCTAAATAAGGCAAAAGTCAATTTATGCAAAATAAAAAAACATACTCCGTGATAATAGTAGTCGCTTTGCTTGCGGTTGTGGCCGCACTCTTGATTGGCAAAAAAGCTAATGCTCCATCTTCTAGTGAAAATACTTCTCAGTCAGAAAAAAACATTTCTCTTCCGCAGAACAAGCTGCAGCAATGCCCGAGCGAGTGGGTGAATAATGCCATGCCTGGCATTGATGACAAAAGCGTTGAGCCTAAAGAATATTTCATTCTGAATGGCCAAAGGAGGGAACTTGATGAATTCGATCTGGACTGGGTCAGGAAGAATTGCAACTTGCAGAAACACACAGTCTTTTAGGAACGCTTTGGAATATAGGAATAACAAAAAAGATCCCAATTGAGCGGGATCTTTTTTGTGTAATAGGGTTTGAATCTACTTCTTTTTTTCTTTCTTGGCTGCGTTCTTTTCAGTTTTGGATTTCTTTGGAGTGGCTTTCTTTGCAGCTGCAGCTTTTTCTGCCAATTTCTTGAAGCGATCAACGCGACCGGTTGTGTCTATGGTCTTCTTCTTGCCAGTATAAAAAGGATGGCAGTGAGAACAGATTTCCACGTGCATTGTTTCTTGAGTTGAGCCTGTTTCCAAAACAGCTCCGCAAGAGCAGGTGATGGTTGCTTTGTCTGAATACTGTGGGTGGATTCCTTTTTTCATATGCTTGTTGAATTAGCTAGATGTGATTAAATTTAGCGCAAAATACCTTCAAGTACCCGTGCAGGATAGCATATATATAAAGAATTGACAAGGGGTGAGACTCTGCTATACTAAACAGCGTATTAATAAACCTTACAAAGCATACTGTTCCAGGCCAGTCCTGTCCCGAGTTCTCGGGATTTTGGCTTAATAAAAGGAATAGTAGGTGGCTGAGCCGATTTTTTGGTCGGCGCGGCAAAAAGGAACAACATTATGGAAAAAGCAACCAAACAGGCTGCAACCGCTGCTGTCAGCGAAAAAAAAGAGCGTGAAAACCATTTTACTGCTCTTAATGTGTCTAAAATCGAGGTTAGCCTCGAAGAGATGATGAAGAGTGGCGTGCATTTCGGTCATCAGAAAGCTCGCAGGAATCCCAAGATGGATGAATACATCTTTACGACACGCAAAGGCATCAACATCATAGATCTGGAAAAATCTCAAAAGAAGATCCAGGAAGCTATGGAATTCATCAAGGAAGTCAAGAAAAGCGGCAAAAACATCCTTTTTGTGGGAACAAAAGTGCAGTCCAAGGATCTCGTCAAAGATGTAGCAGAAGCAGCAAATATGCCATATGTGATCGAACGTTGGCTTGGTGGAACATTTACGAACTTCAAAGTTATCCGCGGACGCACCCGTTATTTGGTTGAGTCTGAAGATAAGATGGCTCGTGGAGAATTCAAGAAATACACCAAATTCGAACAATCCCGCAAAAATGAAGAGCTGGAGAAAATGAACAAGCGCATGGGCGGCATCAAGAACATGTCTGAGCTTCCTGGTGCGATTTTTGCAACCAGCATCAAGGAGGATCTTTTGGCCATTACAGAAGCCAAAAAAATGGGTATTCCTGTAATTGCGATCGCTGACACCAATACAAATCCTTCGATGGTGGATTTTCCTATTCCAGCCAATGATGACGCGATCTCTTCTTTGAGACTCATTCTTAGCTATGCTTACAAGGCTATTATTGAAGCCTAAACACAAAAATCAATTTCAAATTTAAAATTTTAAATTTCAAATTTAGGTATGTTGGAACTTATCAAAAAAATAAGGGAGCGCACCGGAGCTGGCATGGTGGCAGTTAAGAAAGCCATTGATGAAGCCGGCGGTGACGAGGAAAAAGCCATTGAAATTCTCAGAAAGCAAGGGCAGAGCAAAGCAGCCAAGAAAGCTGATCGCGAGGCTCGCGAAGGAGTTGTTGTTTCCTATGTGCACTCAAACAATCGCGTGGGAGCCCTTGTGAAACTTCTTTGCGAAACGGACTTCGTGGCTCGCAACGAGGAATTCCAGCAGCTTGCTAAGGACATTGCGATGCACATCACCGCTATGAATCCTCAATTCATCAAGCCGGAAGATGTTTCTGAAGAAATGGTTGCCAAGGAAAAAGAGATCTGGAAAGAACAGTTGGCAAACGAAGGGAAACCCGCCGATATGTTGGAAAAGATCATGGCTGGCAAAGAAAAGAAATTCCGTGAAGACGCAGCTCTTCTGACGCAAGGTTTCGTCAAAGATCCTAGTGTGACCATCGGTGAATTGATTATTGCTAGCATCGGCAAGATGGGCGAAAACATCCAGGTAGGTGAATTTACACGCCTCGAACTCTAGAATTCAAGATTTTAATATAGTGGGATTATGAACGCATACTCAGTGCGAGTGTATGGTTGGGAAGCTTCCAGACAGTGCAAAACCGAACTGGAGCTTCAAAGTGGAGATATGGTTGTGGTGAAAGAAGATCTTTGCAATGAAATAGGAACTGTAGAGGACGGCGAAATCCAAGCTGATGCCAAGGATGTGGCAATCGTACGCAAGGCCACTGCGCGTGATGTGGATACTTTCGAGAAGAACAAGGAGAAGAAAGAGGAGATATTAGGACTTAGCAAAAGTGAGATCAAGCGTTTGGGATTGAATATGAAGCTTGTCGATGTGCATGTCAGCCTGGATGGCAGCAACACGATCATTCTATTCACAGCTGATGAGCGCGTGGATTTTCGCGAGCTAGTGAAGAATCTCTCGAAAATATTCCATCGCAGTGTGCGCATGCACCAAGTCGGCTCAAGAGATGAGGCGCGCAAGCTTGGCGGCTGCGGAGTGTGCGGAAGAGATCTTTGCTGTTTGCGCTTTCCCGGCAGCTTGCCGAGCATTTCAATTGATATGGCAAGGGTCCAGCAGATCGCGCACAGGGGAAGCGAAAGGATTTCCGGAGTGTGTGGGCGACTGATGTGCTGCCTTTCTTATGAAGCGGCGCAATATCAGAAAATGCTTGCTGGCATGCCAGAGGTACACAGTGCTGTCAAAACGAAAGATGGCAAAGGCGAAGTGATTGAGCTTAATGCTCTTACTGGTGAAATAAAGCTGCGTATGTCAGACGGCAGCATAGTTGTAGTCAAGAAAGAAGCTTTGAAATAATTGCCGAGATATTATATAGTTATATTGCATGTTGTATTATATATTGCCACCGATCATAATAATCGCAAGCGCTTCTATGCTGATCGTTTTCTTGTTCCGCAAGATTGAACGCATTCCGCAGCAAGAGATGGTTGTGCAGGAAGCTGTTGCCTCGCAATTCAATGGCACGAGGATGCATGCTTTTAGGATGGCGCTTAGCCAGTTCTTTTTGAAATTTTTGGAAAGGCTGATGCATAGATCCAAACTGCTCTCGCTCAAGTTTCACAACATGAGCAATGAGTGGTTTCATTCCATAAGGCAGAGCAGACAAAAGAAGCTCAAGCAGCTTCAACAACGCCAGGAGGCTATGGAGCAGGCAGCGCAAGATGCTGAAAAGGAACATGCTCATGCTAATGAAAAAGTGCAGTTCATTGACACTGTGGCAGCTGCAAAACCAGTGAGTGTTTCCAGGCCTATGATTTCAAGGACGATCGTAAGATCAAAGGCAAACGTCAAACCGCTATCAAAAGGAAGGCTTGAGGATGCTTTGATCAAGCGTATAGCCGTCAATCCTCGCGATATTGAAGCTTATGAAAGGCTGGGAGATTATTATATGGAAGGGGAGAATTATCGCGACGCATTGGAATGCTTCAAGCAGGTTTTGAAGCTCAGCCCGGCTCATCACAAAGCTCGTCTGAGGATCCGCAAGCTTGAAAGTATTGTGAAATGATGCGATAATGTTTTTTGTTTGCCACCCTAGCTCAACGGTAGAGCTACTGTTTTGTAAACAGTGGGTTATCGGTTCGAATCCGGTGGGTGGCTCAGGTCAAATGTAATGGTTCATAAATCTGTTGCATTTTTCTGTTGTTCATTGTAAAATGCATATATGGCGCTGATAAGTGAAAAAGAATTGCAAAAAGTCAGGAATCTTTATTATAAAGAAGGCTTAAGCATGCAAGATATTGCAGATAAATTTGAAGTTGGGATTGGTGCGGTTATCTATTTCATGAGAAGGCATGAGCTGCCAAGAAGGAAATCAAATGAAAGCAATGCGATAAGATATGGGAAACTGGAAGCATCTTTCAAGTTGAAGAAATTAAAGACAGAAAAACTAAGGACATTAAAGGTTATTGGAACAATGTTGTATTGGGGTGAGGGATATAAGTCGGACAAAGGGTCTATAGTGGATTTTGCCAATAGTGACAAGGATATGATTGCTTTGTTCATGAAATTCTTGAGGGAAGTTTGCGGTATTGATGAAAAAAAATTACGTGTATATTGCTATTTTTATTCCAATCAAAATATTAAACAAAATATCAATTATTGGAGTAAGATAACCAAGATAGACAAGAAACAGTTCACCAAACCGTATATCCGTACAGATTTTGATAAAACCAAGATAGATAAGATGTCGCACGGAATGATTCATATCAGATACGCGGACAAAAAATTGCTCAATTTAATAAAGGATTGGATAAGGAAGTATAGGGAGATTTAAAATTTAGGGTCGGTACCCAAGCGGTCAACGGGAGCAGTCTGTAAAACTGTCGGCTCAGCCTTCGCAAGTTCGAATCTTGCCCGGCCCACTATGTTATAAAAAGAGGGGATTGTGTGCGCCTAGATAGTTCAGTGGCAGAACGCTTCCATGGTAAGGAAGAGGCCGAGAGTCCGATTCTCTCTCTAGGCTCAGGTTTGTGTGACAGTTGCCAGTCAACAATCAATGAAGAATTTTAAAGTTTATAAAGATAATTGCTTTTAAGTTCATTTTGCTAAAAGCTAATGCAGCTAAAAGCTAAAAGCTAATCTTATGGCTACAAAGACTAAGGAAAATCTGGTGAAGCTCAAGTGCTCTGAGTGCAAGAACATCACCTACTACACTTCTCG